>NZ_CP039964.1:2522500-2560737 GCF_005234135.1 Pseudorhodobacter turbinis
AAGCATCTGCTTCGAAGTGATATTGTTCCAAGTCTAGTACACTAACCGCTTAGATCCTTACGAGGATCGAAGCATGGGAAAGTATACAGCTTTTGACACTTTGTTCTTTTATTAGAACAATTTGGACGGCCTTCTCGGGCCGTCGCCGGAATTGGTTGGGCTTTGACTTATGTCGGAGCCTTGCTCTTTCTGGATCAAATCAAGCGCGAAAAGGGCGTTTGGTGGATGCCTAGGCAGTAAGAGGCGATGAAGGACGTGATACCCTGCGTTAAGCTATGGTGAGCCGGGAATAGGCTTTGACCCATAGATCTCCGAATGGGGGAACCCACCTGACATTTTGTTATAATAACCGCAAGGTTGCTTATAATGAGGTGAACCAGGTACTTTAATCCTGAATACATAGGGGTTTTAGAGCAAACCCGGGGAACTGAAACATCTAAGTACCCGGAGGAAAGGAAATCAATAGAGACTCCGCTAGTAGTGGCGAGCGAACGCGGACCAGCCGAGCCCTGAAGAGTGAGTAGAATGGTCTGGAAAGGCCAGCAATATAGGGTGACAGCCCCGTATACGAAGCTCCAAGGGACATATTAAGTAGGGCGGGACACGTGAAATCCTGTCTGAAGATCGGGGGACCACCCCCGAAGGCTAAGTACTCCTTACTGACCGATAGCGAACCAGTACCGTGAGGGAAAGGTGAAAAGCACCCCGACAAGGGGAGTGAAACAGTACCTGAAACCGGACGCCTACAAGCAGTCGGAGGGACATCAGTCCTGACGGCGTACCTTTTGTATAATGGGTCAACGACTTAGTCTAACGAGCAAGCTTAAGCCGATAGGTGTAGGCGCAGCGAAAGCGAGTCTTAAAAGGGCGCATGAGTTCGTTGGATTAGACCCGAAACCAAGTGATCTAGCCATGTGCAGGATGAAGGTAAGGTAACACTTACTGGAGGTCCGAACCAACACCCGTTGAAAAGGGTCTGGATGACGTGTGGCTAGGGGTGAAAGGCCAATCAAACTTGGAGATAGCTGGTTCTCCGCGAAAGCTATTTAGGTAGCGCCTCGGACGAATACCATTGGGGGTAGAGCACTACATGGATGATGGGGGCCCACAGCCTTACTGAGTCTAAGTAAACTCCGAATACCGATGAGTACTATCCGGGAGACACACGGCGGGTGCTAACGTCCGTCGTGAAGAGGGAAACAACCCTGACCTGCAGCTAAGGCCCCTAATTCGTAGTTAAGTGGGAAAGCATGTGGGACGGCCAAAACAACCAGGAGGTTGGCTTAGAAGCAGCCATCCTTTAAAGATAGCGTAACAGCTCACTGGTCTAGATAAGCTGTCCTGCGGCGAAGATGTAACGGGGCTCAAACTACGAGCCGAAGCTCAGGATGTGTAGCAATACACGTGGTAGCGGAGCGTTCTGTGATATAGGACGCTGTGTCTTTAGTACCTTCGGGTATTACGGACACAATGTGCTTTCTGTGAAGCCGGGCTGTAAGGCATCCGGTGGAGAGATCAGAAGCGAGAATGTTGACATGAGTAGCGACAAAGAGGGTGAGAGACCCTCTCGCCGAAAGTCCAAGGGTTCCTGCTTAAAGCTAATCTGAGCAGGGTAAGCCGGCCCCTAAGGCGAGGCCGAAAGGCGTAGTCGATGGGAACCAGGTTAATATTCCTGGGCCGTGAGGTGGTGACGGATTGCAGAGGTAGTTTACCCTTATCGGATTGGGTAGGCTGCTGAGTGGTCCCTGGAAATAGCCCCTCTATAAGACCGTACCCTAAACCGACACAGGTGGACAGGTAGAGAATACCAAGGCGCTTGAGAGAACCACATCAAAGGAACTCGGCAAAATGCCTCCGTAAGTTCGCGAGAAGGAGGCCCCACTTTTAGGCAACTAGAGGTGGGGGGCACAAACTAGGGGGTGGCGACTGTTTACTTAAAACACAGGGCTCTGCGAAGTCGTAAGACGACGTATAGGGTCTGACGCCTGCCCGGTGCTGGAAGGTTAAAAGGAGGGGTGCAAGCTCTGAATTGAAGCCCCAGTAAACGGCGGCCGTAACTATAACGGTCCTAAGGTAGCGAAATTCCTTGTCGGGTAAGTTCCGACCTGCACGAATGGCGTAACGATCTCCCCGCTGTCTCTGATGTGGACTCAGCGAAATTGAACTGTGTGTCAAGATGCACACTTCCCGCGGTTAGACGGAAAGACCCCATGCACCTTTACTATAGCTTCGCACTGGCATCAGGATTGAGATGTGCAGGATAGGTGGTAGGCATTGAAGCGGGAACGCTAGTTCTCGTGGAGCCTCCCTTGAGATACCACCCTTCTTACTCTTGATGTCTAACCGCGGTCCGTTATCCGGATCCGGGACCCTGCGTGGTGGGTAGTTTGACTGGGGCGGTCGCCTCCTAAAGTGTAACGGAGGCGCGCGAAGGTTGGCTCAGAGCGGTCGGAAATCGCTCGTTGAGTGCAATGGCAGAAGCCAGCCTGACTGCAAGACTGACAAGTCGAGCAGAGACGAAAGTCGGTCATAGTGATCCGGTGGTCCCGAGTGGAAGGGCCATCGCTCAACGGATAAAAGGTACGCTGGGGATAACAGGCTGATGATGCCCAAGAGTCCATATCGACGGCATCGTTTGGCACCTCGATGTCGGCTCATCTCATCCTGGGGCTGGAGCAGGTCCCAAGGGTACGGCTGTTCGCCGTTTAAAGAGGTACGTGAGCTGGGTTTAGAACGTCGTGAGACAGTTCGGTCCCTATCTGCCGTGGGTGTAGGAGATTTGAGAAGAGTTGCCCCTAGTACGAGAGGACCGGGGTGAACGTTCCACTGGTGGACCAGTTATCATGCCAATGGTAGTGCTGGGTAGCTATGAACGGACAGGATAACCGCTGAAGGCATCTAAGCGGGAAGCCCCCTTCAAAACAAGATCTCCCTTGAGAGCCGTGGAAGACCACCACGTCGATAGGCCAGAGATGTAAGTGCAGCAATGCATTCAGTTGACTGGTACTAATTGCTCGATAGGCTTGATTTGATCCAGAAAAAGCAAGGTTCATATGAACCAAGCATTCGGAAATAAAGTCAAAAGCAAACATCACTACGTCACAAAGTGACGGCAGTGTAAGAACATGGAACAATGATAAAGCCGCATAGCTTTATCACTGATGTTGTTACTTCCTGAATACCTCAGGAAAACGTTTCTTTCTCGGTTTGGTGGTCATAGCGCGAGCAAAACACCCGATCCCTTCCCGAACTCGGCAGTTAAGTGCCGCCGCGCCAATGGTACTGCGTCTTAAGACGTGGGAGAGTAGGTCACCGCCAAACCTAGTAAGAAACGTATCTCTCATAACGATGACAAAAATGACCCCAATCCTACACAAGGGGCACTATAGGGCCCAACAAAGCGCCCAACCGTCGCGGGGTGGAGCAGCCCGGTAGCTCGTCAGGCTCATAACCTGAAGGTCGTAGGTTCAAATCCTACCCCCGCAACCAAAATCCTAAATGATATCAAAGACTTAAATGTTGAGCGTTTCGCTTGTGTATAAGCACACCCGTTTTACGTCAACGCCACGTCAACGTTTACAGAGCCCCCCTGAAACCCAGGGGGCCTTTTGCGTTTGCGACGGGGCAATCCCCCGTGGCAACATCGCCGAATGATCGAGTTCCGCACCCTTCCCAATGACCATCTAGACCTCGCGCAGTCGTCAGGGTTTGATCGGGATCTGCGCGTGCTGTAGCACTGGTTGAAAACCTCGAGGTTCGACCGCCCTATGCCTGACACCAAACCCCCACGAAACCTGACCCAGGTGCTTTGCCAACGGCTACAGCGCGAGATGCTGAAGGCCTGCCAAGATGTCGCTGCCCGCCATGGTCTCGTGGTCGAGGCCCAAGACATCACTGGCGTGGATCTGCGATGGGGTTTCGATGCAGCCTTCCGCGTGTCTATTCCTCTGCCAGATGGTACCGCCCTCGACCCGGAAAGGCTACGATTTGAGGCGCTGGCCGAGGCCTTCGGATTGTCACCCGCCGATTACGGCCGCCAGTTCAGCACTGCGCGCGAGCGGTTCAAGATCACAGGCATCGACCCCCGCCGCCCAAAGTACCCGGTTTCGGCCGAACGCATCCCGGACGGGCAGGGGTTCAAGTTCACCTCCGACCAAGTGGCCCTGCTGTTGCAGAATGGTATGAGGGATGTAACGCCGAAGGAATAGTAGTGTCGTGACCGGCCCAGACCTGCCGTTGACCGGTGATCCAAGTGCTGCATTGCAGCTTCCCTGAAGCAGCCGTTGGACACATCGTGCAGCATTTTGGTTGGTCAGAGGGCGGCTGTGCGGACGAAGCGGCCACATCTAGCAAAGTCACACGTCGATTGGTTGCTCGTCGGGTAATCGCCCCCTTTTTAACGGGGTGCATCTGTAGAACTTACGCGGCCATTTTCAGTTTCATAGCGGGTGTGATGCCGCCGATGCCCATGTTCGGGCGGTCGTTGTTATATGTCCAGAGCCATTGTGTGGCCTGATCCTGAGCCTCCTCGATGCTTTCGATGATGTATTGATCCAGCCATTCATGCCGAACCGTCCGGTTGTAGCGCTCGACATAGGCGTTCTGCTGGGGCTGTCCGGGTTGGATGTGCTGGATCGTAACACTATGTTTCTCAGCCCATTTTCTCAGTGTTTCGCTGATATATTCCGGCCCATTGTCGACCCTGATCGTGCCCGGTTTTCCGCGCCATTCGATAATGCGATCAAGGCTGCGGATGACCCGTTCGGCAGGGAGCGAGAAATCAACCTCGATCCCCAGCCCTTCGCGGTTGAAGTCGTCCAACACATTCAAAAGCCGAAAAGCCCTGCCGTCGCCGAGGCGATCCGCCATGAAGTCCATGGACCAGGTCACATTCGGTCTGTTCGGGACCGCCAGAACGTCAGGCTTCTCCCGTTTCAGCCGCTTGCGCGGCTTGATGCGCAGGTTCAGTTCCAGCTCACAGTAGATCCGGTAGACCCGCTTGTGGTTCCACGGATGCCCCTTCACGTTGCGCAAATGCAGGAAACACAGGCCAAATCCCCAAGTCTTGCGCGCATCCGTCAGCCCTGTCAGCAGATCGGCGATCACCTCGTTCTCGTCTTTCAGCTTCGGGCTGTAACGATAGCAGGTCTCGCTGACCTCGAAGGCCCGGCACGCCAGCGCGATGCTGACGCCCCGTCGCTCTACCGCCGTTTCGGCCATCTCGCGGCGCTGAGATGGCCCCGTTACTTTTTTCCGAGGGCTTCCTTCAATAAGTCCGCCTGCATGCTCAGATCTGCATACATCCGCTTCAGCCTGCGGTTCTCTTCCTCCATGGCTTTCATCTGGCTGACCATGGATGCATCCATGCCACCATACTTCGCACGCCATTTGTAAAACGACGCATTGCTCATGCCATGTTCACGGCAAAGCTCGGCCACCGGCACACCACCTTCGGCTTGGCGCAGGATCGCAAGGATCTGGGGTTCGCTATATCTGGTCATTTTCATTCAAAATCTCCTCGTTCATCTTGCCGAGAAAATTCTACTTCCGCAGCCCCTTACTTTCGGGGGGGATTACCCAAACTGTGACATGGTGCTGAAACCGAAGTCGCTGCTCGCCTCAAGAATCTCCTTCTTCTCCGTCTCGAGCATCGTGATTTTCAACACGGTTTTCTTTGGCTTTGTCATAGGTTGGCTTCTTTCTAGCTGAGATGTCGTCTCCTTAAGATAAATGGGGTCGGCGAAAAAACATCAGTCGACCGCGACTGCATTGTGGATAACCTACCCGTAATCCACAATTTTTTGATAAGTCGACTGGGTGCTGTTTGCTCCTGTGATCTGGTGGGATCGGAACGCTCGAGTTTGGCGATCGATCAAAACACATGTCGGGGGTCCACATCTTGCAATGTCGGGTATATTTCAGGCTCTGACTTCCTAAGGGTTGTGCATGCCGATGGTTAGGAAATGGCGAGGATTTATTGGCGTACCCAAGGCCAGTCCTAGCCCGCCGTTGTTGGGGATCAGGCGTCAAAATCTGGTTGAACAATATTATCCAGTCCGATCAACTGCAAAGGACCGCTTTTTACGGATTTATAGGCTTTTACTTGGGAGAACCTAAGGCGCGGGACGGAATTCTTATTATCGGGCTGTGATTTTGATGAAATCGCTGAGCAGGTTCTAAGATTATTGTCCGATAAACGGGCTACAGGCTGCCAGCCATCGTCGCGCCAACTGGGTTCGAAACAGCAACGTCGACAACGCTTTTATCGTCGCCTTGTTTGCGCATAGCCCCTCTTTTGCGACTAATGCGGTGTGGCCCTGCGAGTTCTGGAATTGGTCTTGGCGCGATGCCCAAGGTTCATGCTCGCAAGACGCTGCAATGCCGAGAACTGGCGCAATCGAGTTGCCTTGGGGCTGCCGCATCGGACGGCACTGGGTTTGGAAGCCTTAATGAAAATCCCTGCTCGGAAATAGTTTCTTGGCCTGCTCTCGTGGATGATGAGCGGAGGATTGGCGTTGTTGCGCAACTCGCGCCTGAGGCATGAGTGCCCCTTACCCCGCTGACGTCATGCCACGCGGATGTGGAACTCGGCGGTCTGGCGGTCCGGGTCTCTCGCCATGATGCGTTCGCCGAAAGGATTTCAGGCAGCGCATCCTCGCCTCGATCCGGCTGCGGGTATGGTATCCGGTCCAGCGTTTCCAGAACGCTCGGCCATAGTATCGCGTTGCGCGCAGGGTTTCGTTGCGGGCGCGTGCCGCTCCGCAATCGTCTTTCCACAGGCGGCCGTTTTTCCGGATCGGAATGGCCTGCCGTTCGATGATGGCCTTGTGGCAGCGGCGCGTGTCATAGGCGCCGTCGGCAGTGACCGTGCCAATCTGCTCGCCTGCCGGGATCTGTCCGAGCCGGTCGCCATCACGGCTGGGGGTGAATTCCACGGGGCGGATGTCAGATGTGTCAGGGTCCATGGCGAGATGCTCTTTGCGCCACTGGCGGCGGCCCTGCACCCCGTGTTTGCGCGCCTGCCATTCGCCGTCGCCGAGGAACTTGATCTCGGTACTGTCCACGAGCAGGTTCAGCGGGCCATCCGCGCGGCGATAAGGGATCTGAACGGCCAGGGTCTCCTGCCTGCGGCATAGGGTGGAAAAGTCCGGCACGGGCCAGTCCAGGCCCGCCAGCCGCAGCAGGCTCGCCACCATCCCGGCGGTCTGCCTGAGCGGCAGCTTGAACAACACTTTGATCGACAGGCAGAATTGCATGGCAGCATCGGAAAATACCACAGGCCGTCCGGGGCGACCGTCACGCGGTGCGCGCCAGACCATGTCCTTGTCGACCCAGATCAGCAGCGCCCCCGCTTGCGCAGCGACACGTTGTAGCTGGACCAGTTCGTCGTGCGGTAGCGGGCGGGAGATGGCTTGCTCATGCACCGCGTCTAACAGCATGGATTCGCAAAGTGAATCCTCCGTCGACGGACTTGGGCAACAATGCCCTCCATGAGACAAAAAGTTCATATCCCTGTCGCGGAGCTGTCACATGCAAGATGGATAACACGCTTGAGATTGGTGCCGATGATGCCGTTGGTGCCGACATATGTTCAAGGAGTTTTCCAATGCTTATCCAACGTCGTCAAGCTCTTGGCCTACTGGGGGCCGCTACGGGTGCGCTGGCTTTGCCACGGATGGGGTTTGCCCAGTCGCAGCGCCGTTCAATCACAGTGGCGGTGCAAAAGATCACCAATAATAACACGCTCGATGTCTGGAACGAACAATCCAATGTTGGTGAGCGGGTGTTTTTCCCCAATCTTTGGGAAGGTTTGATCAACCGCAACTGGATGGGCGATCAGGGCGGCGTGCCGGGTCTGGCCACCGAATGGAAGCGGCTGGATGACAAAACCCTTGAGCTCAAGCTGCGGCAGGGTGTCAAATTCCACAATGGTGATGAGCTGACTGCTGATGATGTCGTCTTTTCCTTCTCGGATGAGCGTGTTTTTTCTGGAACGCAACCGGACGGGGGCCAGACGCTTTATCCAGAAAATTTCAAGCCCAAGACTGCAAAAGAGCTTCCCGCCGCTGTTCCGGGTGTTGGTCGCCGCTTGTGGCCCGCGCTGCGCGGGGTTGAGGCCGTGGACAAATATACCGTGCGTTTCCACAATGCCTCGCCCGATGTGACGCTAGAGGGGCGGCTGATCGCTTTTGGCTCGCAAATTGCCAACCGCCGCGCGTGGGAACAAGCCGCCACCTATGCGGAATGGGCAAATGCGCCAGTGACGACCGGACCTTACCGGGTTGCGGAATTCCGTCCTGATGTTTCGCTGACACTGGTTGCACATGATGAATATTGGGGCGGTCGCCCTCCGTTGGACCAGATCCGCTTTGTCGAGGTTCCCGAAGTTGCCAGCCGCGTGAACGGCCTTTTGTCGGGCGAGTATGATTTTGCCTGCGACCTTCCGCCGGACCAGCTGGACGCGGTGCGCAACACTGCGGGTCTGGAAGTGCAGGGCTCGACCATTCTGAACCACCGGATCCAGGTGTTCGACAAGACCCATCCCGTTCTGGCAGATCCGCTGATCCGGCGCGCGATGACCCATTCGATCGACCGCCAGTTGATCGTTGACGCGCTTTGGGACGGCCAGACCCGCGTGCCCGCCGGATTGCAGTGGGAATTTTACGACGACATGTTTGTCAAAGACTGGACCGCACCACAGTTCGATTTGGGGCTGGCGCGCGATCTGGTCAAACAGGCGGGCTACAACGGCGATGCCATCCCGTTCCGGGTGTTGAACAATTACTACATCAATCAGGTCTCGAATGCGCAGATCATGGTCGAGATGTGGAAACAGGCCGGTCTGAACGTCGAAATCCAGATGGTAGAGAACTGGGGTCAGGTGAATTCCCAAGACACGGCGCGGGGGGTGCGTGACTGGTCCAACTCCGCGACCTTCAATGATCCGGTATCCTCGATTGTGGCGCAGCATGGCCCGAATGGACAGCAGCAGCAATTGGGCGAATGGACAAATGTTGAGATGAACGAGCTGTCGAACTTCATGCAGAAATCCGTTGATCGTCCCGCCCGCAAGAAAGCCTTTACGCGGATGCTGGAGATCACCGAGCGCGAAGACCCGGCCTTTCAGGTCTTGCATCAGAACTGCGTGTTCACCGGCATGAAGTCCGAGCTGAGCTGGAAAGCTGCACCGGCCTTCGCCATGGACTTCCGCGCCGAAAACTGGCGCGCCTCCTGACATCATTGGCGCGGCGGGTCTCTCGCCGCGCCCTTTGTTTAAAGGAATGCCTGATATGACATTTGTTTCAATCCGGGATCTGAAAGTCGCTTTTGACGGGGTTCAGGTTCTTCACGGTATAAATATGGACATTGGCCGTGGCGAGGCGGTCGGGCTGGTCGGTGAATCCGGCTGCGGGAAGTCTGTTACCTGGCTGGCGGCCCTTGGTTTGCTTCCTGGCAAGGCGCGCGTTTCGGGCTCTGTCACCCTTGAGGGGCAGCAGCTGATCGGCACAAAACGGGCTTCGGTCGAGGCCGTGCGCGGTGGCCGTATCGCGATGATCTTTCAAGACCCGTCATCCTCTTTGAACCCGGTGCGCAGCGTGGGCCATCAAATCGCCGAGAGTCTGGCCCTGCACCGCGCGATGGGCCGGCGCGCCGCACGGATTGAGGCCATCCGCCTTTTGGATATGGTCGGCATTCCCAACGCCGCCCGACGGGTTGATCTTTACCCGCATGAGTTCTCCGGCGGGCAGTGCCAGCGTGTCATGATCGCAATGGCTTTGGCGGGCGAACCTGACCTGCTGATTGCGGATGAGCCGACGACAGCACTGGACGCGACGATCCAGGCTCAGATCCTTGACCTATTGTCGATGCTGCGGCGGGAAACCGGAATGGCGATGGTCTTTATCAGCCATGATTTGGGCGCGGTTGGCGCGATTTGTGACCGCATCAACGTGATGTATGCCGGGCGGATCGTCGAAAGTGGCAATGTTTCGGCGATGTTCGATCATCCCCGCCATCCCTATACCCGCGGCTTGTTCGATGCGATCCCGCGTCTGGACGGGGCGCGCAACCGGTTGATCCCTATTCATGGTACCGTGCCAGACCCAAGCCAATTGCCCGCAGGATGCGTCTTTGCCCCGCGTTGCAGCAAGGCCAGCGCCTTTTGCAACAGCGAGCGCCCCGAACTAAAGCCACAACGCGACGGGCGGCAGCTGGCCTGTTTCCATCCCGTCTTGCCGGTCCAAGCTGAGCCGGAGTTGCCCCGTCAAAGGGCCGTTGCATGACTGCCCTGATCGAAGCGCAAGGGCTGGTGCGTTGCTATGACGGGCCAAAAACCATGTTCAAATCTGGAGCCCCCGTGCGGGCGGTGGACGGGATTGATCTGACGCTCGCCCCCGGTGAAACGCTCGGGGTTGTCGGGGAAAGCGGTTCGGGGAAATCGACGCTCGGGCGTATGCTCTTGGGGATTGACCCCCCGACAGAAGGGCGGGTGCTCTTTGACGGCCAGCCGATGCCACCGCTGCAAACGGCGGCTTGGCGATCGCTGCGCGCACAGATGCAGTTGATATATCAAGACCCGCTGGCGGCGCTCGACCGGCGGCTTACCATTGGTGACCAAATCGGCGAGCCGTTGGAGATCCATGGTCTGGCGCGCGGGTTTGAGCTGAAAGAGCGGGTCGCGGATCTGATGGCGCAGGTCGGTTTGCGGCAAGATCAGGGTGCGCGCTATCCGCATGAGCTGTCGGGCGGGCAGCGCCAAAGGGTGATCATTGCGCGGGCTTTGGCAACATCGCCACGTCTGCTGGTTTGTGATGAGCCGGTCTCGGCGCTGGATGTGTCCATTCAGGCGCAGGTGGTGAACCTGCTGCGCGATCTTCAGCAAACCCACGGCATCGCCATGATCTTTATCAGCCATGATCTGAAAGTTGTGCGCAATATCTGTGACCGGGTGGCGGTCATGTATCTGGGCCGGATCGTCGAAGAGGCCTCCTCGGACGTGATATTCGCACAGCCGTTGCATCCTTATACGCAGGCGTTGGTGTCATCGGTGCCCATCCCCGGCCAAGCCCTGGAAGGGCGTATATTGCTAAAGGGTGAGCCGCCGAACCCGGCACAGCGTCCGTCTGGTTGCAGCTTCCATCCGCGCTGTCGTTTCGCAACCCCGGCCTGTGCGGATACCGCGCCAAAGCTGTTGTGCGCAAGCCCGGACCGTAGCGCTGCCTGTCATTTGATTACCCCCCTGCGAGGTCAGGCCGCATGAAACGCATGATTGAAAAGGCCAAGATATGCTAAGCTATATGCTGACCCGGTTGTTGCGGGCCGTCCTGACGATCTTGTTGGTCATGACCTTTGCCTTTATTGTGCTGCGCCTGTCGGGGGATCCTGCCTCGATCATGCTTGGACCGGATGCGCCAACGCTGAGCGTTGCGGCCTTCCGCGCGGAATGGGGGCTGGATGACCCGATCTGGAAACAATATCTGGCCTATCTCAAATCCATCGTTCAGTTGGATTTCGGCATCTCCATGCGCGACAGATCCCCCGCCATCAATCTGGTGCTGGAGCGGTTGCCCGCAACGCTGGCGCTGACTGTGCCAACCATGATTATCCAGCTTGGTATCGGCATCCCTGCCGGGGTCTATGCGGCCCTGCACCGGCAAACGCTTGCGGATCGCGGTGTCATCATGCTGTCGATCTTCGGCTTTACAATTCCGTCCTTTGTCATGGGGCTTTTGCTGGTGATGGTCTTTGCCGTCATGCTGGGATGGCTGCCATCAGGCGGGCAGGACAGCTGGCGCCATGCGATACTGCCGATCCTGACCATGTCGGTGGGGGGCATCGGCATTCTGGCGCGGTTTTCACGCTCTGCCATGATTGAGGTTTTGGGCCAGCCCTATATCCGAACCGCGATGGCCAAGGGGCTGAGCTGGCGGGATGTGGTCTGGCGGCATGCCTTGCCCAATGCCTCTGTGCCGATTGTCACCATTGTCGGCTTTATGGTCGGTTCGCTGATCGCCGGGGCGGTTGTGGTGGAGAGCATCTTTTCATGGCCGGGCATCGGACGGTTGTTGATCGTATCCGTGTCAAACCGCGATCTGGCCGTCGTGCAATGCCTGCTGCTGGTCATCGCCTCGGCCATGGTGATCGCCAATCTTTGTGTCGATTTTGCCTATGGCCTGCTTGATCCGCGGTTGCGCGCAAAAGCCGCTGCACATTGAGGAAACCCTTATGACGTATAACGCAATCGACATCACTGCATCGCGCCGCCGCCGCATAGGTTTCAAGGTGCCGTTGCTGGTTGCATTGGGTCTGGCCTGGCTGGCCTTGATGGTCATCACCGCTGTTCTGGCCGATGTCATCCGACCCTATGATATCACACAGATGGATTTATCGGCACGTTTGGCCAGACCGCTGTCGGAAGGCCATTTGCTCGGCACGGATGAACTGGGGCGCGATGTGCTTTCACGGCTTATCCAGTCGATCCGCGTATCGCTGTTCATTGCCTTTGGCGCGACCATTCTATCGGCGCTTTTCGGCACGGCATTGGGCTTTCTGGCCGCGCAGTATCGCGGCATTGTAGAGCATTTCATTCTTGTGCTGGCCGATTTTCAGGCCGCCTTGCCCTTTTTGATCCTGTCCTTGGCTGTACTGGCATTCTTTGGCTCGTCCATGCTGCTGCTGGTCGGGCTGATGGGGTTTTATGGCTGGGAACGCTATGCGCGTATCTCGCGC
The DNA here is from genome assembly GCF_005234135.1 of Pseudorhodobacter turbinis. Classification (NCBI taxonomy): domain Bacteria; kingdom Pseudomonadati; phylum Pseudomonadota; class Alphaproteobacteria; order Rhodobacterales; family Paracoccaceae; genus Pseudorhodobacter; species Pseudorhodobacter turbinis. The sequence continues at coordinate 2,535,230 of NZ_CP039964.1, forward strand.
GGCTTGGCGATTTCGGCAGGGGCGCAGGGCTATGCCTCGGCGGTTGTGCAACTGGGGGCAACGCCCGCCCGTGTCTATCTGCGCCACATTCTGCCCAATGTCGCCTCCACCCTGATCGTATCAATGACGCTGACCTTTCCCGAGATCATTCTGATGGAAAGCGGGTTGTCGTTCTTGGGGCTCGGGGTGCAGCCGCCAGAAAGCTCTTTGGGCAATATGGTTGGTTTTGGCCGCGAATACCTGACGCGTGCGCCCTGGATCATGCTTGGCCCCGCCTTTGTGATCATGATGACAACCTTGTCGATCTCGCTGGTTGGAGACTGGCTGCGTGACAAGCTCGACCCGACAATCCGTTGATGAAGGACACTCCAATGACAAAGATTATTGCACATCGTGGCGCCCGCAACCTTTGGGCTGAAAACTCGCTGGAAGGCTTTCGCAATGCTGTGGCCCTTGGGGTTGGCGCTGTGGAATTCGACCTGCATCTTGGGGCCGACGGCGCGGTTCTGGTCATCCATGACGCAACTCTGGACCGGACCACAACCGCCAATGGCCCTGTGCGCTATCTTACCAAGACCAGCCGTCACAATCTGTGTCTGATCGGCCCGGACGGAGAGATCGATGAAGGCGTCCCGATACTCTCGGAAGTGCTGGAAATCATTGCCCCCTGTGCGGGCCTTCGGATCATGCCGGAGTTCAAGGCCGATGAGACGGGCTTTTATGATCCGGTATTGATCGAGACGACGGTCGACATCTTGCGCGACTATGGGCTTGCGCCTCGCACGACATTGCACAGTTTCGATATTCAGGTGCTGCATCTGCTTGCCCGTATCGCGCCCGAGTTTGACCGCATGATCTCGGTCAATGCCAATTGGGCGGCGCGGCATGGGGGGATCGAGGCCGTCATCGGGCAGGTGCGCGATTTGGTCAGCATCATCGCCATCGAGCAAGAGCTGTTCGAGGCCGAGTTCGACCGTATCACCGCCCTGTTCCCGCTGGAGCGGCTTTCTGTTTGGACGGTGAATGATCCGGGCTCAATCGCCCATTGGCTGGCGCGCGGCCCCGGTTATCTGACCAGCGATGACCCGCAGCTTGCCCTGAGCATTCAATTGGCGGAGGCCATGGTATGAAGGGCTTTGATCTGGTGATCTTCGACTGCGACGGCGTCTTGATCGAAAGCGAGGCACAGGGCGCGCAGGCATTGGCCGAGGCTGTCACGGCGGCGGGTCGGGCGATGAAAGCGCATGAGGCCGGGCATCTGTTTTGCGGCTGTTCCCACGATCAGACCGGGGACTTGATCGCGCAGATGGGGTTGGATGCCGAAACGGTCTTGCGCGATGCCGTTCAGCGCTTGTCGCTGCTGTTTGCCCAAGGCGTCCAGCAGATGCCCGGCATGCAAGAGCTTCTGACCGGTCTTGATACCCGGATCTGTGTCGCCTCGAACAGCAGTGTGAAACGCTTCGGAAGCCAATCCGTCCATCATTCGGGCGAAGACGCCCATGTCACCCCACCACTTCCAACGGTTGTAGAGATGGAGTGGGTGCCGCCCTCCCAAGACGGCATCGTAATGTGCCAAAGTGGTGTTGTTCAACGCCACGCGAAGAGGAGGACGGCGAGATGAAGGATATGATGATTGGGGTCGATCTGGCAAAGAATGTTTTTCAGGTTCATGGTCCCCCTCGAACGGGGGAGGTTCAGTTCCGCAAAAGGCTGACGCGAACGCAGTTTTCTGTGTTCATGGCTCAGCAGGAGCCCTGCCTGGTCATTTTTAAAGCTTGCGGCAGCGCGCATTACTGGGCGCGCGAGATGGAAGCAGTTGGCCATGAGGTAAAACTGATCGCGCCACAGTACGTTAGCCCGTTCGTTAAACGTCAGAAAAATGATGCTGCTGATGCTGAAGCGATCGTCATCGCTGCCCGCCAGCCGGAGATGCGTTTTGTTGAACCCAAAACGCTCGAACAGCAGTCTCGCGCAGCCTTATTCCGTGGCCGTGAACGACTGGTTCATCAGCGGACCGCGGATGTAAATGCATTGCGGGCGCTTCTATATGAGCACGGACATGTGTTTCCCGTAGGAATGCACCACCTCAATCGCATAACGGCCCTTGTAGAAGATGAGACCGTCGACTTGCATGCACTTATCCGCGAGGAGTGCTTGGATCTGCTGACGCAGATTGCAGAAAAAACGGCGCGTGTCATCGAGCGCACCACAAAACTCAAGACGCTGGCCGCCGAGTCAGACAGGGCGCGCCGGCTTCAGACCATGCCGGGTGTTGGACCGCTGACGGCCGTTGCCGTGGAAGCTTTCGGCCCAGACATGGAACAGTTCAAAACTGGACGCGACTTTGCGGCTTGGTTGGGTCTTGTTCCCAAGCAACATTCTTCTGGAGGCAAGGAACGTTTGGGGCGGATGACCAAGGCTGGCCAAGCCGATATCCGACGTCTCCTGATCATTGGCGCAATGTCGCGATTAGGCTGGCTTGGGCAGCGAACCATTTTGGAGGGCAGCTGGTTGTCACGAATGTTGGAGCGCAAACCCATGATGCTGCTTGCGATCGCGCTGGCCAACAAAATGGCCCGCCAGATATGGGCGATGCTAACGAAGAACGAAGATTACAGGGATCCGGCGCTGGTGGGCTCGGCATGATGTTCATGTCACCTGCTAGCGACGGTGCCAAGGGAGTGTAAGAAGAAGACGACCTGAATGGGCAAAACGATCGAACAGATCCGGATAGGGAAAACCAGTAAGACCCTGAAAGTAAGAAAGCTCGGTGTAGAGATTTGGATCCGATCCGCTGATCACCATCCCGGCCCGCGGCTTTTGGAAATGCCGCATCTTGAGGCCTAACAAAAGTTCGCACTCGATCACACCCCAACAGGGTCAAAAACTTCTTGCAATATGGGCGGCAACCACAAAAGCGTCTTAGCTGGGCCATATTCCTTTGGGGCATCACACCACCGCAAACCATTGCGATTGATGAATATAATTCCACTCAGAACGCGCCCCCTCTCACGGTTTCAAGACAAACCGTGAGAGGGCAACGGATCATCCACGCGCGGCTTGCCATGGCGCTTCGGAAAAAACGGCCGCAGCCGCGCCATTTGGTCCTCGTTCAGCCAGTAAAGATTGCTCATAGCGCCCCCAAAATTTGGGCGTTTGAATCATGCAACCATCGCGGCCTCAAGCCGATTAATGGGTCTGGAGCCTAGAGCTCCCCTGACCGATCTATCAGATGAAGAAATTGAGATGATGCGAGATATGATCCGCGACTATAAATATAAGTGCTATGCGTGGGACTACCTTGTCCCACGCATAATAAAACGTAAAATTGGCACATTCGTTTGATGGCGCCTGCCCGTTTCAGCGCTTCGCCCCCAACAGAAGTCTTCACAGACGATGATCATTTCATAAATTATAGGCACGTAAGCGCGACATGATCTGGTGTGAACGAGGGCTTTTTACCCACCACCCCACCCTTTTTTATGCCAACTTCTGAGCCAAAGGGAACAACTTGACGATCCACCATGCGGCGATGGCCCAAGCATTGGCATCACCCGAGCGCGCGCAGAATGCGGCCGAAACAGAGGTGCTGCTGGCGATGGTCGAAAACCCTGCCGTGAGCCACGCTGTGTTTGATGTTGCTGCTTCGGGCTAAGCCGTTCATGCCTTTGCCGGTTTTCCAAAGAACGGAGCCGGTGTCAGAATTGTGTTAACCTGACTCATCAGGTTACCGCTTTCGGCGCTTAGTTTTAGAAATGCTTGCCACTGCGGGTCTGCAGCCATTGCAGCGCGTTTTGTGGCACGGTCGGCCGGGCTTTCAAACGCCCAAACATGGACGTAGGAATTTACGTCACCCGTTTCCACGGCACCGTAAACGACCGGCTCTCCCAAGTGACGGCGCTGCGCTTCCCATCCGTGTTCTTCGTACAGCTTCATGTGCTTTTTGATGCGGCCCGGATGGCAGGTATATGTGCGGTGGTCCAAAATCATAGCTTTGTTTCCTTTTGGGTAAATAGTCGGAACAGATCAACCAACGAGTAGATGAACATCACCGCACCCGAGATCGGGATAGCGGCATAGAAAAGTGATGTGGGCATGGATAGGATCGGCGTCATCGCTTTGGCCTTGAGAGTCAAGGATGCGCCGAACCACGTCATTGCGAACAAAAAGCACAGGCCAAGCGCGACAATCAAAAGGCGCAGCAAATGGCTTGATCGGACAGGCAGCACGGTTTGCAGCCAATGCACCTGAAAATGGTCGTTCTCGCGCCAAAGCGCTGCGGAGCCCACAAAAACCATCCATGCGAACAAGCCGGTTATAACCTCGTCAAACCATGCAAAGCCTGCCAGCTGAAAGGTGCGGGCGATCACGTTGACAAAGATCAACAAGAACAGCGCAACTAAGCAGGCGATCGGAATTACCCGCAAAGCCATGGCGACGAAATAATCAAGGCGCCTCATTGTCCAGTCACCAGATTGGGAAGCCAGGTTGACACGGCAGGGACAGTCACAACCAGCAACAGAACAAGCGACAGGCCAATAAGATAGGGGATCAATGCGTTCGCCAATCGCCCTACGGACATTCGGGCAATGGCTGCGACCGCGAATAGAACCATCCCCACAGGCGGCGTCAACAAGCCAAGCATCGAACACATGATCATGATCACCCCGAATTGCAGTGGATCAACGCCAATACCTTCCATCACGGGCGCAAACAGTGGAACGGTCAGCACGATCACTGCGATGCCTTCTAAAAACATCCCAAGGATCAACAGGATCGCCACGACAATTGCTAGGATGATGCCCGGACTATCGGACAGGCCAACCAAGGATTTGATAAGCGCGTCTGGCACCCGTTGATGAACCAAGAGCCAGCCAAAGAAACCGGCGGCCGCAATGACAAACATAACGCGGATGGTGTGCTGTAGCGTGCTCCAAAAAATGGCGGGCAGGTCGCGGATAGAGATTTCTTTGTAGACGACCATTGACAGAAACATCGCATAGGCGCTGGCGGCCACGCCTGCCTCGGTTGGCGTGAAAACGCCGCCAAAGATGCCGCCAATGATGATAATGGGGGTCAGCAATGACAACCCCGCGCCACAAAAGCTGCGCCAAATTTCAACCCAATCGATATGATCGGCGCGTGGCATCTGGTGGCGATAGGCCACAATCCAAACCGCGCCCATCAGGGCCAAGGCCATCAAAACACCGGGGACAACGCCTGCCAGAAAAAGCCGCTCGACCGAGACGCCCGTGATCGAGGCAAACAGAACAAAGGGAATTGACGGTGGAAAAACGGGGCCAATCGTCGAGGATGCCGCCGTAATGGCTGCACTGAAGTCAGGGTCGTAGCCTTGGTCGGCCATCGCCTTCAGCTCGACTTGACCAAGCCCTGCCGCATCGGCCACAGCCGCCCCCGACATGCCGGAGAAAAATAGAGACGCCAGCACATTAACCTGCCCCAAGCCGCCCCGCACATGCCCCACGCAGGCATTCGCAAAGCGGAAAATGCGTTCAGTGATGCCACCGGTGTTCATCAGGTTTCCGGCCAAAATAAAGAACGGAATGGCCAAAAGCGTAAAGCCCGTGGTCGCTGAAAACATCCGCTGTGGCAGCATCGCCAGAATGCGAAACTCACCAAGGAAAACGTAAAACCCGACTGCGGTTAGACCCAAAGAGACCGCGATCGGCAGGCCAAGGGCAATCAAAAGCACAAGCGTGCCGAGGATAAGAAATGTTGTCATTTTGTGATTCCATATGGACCGCTTGCAGGCCAAAATGCCTGCAAGCGCGTGTGCTTTACTTCAAGAAGCTCAGGAATTTATCCATGTTTTCCTTGCCCGAATAATCGGCCACGCGGGCGCGGGCAGGGCCCATAAGCGCCGCAAATGGTGCCAAGTGCGGGCGGGTCACTTTCATGCCAGCGGCTTCAAGCGCGGCGAGTTCTTCGTCTTCTTGTGCAATCACAGCCGCGCGCATCATATCGCCGGCTTTCTTGCTTTCTTCCCGCAAGATAGTCTGTTGTTCGGCGGTCAACGAATAAAATACGTCTTTATTAATGACTTGCACCATCGAGTTATATACGTGGCGGGTAATCGCTAGGTGCTCTTGGAAATCGTTCAGATTATAATGAGAAATCACACCGATCGGGTTTTCCTGACCGTCGACAACACCTTGGTTCAGCGCATTTGGCAGCTCGTTAAATGCGATTTGGGTGGTCGATGCGCCAAGACCTTCAAGAGCTGCAACAATCTGCAACTCCGACGGGGTGCGAAGTTTAAGACCTTTGACATCCTCTGGGGTATTGATCGGACGAAGGGTGTTGGTGATATTGCGAAACCCGTATTCCCAGTTCGACAACATCACGAGGCCTTGTTCCTCTAGCTTTGGGCCAGCCCACTCGCTGAAGGGGCCATCCAAAACGGCATGTGCCTGCTCGTAACTGTCAAAGGCAAAAGGCGTCATTACGGTGCCAAAGGCTTTTTCGTATTTATCCAAAGCACCCTGCGTCGGAAGGTTCATTTCAATCGCACCCAGAATGGTTTGCTCTAGCTGCTCTGGCGGGCTGCCCAATTGGTTGGCGGGAAAAAGTTCAACCTTGATTGCGCCGCCGGTGCGTTCAGTGACAGCCTTGGCAAAAGCCTGCGCAGCCAAGTGGCCAGGGTGTGTTTCGGCGGCAAAATGGGCAAGGCGCAAGGTCACGTCCTGTGCCAGTGCGGTGCCAGTCATAAGGGCCGCGATAGTGCCTGTGATAAAAAGTTTCTTGAGCATTTGGTTTCCTCCCAATGGTGCTTTTGAGTTCCCGACACCCCTCCCAAGATGTCGGGTCGTGGCGTTACTCGGCGTCAGGCAGCTTGGCCTCGACGCCGGTCAGATCTTCGTATGCTTTGATCACTGCCGTGCAGCCCTCGTCGCCATGCCCCATGATCGAGGCGAGCGCATAAGTTTGATGGACAGACTGCGCCATAAAGCCGGGCAGGCCTGCGCGTTCCAGCCATTCGGCGTAATAGCGAACGTCTTTTTGAGCGTTTGACAACGACATATGGGGTGTAAAATCGCGCAGCAGGGTCATTTCGCCGTACAAGTCCATCATCCCGGATTTGCCACCAGCCGCAGAAATGATCCCGATGACCTTGGTCATATCCAAACCCTCTTTTGCAGCCAGCGCGAAGCCTTCGCAAAAGCTGGCGACGTTGGCAAAAGCGATGTAGTTATGGATGAGTTTTAGTCGGATCGCGTGTCCCGCAGGGCCGACATGAAAGATATTCTCAGCATAGGTTTCAAAGACCGAGCGCAGGCGCTCCATCAAGCTTAGCTCGCCGCCGAACAATATGTTCGCTTCGCCACGGTCTGCGTGTGCTGGAGTGCGCGTCATAGGCGCTTCGGCATAGTGAACCCCTACAGCCTTGCAAGCCTTATGCATTTTATCAACATGGTCTGGCGAAACCGTTGTATGGTCCACAATAACATCGCCCGGCGACATGGCCGCCAATGCCCCGTTCGGGCCAAGAACGATGTCTTGAACGACCTCGGCAGTTGTCACGCAAATCATCAACACGTCACAGGCGGCCCCCATCTCAGCTGGGGAACCGCCCGGTTTTGCGCCCTGTGCCACAGCAAGTGCAACACGGTTTTGGTCCAGATCTGATACGGTTAGATCCTGTCCTTTGGCCGCCATATTCTTGGCCAGCCCTTTGCCCATTCCACCAAGCCCGATCAATCCGATTCGCATATCGTCCTCCAATTTTAAAAACAGGTAAACATTAAAACTGTTGTCAGACAACCTGTTTTCTAATATGAGTATTTCTAGACTAGACTTTCGGCGCCGGGATGCGTTTAAAAGTCAAAACGCTGGAGTATCACACTATGACTGGATCTGCCCCCCTGTTTGATCGCATTGATCGCCCGCGGCGCCTACCTGATGAGGTGGCGGTTTCTATCTTGGGTGCCATCGAGGGTGGCCAATTGATGCCCGGTGACCGTCTGCCAACAGAGGCTGATTTGTCTAAACGCTTTGGCGTTGCCCGTACCGTTGTGCGAGAGGCTATTTCGCTGTTGCGTTATGATGGCGTTGTAGATTCGCGCCGTGGCGTGGGGGCCTTTGTGACCGAGGCGTCGCAGCGATCCGCCTTTCGGATCAGTCCCGCTTGCTTTGAAAAACGAAAACAGATTGTTCAGCTTTTACAGTTGCGTACAGGAGTGCAGGCCGGTGCGTCGGCCCTTGCCGCAAGCGCACGTACGGCCGAGCAGATGGCGCAAATTGATACCACTTATACGCGTATGGCCGCCGCAGATGCGAGCGGCCCGGGCACCGCATTAGAAGAGCGCGTTGATTCGGAGTTGCTGCTGTATCGCCAAATTGCCGAGGCGTCGCACAACCCCTATTACGCCGAGGTTGTGGCGATGATCGAAGCCAATATTCAAAACAACCTAAGGTCTGCCTTCTTGAAAAATGCTGCGGCTTCCGAATTTGGCCCCGCCATTATGGAAGAACATCGGGCGGTTTTGGAGGCCCTGCACAGCGGTAACGGCGAAGCCGCGCGAGCGGCAACGCGTGCGCGGTTCGAGCGGGCTGCCGAGCGGCTGGCCGCGCGGGCCGATTTTGCCTGAAAGAACAAGGGTTGAATTCATCGGTGAAGGGGATGTGTGCGGAATGGCGCGCGACCTTTGCTGCCACCTAGTACCTTAAATCTCTGGGCCGCTTTCAGCGTGCCACAACACCCAAAGGGAGACTGCCACATGACCACATCACAGCCCTCACGCTCAGGCGGCCATGTTTTAGCGGATCAACTTAAGTTGCTCGGTGCGGATAAAGTGTTTTGCGTTCCTGGCGAGAGCTTTCTTGGGTTGCTGGATGGACTCTATGATCACGCCGACACTATCCAAACCATTGTTTGCCGGCATGAAGGTGGCGCGGCTAATATGGCCGATGCTTATGCCAAAATGACTGGCAAGCCCGGCATTTGTGCAGTAACACGCGGGCCCGGTGCGACGAACGCGTCGAATGGTATTCATACCGCGTTTCAAGACAGTTCGCCGATGATTGTTTTGATTGGGCAGGTTGGGCGATCAATGGCAGATCGCGAGGCGTTTCAAGAAATGGATTACCGGCAGGTATTTGGTCAGATGGCCAAATGGGTTGCACAAATCGACGATGCGAGCAGGATCCCCGAATATATGTCGCGCGCTTGGAACACAGCGCTGTCAGGGCGGCCGGGGCCGGTTGTGCTGGCCTTACCCGAAGATATGTTGATCGATATGGTCAGCGTCGCGGATTTGGTGCCCACACCTGTTTCTAAATCAGCCCCTGCGCCACAATCCATGAGCGACCTTGGGGCGTTGTTGGCAAAGGCAAAAGCGCCGATGATGCTGGTTGGCGGCCCCGGTTGGAGCCGCGACGTTGGCAAGCAAGCTATGGATTTTGCCACGCGAACCGGCATACCCGTTGCCACCAGTTTTCGGTGTCAGGATTATGTAGACAATGACCACCCAAATTACGTCGGTGTGGTCGGCATCGCGCCGCTGCCAAAGCTGCGCAAACGCATTGCAGAAGAGGTTGATTTGCTTATCGTCGTCGGCTCTCGGCTGGGGGAAATGACATCGCAGGGGTATTCGTTAATCAACATCCCGACGCCGCAAATGGAATTTGTCCACATACACCCCGGCCCCGAGGAATTGGGCCATGTCTATAACCCGACGCTGAGCATCACCTCTGCCCCGGATACGTTTTTCGACGCGCTAGAGGCTTTGCCCGATGGCGACGGTCAGGCAACGAGGGCGGCATGGATTGCAGAACAGCGCGCCGATTATGAGGCGTTCTTGGAACCAACCGAGGTGCCGGGCGGTGTGAATATGTCGCGCATCATCGGGCATGTGACACAGACGATGCCAAAAGACACGATCCTTTCAAATGGTGCGGGCAATTACACAGTGTGGGCGCATCGCTTTCACAAGCATTGCGACTACCGCACGCAACTGGCCCCGACCAGCGGGTCCATGGGCTATGGCGTGCCGGCGGCAATCGCGGCCAAGCTGATAGCGCCAGACCGCGAGGTTATTGCACTTGCCGGCGATGGCTGCTTTTTGATGGCAGCCCAAGAGCTTGCCACCGCCAAAAAATACGGCGCGGATGTGATCTATTTGGTCGTCAATAATGGGATATTGGGTACGATCCGAATGCATCAGGAGCGCAATCACCCTAACCGTAAAATGTCGACTGATTTGCACAACCCCGACTTTGTCGCCTTTGCCGCATCTTTCGGGATCGCGGGTGAGCGGATCGATGCGACGGACGATTTTCCCGCCGCATTGGACCGCGCCCGCAAGGCAAAAGGCGGCTATCTGATCGAGTTAATCACCGACCCAGAGGCCCTGACACCGAACCAAACGTTAAGCCAGGCGACACAGCAGGGCCTAAAGGCCCAATCTGCCTAATGCAGTCCGTCTCATCGGGCGGTTTGGCCCATGAGTGTGGGGCAAACGCTGTCTGGCTTATTTTGTAATTAGACTTAGGGAACTATCTTATGTTGAACGGAAAACACCTTATCGCGGGTCAATGGGTTGGCAGCGATCAAACTTTCACGAATTCCCCTGTGTCGGGCACAGAAGATCATTTTTGCAGTGGCACCCCAGCTTTGATGGATCAAGCAGGCGTTGTTGCATAATTCGGCTTTAAGACGCGACTTCCCTGTTCCCCTTTTGGGTCAGGCAACGCGTTCGATCTCGGCGGTGCCGAGTGCATTGAAGCGGTTCATGAGTGCCACACGGATATGGACTTCAGCAGCTTGGCGGTCGGGGTCTCGTGACGCGATCCTCTCACCGAATGCTTTGAGACATCGCATCGACATGTCTCCGAAGATATCTTCAATATTTCGAAGGAATGCTTCGGGCGACCGAGTGACTCCGTCAACCATCTGACAGATGTAATAGAGGTCGACGGTTGACGCCTTTTGTAGCTGCGAGACCAAGTCCCCGAGATGAGGTTCGGGAACCGTTTGAAGGGACGCGGAACATTACGAGATGCGCTCGATCAAAAGGGTAGTAGGCGTGGCTACACACAGCGCCGCCGGTTCCAGATCGAACCTTCATGGACAGCGCGGCGAACCGCAGGTTCGAGCCCATTTTGACAAATGCTGCGTGATGCACGATTGTCCGTTACCATCGGCTCCCCCAAAAACCTTCAACAACCATTTGGGTTTTGAACGGGGTTTTTGGCAGCTTAAAACGAGGCTGTTTTTGAGTGTCCAAAAAGGAGCGTTTTTGAGGCCACCTTTTAGACTGGAATGCTGTATAGGATGAAATCCGACTTGGAGGCGTAGTTGTCGTAGAGACGCCGCCCTGCATAGTTGTAGTCTTGAGTCAGCCAGCGAACATTGTTCAGCCCACGGTCTTTTGCAAAATTTATCACGTGGTCAATCAACGCACGGCCTGCACCTGTCCCTCGCACGTCTGGGCGCACATAGAGGTCACTCAAATAGCAGACCATTGCCCCGCTAAGGGACCGGTGCATAAGCTGATATTGAGTAAACCCGAACGGTTTACCTTCATCATCAAGGATCAAATCACACCAAAAATCATTGTTTTCATCGAATATCCAAGCCCAGACTCCATCATGTCCGCCATCCGGGACTGAGGTCTTATAGAACTCGGCATATTCGTTCATGAACTGCTCCCAAATGGCGCGGTCATTTTCCTCCAACGGTCTGACTTTCATGTTCGACAGTCCCTAAAAAACAGCATCAAATTTAGTGCAAAAGTAGACGGCATAGGTGCTGGTTCACAAGCCAAATAACTCACTCCAAAAACCAGGCTTTTTTGGGACACAACTGAATGGCGGTTGTGTTCCAAACGGTAGTTGATAATTTCTCATTGCTGCTGTTGGCGCTCGCCGTCGCAGTCACTGTTCAAGGTGGCGGTGCCTTCCTCAGCAAACGCAAACTATTTTGTAATTTTAGTATTTATATTTGCGGGCTTAGTAACAGAGCGTGTCGTACTAGAAACGCCTTTTTTCATAAAGCGAAGAGCCTCTGCTCCTTTTAAGATTAAGGCATCAGAAGGGACTTCCTTTACATTTCCATAACAACTCCCACCTTGATGACATGCAGAGACACTACCATTGTTACTTGTTGCACAGGCTGCGCCATCATTAGTCACCTGACATGTGTCCACCGTAGCACAACGCCCCTGAGCATTGCATACTGTTACATCAGCAAAAGCCGGTGAGGCTGGTGCCATAAATCCGCATAATGCTGCAGCTGCCATAAGGTTGATCTTGCAAGAAGGTATTGAGTTGAGCATCGGTTTTCCTTGGAGTTTGTATTTACATTTAAGGTCTCACCGTAAAATAGAGCATAATTTTCTTTGTTATACGAATTCCACGCCTTGTTATAGGATAACAGGCGCTATCATTCATTGCAGTATAGATCTGAAAATTAACTTAATATATGCTTTCAACCGTTCAAAAAAAGACCATTTGTTGAACGGTGCGCCAAAGCCGCCAATGGTGCATTCGCCTCGAAGGCCCGAAATGCCCCGCACTTCAGACCTCGGTCACCACCGCAGCGCAGGTCCACTCCCACCCCCCCCTACAACCAACTAATCATTAACCCACCGGAGTGACCGGAGACACGCGCCTGAACACGCCGTGCTACCCCCTAATACACCGCCCATCCGGTCGAGGGCGCTGCCAGTTCGCCTGACCCTATGAGCGGAACACACCCATCATGACTTACGACACCATCGAGGCCTCCACCGCCGAAGGCCGACCCCATTTCCTCTTTCAGTTCGTCGAGGGGGAACAGGTCTGGCGCTTCACCAGCAGGCCCGAGGATTGGCTCAGCGCAGGCAGTGGCGGCGACATCATCGCCTGGCAAGCCGCAGCCGTGGCCCACGGTGATGTGGTGCAAACCAGCGGGATCGAGCGCTGACGCCTGGAGCTGACCTGGCCATTGCCACATCCCTTCGCGCGGCGGTTTCTGGCACCGCTCGGGAACACGCCGGTGACACTGACCATCTTTCGCGGCCACGAACAGGTCTTGGGCGGGACCGTCGCGCATTGGAAAGGCCGTGTGGTCGGCGCCGAGGTCGAAGGGTCGCGTATCTTACTGACCTGCGAGTCCGTCTTCAGCACCCTGCGCCGCGCAGGCGTGCGGGCGAAGTATCAGCGCCTCTGCCGCCATGCACCTCATTGGGGTGACAGATCTATCATATGACGCCGAAGAAATACCTCTACTGCCCGCACCGGTCCCGCAACGTTCCTGAAGAGGCTTGGGTCGACTATCCGGGAGATGTTGTCGAATACTGGCACAGGCTTGCCGATCAGAAAGGCTTTCGCGGTGATCGTCGTGTCCGGGATCGGCATCATGTGGTGCTCGAATGCAAGATTTGCGGGGCCCACACCGCCGAAAAGGCTCATAAGCTTCACTCTGCTCAGCCGTCGTGTGGGGGTGCCAGGAGGCGGACCGTCAACGCAAAGCAAATCTGGTTGGGGTTGAGTTGCTTGACCGCGATGATGACGATCCCAAATATAATCGCTATCTGCTGCCATGCGGGCACGAGAAACCGCTACAGAACAGCAAGATCGAAAAGCTGTTGAAACACGGCACGGTTGAGGGGCGCTCGAGGTTCCACTGCCCGATCTGCTATGAGAAAAAGCTGCAGGGGATCGGGGTCGGGGCCGGATCTGGATCTATCAGAAATCTGAATGGTTTGGTCAGGCGAAGGAGTCACTATGTTTTGAAGAAGGCTTCAAGCACGCTTGCATCGATATTAGTTGAATCGTTCAGCCCTGCGGCGCTGGACAGTGCTCGCAATCTCTCGAGCGCATTGAGTAGATGCTTTCGCATGGCTTCGCGTGCTTTGTCAGAGGCTTGCGCTTCAATAGCGACGACAATTGCCTCATGTTCCTCGTGAACGCGCCTGTAATATTCATCTTTGTAGGCGGTCGACACAAGTTGGCTAAGCTGAAAGCGCGGAGCGATAGCGGGTTTGAGAAAACTCAGGAAACGAAAGATATGTTCGTTCTTGGTGGCTTGGGCAATTGTAAGGTGAAAGTCGAAGTCATAGTGGACATCTACATTCTTTGGATCAGCTGATTGGGAATCCAGCTCTTCCATTATTCTGCGAATTTTTCGGGCATCTGTTGCTGTGCGTCTTATGGCGCATAGTGCGGCAGCTTCCACTTCGACACTAAGCCGCAATTCCAGAAGTGAAATCGTTTCGGGAAGAGAGCTTAGGTTGTCGGCTTCGAGTTCGAATTTTCTGGTGGGTTGCTGTTCTGATACGAACATTCCGCGCCCTTGCTGGGATACCAGCAGCCCTTCGGACCCCAGCCGTGCGACGGCCTCGCGGACGACTGTTCGGCTTACTTCAAATTCTTCACAAAGTGCCGCTTCCGTCGGTAAGCGTTCACCTGGTTTCAGCTCTCCATTCGAAATCCGTTCCGAAAGGGCTTCCGCCATGCGTAGAGCGAGTGTTTTTCTTTTTTTCAATTTTGCGCCTGCCTATGCTGTGCAGCTGCTTAAGGCAAACGCACAAAAATAAAAACTATAATCTTCATTAAGGGCATGGACGAAACCTTGTTGATAGTGTTGTCATGAGTATGATGTCATACAAATTATCTAGCGGCAAGGGATATGAAGAATGCAAACGATCATGGTTACGGGAGCAACAAGCGGCTTGGGCCGTTCGTTGGTCGAAATCCTGTCCAAAACAGATCAGGTTATTTGTGTCGGTCGGAATCAGGCCGCGCTGAATGAACTGGCTGCGTTGGAGAATGTCATAGAAACTGTGGCGTGCGACCTTGGTGATCCAAAGGCTTGTCGAGCATTGATGGAAGGTCGCAACGTTGATGTCTTGGTCAACAACGCTGGGGTTTTGCCCTCCAGGGCGAGCTTCGTTGATCTGCCAGAAGACGCCATCAACGCTATGATTGATGTCAATTTTCGATCAGTCGTCCACTTGACGCAGGCAGCGGTGCGCGGGATGCAGGAGCGCGGCCAAGGGCATGTTGTATTCGTCGGATCAAGTGCGGGCCGCTTTCCGCATCCGGGGGCGACAGTATATGGCGCGTCAAAGGCCGCAGTGTCTTTATTCGCAGATGCTTTGCGGGCCGAATTGGTCGACCGTAGAATTCGTGTGACCGAGGTCGCGCCCGGGCGAATTCGCTCAAATCTGTATCGCGAAGCAATCGGAAATGATGCTTCGGGTGAACTCTATGATGAATACGAGCCGCTTGAGCCACAGGATGTTGCAGAAGCAATAGCCTACGCGCTCCGCGCGCCTCGCCATGTCGACGTTTCTCGCATTGAGATTATGCCAATCGGGCAAGCAGTTGGCGGCGGTAGAACTGTTCGAAAAACAGAAATGAAGTGATCCCAATCTAGGAAAGATCTGATTATGGAAATGAAAAACCTGAGTGTTGCTGTTGTCGGTGGTGCTTCTGGCTTTGGCCGCGAAATTGCAGTTATGATGAACGAGCAAGGAGCCAAGGCTGTAACCGTCATTGATGCAAATTTTGAGGGCGCGCAGGAAACTGTTGCGTTGATTGAAAAGGCGGGCGGAACGGCGTTTGCAATCAAGGCGGACATCGCAAGCAAGGAGAATGCGCATGCATCCTTTCATGCTGCGGTTAAAGCAATGGGGCGGGTCGACAGTATGGTTAATTGTGCTGCGATTTATCCGCGCGCGCCCCTGTTGGAGATAACGGATGACCAATGGGATATTGAAAATGCAATCAATATCAAAGGCACCTATCACATGTGCGTAGCTGCCATTAATCACATGAGGACACGGGTAGACGGTGAAAATATCGCAGGTCGGATTGTCAACATCACCTCTGTTGATGCGTTCAAGGCGCACCCACAAAATGCCCATTATGCGGCGACAAAGGCGGCTGTTGTAAGCTTGACGCGATCCTTTGCAAGCTATGTTGCGGCGGATCAGATATTAGTAAACTCCGTTGCACCGGCGGGTATGGCGACCGACCGTGTTCTTCAGGCTGGTACACTCCCTGAAATGGCGGCGGCCAACCCGTTGGGTCGTGGTGCAAAGCCGCGCGAAATTGCGGAATGGGTGCTTATCGCCGCGTCGAACCGGAACACCTATATGACGGGTGAGCAGATCATAGTCTCGGGCGGGTATGTCTACGCCTAGGCTTGTGGTCTGAGCATCTGGTTTATGTAGAACCGCGCTATGTTGGCGCGGTTCTATTCGTTTCCGGGTATTGTCAGGATAGGATGTTCCTAGGCGGCAGCGGTGACGATCATCTCGATCAACATGCCGGCTTTGGCCATGCGCCCCTGACCGGATGAGCGCGCGGGGGCATGTTCCATCGGCATCCAGGCATCATAGACCTTATTGACCTCATCAAAATCACGGACATCATCAAGCCACATCTGGATGTGCAGGATTTTAGTCTTGTCTGTCCCGGCCTGCGCCAAAAGATCGTCGATCTTGGCGAGCACTTCGCGGGTCTGGTCCGCGACGGATTGGCCGGGCTCTGCGACCTGACCTGTCAGATAGACGGTGCCATTATGTGTTACGCCGTGGTGAACGCGGGTGTCAAAAGCATAGCGGTTGATATTTGTCATTTTTGATCCTTCCAAAATGAGTTGTACAGAGGGTGTTTCGGGTTATTCGTGAATAGGATTGCCTTGGAGGTAGGCGGCATAGGGCGCCTGCACGAGCCAGCCGGCATCGACGGGCAAGGTAACCCCCGTGATCGAAGCGGCTTTGTCTGAACAGAGAAAACTTGCCGCCTCCGCGACCTGTTCGGGTTCCACAAATGCACGTAGGGCTGTGGTGGCCTTGATGGCCTCGGGCTCGCGTTCTCCTGCTGCGATTTTGGCCTTTAAGCCGTCGGACATTGTATAGCCTGGCGCCACCGCATTCACGCGCACGCCAAAGGGGCCCAGTTCGGCGGCCAGAATCTGTGTCAGCCCCAAAATGGCCTGCTTTCCGGGCGTATAAGAGGGGAGTGACAGCGGCGCAAAAGAGGCCAGAGAGCCGATATTGAGGATTGCACCGCGTCGCGCGTCACGCATCTGCTTGCCGAATTCTTGGCAGGCGATGAAAGTGCCGCGATAGTTGACGTTCCAAAGATCACTGTCCTGGTCCAGAGGCTGATCCAGAACACGCCCGCCACTTTGCAGAATGCCGCCAGAGTTGACGAGCGCCCCGGTAGGGCCGAAACGTTTAAATACGGTGCTTGCGAGTTGCTGGATGGTCGCGGCGTCAGCAAGATCGCACGCAATGAAATGCGCTTGCCCGCCAAGTTGCGCGCAGGCCTTGACGGTTGCGGCCCCCCGTTCCTCATTGCGCCCGGACACGATTATAACATTGCCTTCCGATGCAAATTTCAGGGCAATGGCGCGGCCGATGCCAGAGGTGGCGCCGATGACAACACAAATACGGGGATCAGCCATTGCTCTCCCCCGCGTCAGCGACTTTCAAAAACGCCGCCATGGCTTGCATTTGACAGTCCATCATAGGCTGTCCGTATTGCACGCGACACCCGAGGGTCTTGGCATATTGCAAAAGGCGGGTCTCAGTTGGGTCCATGATGATGTCGACAACCGTCATATCCGCAGTCAGCCCTTCAACATCCAAAGGATAGGGGTCTGAGGCTTGCAATCCGATCGGGGTCGCATTGACGATAAGTGTTTTGCCGCGCGGGTCGGGCGCACCCGGGGCGGTGTCACTGGCGGGGAAGGCGGTTTTGACCAACCCGGCAAGCTGCTTGGCACGACTTATGTCGATGTCATTGATCGTGACGGATGCAGCGCCTTCCTCTGCCAGACAATATGCGAGAGAGGCCCCCGCCCCGCCAGCACCAACCAAAAGCACCCGCTCTCCGGCAATTGGGATGTTTGCTTTTTTCAACCCTTCGATAAAGCCAACCCCGTCGAAGTTGTCGGCATGCCAGCTCCCGTCAGGCAT
Source organism: Pseudorhodobacter turbinis (assembly GCF_005234135.1). Lineage (NCBI taxonomy): Bacteria > Pseudomonadati > Pseudomonadota > Alphaproteobacteria > Rhodobacterales > Paracoccaceae > Pseudorhodobacter > Pseudorhodobacter turbinis. The sequence continues at coordinate 2,553,166 of NZ_CP039964.1, forward strand.
TCTGAGGATGCAATTGGCCGCCCCCACGCGTTTGGCGCGGGGATGGGCGGTGGCGCATTTGGCCAAGGAGGGAATTTTGAAGGGCACCGATATAATCATGCCCTTGAGGTTTTGCATGGCAGTCAAACCCGCCCAGAATGTATCAAAGTCATCTGGCTTGCAGGTGACGGGGACCATCAGGCTGTCCAGACCTTCGGCCTCAAACAGGTCGTTGAACATGCCGGGTGACTTTGCATGAGCCACAGGGTGGGCCAGCATGGCATATACGTTGGCTTTTCCGCTTCCGCGCATGGGCCCCCCTATCCGAGCTTGTGATTGGCGAGGCGCTCTAATGCGCGGACGATACCGGAATGGTCGGAGGCGGATTCGCCATTGGCCGCGCAGTTGTTCATCAGCTCCTGCGTGGTCGCGGTGTTTGGCAAGCTTACGCCAAGTGCCCTTGCGCTTTGCAGGGCAAGGTTGAGGTCTTTTTGATGCAGGTTGATGCGAAAACCGGGGTCCATTTTGCGGTTGATCATCCGCTCGCCATGCACTTCGAGGATTTTGGAAGACGCAAAGCCACCCATCAACGCGTCGCGCACCTTGGCAGGGTCACAGCCCGCCTTAGAGGCAAATACCAGTGCCTCGGCAACCGCTTCGATATTCAGGGCGACGATGATCTGGTTGGCAATTTTGCAGGTCTGTCCGGCACCGTTTTCTTCGCCGACAAGGGTGATGTTCTTGCCCATGAGTTCAAACAGCCCCTTGGCTCGCTCAAACGCTGCCTGCGAGCCACCTGCCATAATGGTCAGGGTTGCCGCTTTGGCTCCGACCTCTCCGCCGGATACGGGCGCATCCACATAGTCAACGCCCTTGTCCTTGAATGCTTTGGCCATGGCTTTGGTTTCGATGGGGCTGATCGATGACATGTCGATGACCAGCTTTCCGGCGCTTATGCCCTCCAGAACGCCATCTGTGCCCATCAAGACCCGCTCGACATCGGGGGTATCTGGGAGGATGGTTATAACGACCTCACTTGCCTCGGCGACAGCCCTGGCCGTGTCGAGCACCTTTGCGTTCAAGCCCGTGGGCAGCGGTGATCGGTTCAGGGTGGTGATGATCTGATGACTGGCCTCAACGAGTTTCGCAGCCATTGGCGCGCCCATGACGCCCAGCCCTATAAATCCGATTATCATTGGTTTTCCCTTCGCTATCTGAGCCGGCTCTCTAAATTTTGGAACCTGCAACAATTACTCTCGACAGAATGACATCATACATCATACAAATACAAGAGATGAATCGCTTTGCGCTTTCCAATTGGAGTCACCATGCAAGAAAAACATAACAGCCTGAAACAGAACGCCATGGACGGACAGGTCCAGATTGGAATTTGGTGCTCATTGGGTTCGGCGATGACGACCGAGATCGTCGCAGGCTCAGGCTGCGACTGGTTGCTGATCGATGGCGAGCACAGTCCGAATGATCTGCTTTCCATCACGGCGCAATTGCAGGCGGTTGGCGGCTATCCGGTTGAGCCGGTGGTGCGGCTGCCTTCGGATGACAGTGATCTGATCAAGCAGCATATGGACGCGGGGGCACGCAATTTGATGATCCCGAATGTCCGTAATGTGGCGCAGGCAAAGCGGATCATCGCTGCGACCCGTTATGCGCCCGAAGGCGTGCGCGGGTATTCGGTCGGGCATCGGGCAAACAACTTTGGCCGGATAAAGGACTATCACGCGAATGCGCATAAGAACCAGCTGCTGTTCTTGCAGATCGAATGTGCTGAAGGGCTGAAAAATGCGGCTGACATCGCGGCTTTGGATGGGGCGGATGTGTTGTTCGTCGGGCCGGGTGACTTGTCTACAAATTTGGGGGCAATGGGCAACCCGAATGCAGAGCATGTGCAGCAGGCCATTCGTCAGGTTATCGCGGCGGCGGCCAAGTCGGGCAAGCCAACGGGCATCCTTGCGCCGGTAAAGGCAGATGCCGACCGCTATATCGAGGCGGGGTGCAAGCTTGTTGCTGTCGGCGCCGACCTTGGCCTGCTGGCGCGCGGATCAGATGCTTTGATGACGAGTTTCGGAAAGGCTTGATATGTCATATGCGGGAAAACAGGTTCGCGTCGGCGTGGATATCGGCGGGACGTTTACAGATGTTGCGATGGAAATCGGAACAGAGCTTCATTCGACAAAGGTTCTAACCAATTATACGGCGCCAGAGCAGGCCATTCTGGACGGGCTCCAGCGTGTTGCGAAACAGGCCGGTATTGAGACCGGCGATATCGACCTTGTTATTCACGGCACAACGCTTGCCACCAATGCGCTGATCGAACGGCGTGGGGCAAAAACCGCGTTTCTGACAACCAAGGGTTTTCGGGACGTCATTGAGATGCGCACCGAGAACAGGTTCGAGCAGTACGATCTGAATATCGTTTTGCCCGCGCCCTTGATTGCACGTGACAGCCGTTATGTCGCGGCGGGGCGGATTGGCGCATCGGGCCGCGAACTGGCGCCGCTGGATGAAGCGGCCGTTGCGCGCTTTGCCCGTGATGTCGCCGCGAAAGGCTACGAAAGCATCGCCGTCGGCTTTGTGCATTCCTATGTGAACCCTGCCCATGAAGAGCGGGCGCGGGAGATCATCACGGAACATGCGCCGGATCTTAGCGTTTCAATCTCGTCCGAAGTGTCGCCGCAGATGCGTGAGTTTGAGCGGTTCAACACTGTCTGCGCCAATGCTTTTGTAAAGCCGTTGATCGCAAGCTACCTTAACCGGCTTGTGGTGCGTCTTGCTGAAATTGGCGCGGACTGCCCAGTGTATATGATCCATTCCGGCGGCGGGCTGATCTCGGTGGACACGGCGGCAAATTTCCCTGTGCGCTTGCTTGAATCCGGCCCCGCAGGTGGGGCGATCTATGCGGCGGATGTGGCAGCACGGCATGGGCTGAGGCAGATCCTATCCTATGACATGGGGGGCACCACAGCCAAGATTTGTCTGGTTGAGGATTTCACGCCCAAAACCGCCCGCACCTTTGAGGTTGCCCGTACCTACCGTTTCAAAAAAGGGTCGGGCATGCCGATCTCGATCCCCGTGATCGAAATGGTGGAAATCGGTGCGGGGGGGGGCTCACTTGCGCATGTGGACGGGATGCGCCAGATCCGCGTTGGCCCCGAGAGTGCGGGGTCAGAGCCGGGCCCCGCGTGCTATGGTCGCGGTGGCGACAAGCCCGCCGTGACAGATGCCGACCTTGTGTTGGGCAAGCTGGATCCCGATAATTTTGCAGGTGGCGATATCAAGCTCACCACGCAAAGCTCTGTGGATGCACTGCTTGCGCAGGTCGGTCAAAAGCTTGGTATGAATGCCGAGAAGGCCGCAGTGGGCGTGGTCGAGGTGGTGGATGAAAGCATGGCCGCCGCGGCGCGGGTCCATGCGGTCGAGAACGGCAAAGAGTTGGGTGATTTCACCATGATCGCCTATGGGGGCGCGGCGCCACTTCACGCCAACCGCTTGTGTGAAAAGCTGGGCATCAACGCACTTTTGATCCCGCCGGGGGCAGGTGTCGGATCGGCCATCGGCTTTTTGCGCGCCCCCTTCGGATATGAAGCTGTACGCGGCGCTTATATGAAGTTGAGCCAATATAACGCTGAATGGGTGAATGAAGTCCTCGGCGGGTTAGAAGCCGAATCCGTGCGGGTCGCGCGCGATGGGGCGGGGGATGTTCCCCTCGAGATCGAGCGCAAAGCCTATATGCGCTACGTCGGTCAGGGCTGGGAAATTCCGGTGGTCCTGCCCAATGATCGGTTGGGCGCAGACGGGGCATCGAAACTGCGTAGCCTGTTCGAGGCTGAGTATATCCGACTGTTCGGCAACCCGCTTGAGGGGCTTGATGTCGAAGTGATGAACTGGTCGGTGAAGGCGGCCTCTCGGGTGGCGGCAGTCACGCGGGTTGACCCTGTTGCCAAGGCAGGAACCGCGCCAGTGAAACAGACCCGTCAGATTTTTGACGCCAAGGAAGTCGGGTTTCTCGCGGCCTCGGTCATCAACCGTTCGGATATGTCGCCCGGTATCGCCGTAAATGGCCCTGCGGCCATCGTTGAAAGGGAAACGACGACGATTGTGACCGCAGCCTATGAGGCGATCTTGCAGTCGGATGGCTGTCTTCTGATTCAGAAAAAAGGAGCCATGGCATGAGCAATGATTTCATCGACGTTCATTTTCAGATCATGTGGAACCGCTTGATTTCGGTGGTTGAGGAACAGGCCCTGACCTTGGTGCGCACGGCCTTTTCGACATCGGTGCGAGAGGCCGGCGACCTGTCGGCCGGCGTCTTTGACAGTAGCGGCAAAATGCTGGCCCAGGCCGTTACAGGCACACCGGGCCACGTCAACGCCATGGCGGCGGCTGTCGGCAATTTCATCGAAGTGCTGGGGCAGGACAACATCCACGAGGGCGACGTCTATATCACCAATGACCCGTGGAAAGGGACGGGCCATCTGCTGGACTTCACATTTGTCACCCCGTCGTTTCGGGAGGGCAGGTTGGTTGGCTATTTTGCCTGCACCGCGCATGTGGTTGACGTGGGCGGGCGCGGCTTTGGGCCGGATGCCAATGAGGTCTATGAGGAAGGGATCTTTGTTCCGATCATGAAGTTCGCCGCGCGTGGTGAGCTCAACCGAGATCTGATCAATATTGTGCGCCACAATGTCCGGGAGGCGGATCAGGTCATAGGCGATCTGCACTCCCTGGCCGCGTGTAACCATATTGGCCACCTGCGCCTTATGGAAATGATGACCGAGTTTGAGCTGGAGTCGCTGGATGCGTTACGCGACTTCATCTTTGAAAACAGCCGTGCCGCCACATTGGAAAAACTCGCGGCTTTGCCTGCCGGTTCTTACAGCAATGACATGACCGTGGATGGCTATGACAAGCCGGTTCATATGAAGGTGCGGCTGGATGTATCCGACAAGGGGGTGCATGCCGATTTTGACGGCACCTCGGGTCAAAGCGCTTTGGGTATCAACGTCCCGCTGATCTATACGCTCGCCTATTGTGGATATGGGTTGAAATGCGCTTTGGCGCCCGAGATCCCAAATAACCACGCCTCGTTGGAGCCCTTCACCGTTAGCGCGCCCGAGGGCTGTATTTTGAATGCGTTACATCCGGCGCCTGTGGCTGTGCGCCATGTACTGGGCCACTTCATTCCCGATACAGTGCTGGGGGCCGTGTCACAATTCCTGCCTGATATTGCTCCGGCCGAGGGGGCAAGTGCCTTGTGGAATATCCAGATATCGGCACGGCCAATCGAGGGCGCGCAGGCAGCCCTCGGAGAGCATTTGCAATCGTCAGAGATCTTGATGTTCAACTCTGGCGGGTCAGGCGCACGGCCCGCATTGGACGGGCTGAACGCAACAGCATTTCCATCCGGTGTACACGCCATGTCGGTTGAGGCGACCGAGCAGACCGGCCCGATCACGGTCTGGCGCAAAGAATTCCGTGAAGGGTCCGGCGGGGCAGGTCGCTTGCGCGGGGGGCTTGGTCAAGTTGTGGAAATCAAAGCCAATGAGGGGCATGAGTTCTGGATCAAAGCGATGTTCGACCGTGTCGAAAACCCTGCACGCGGACGGCAGGGGGGGCTTTGTGGTGCGGCCGGGACGGTCGGGCTGGATGATGGCACGAAGATGAGGCCCAAGGGCCGCCAAAAAGTGCCGTCTGATCGCACGCTTGTCCTTGAACTGCCCGGTGGCGGTGGTTTCGGCAACCCGTTGGAACGGCCTGAGGCGGAAATCCAGCGTGACGTGACGCTTGGCTACATTTCGTCAGAACAAGCGAAAAAGGATTATGGAAAATGAGCTTTGAAGCAAGCCGGATCAAATTGATCAAACCTTCCCCTGCGATCACAATTTCAACGGCGGCAAAGGCGATGAAGGCGGCGGGTGAGCCGGTGATCGACCTGTCGATTGGTGAGCCGGATTTTGATACGCCGGAAAATATCATCGAGGCTGCCTATGCCGCGATGAAGCGAGGCGAGACACGTTATACCGCGCCTGACGGGACGCCCGCGTTAAAGGACGCGGTCATCGAAAAGTTCCGCCGAGAGAACGGTTTGGCTTTTGCACGCGAAAACATCACTTGTGGCAACGGGGCCAAACAAGTGATCTTTAACGCGCTGATGGCCACACTTGAGCCGGGCGACGAAGTGCTTTGTCCGGCACCATATTGGGTGAGCTATACCGATATGGCGTTACTGCTGGGCGGTGTTCCTGCGGTTGTGGAATGCGACATCAGCAACGGTTTCAAACTGACGCCAGACCTGCTTGAGGCCGCGATCACGCCCAAGACGCGCTGGATTTTGATCAATACCCCGTCCAACCCGTCGGGCGCGGCCTATACCGCAGCAGAGCTTCGTGCGCTGGGCGATATTCTGGCGCGCCACCCGCGGGTGCTGATCCTGTCTGATGAAATCTATGAGCAGATCTGGTACGCGGATGCGCCGTTCACCTCTTTTGGCGTGGCCTGCCCCGAACTTGTAGACCGCACGGTGATCGTGAACGGCGTTGCAAAAGCCTATGCCATGACGGGTTGGCGTATCGGCTATGCTGCGGCCCCCGCAGCGCTTGCCAAGGTGATGAGCAAGATCCAGTCACAATCGACGTCGAACCCCTGTTCGATCAGTCAGGCGGCCACGATCGAGGCGCTTACCGGACCGCAGGACTATGTGGAAATGGCGCGGGCAGAGTTCCGGGCACGGCGAGATCTGGTCATCCCCGGCCTGCGCGCCATTGATGGCATCCAAGTGCTGAACCCTGATGGCGCGTTCTATGCCTTTCCGCATATGGCAAACTTTATCGGACGGCGCACGCCTGATGGAAAGCTGATCGAGACCGATACCGATTTGACCGGCTATTTGCTGAACGCGGCGAAAGTGGCCGGCGTGCAGGGCGCTGCATTCGGTTTGTCCCCCTATTTCCGCATGTCCTACGCCCTTGGGCAGGATGACCTGAAAATTGCGATTTCGCGTATATCTGACGCGCTGGGCGCACTCGACTAAGGAGTAAGTACCATGGCTAAGTTCAAGAGACTTTTGATCACCGGAGCGTCAGGAATGCTGGGTGGCGAATTGCGCAAAAGATTGACGGATGTCGCGGATGTCGTGCGGCTCTCCGGTCGGCGGGATGTCGGCGCGCTTCAGGCACATGAAGAGCAGATGACCTGTGACCTCGCCGATATGGACGCGGTGATGGAGCTGACGCGTGACGTGGATGCTGTCGTCCATCTCGGGGGGGTAAGCTCCGAGAATACCTTTGAAAGCATCATGCAGTCGAACATCCTTGGCTTTTACAACCTCTATGAAGGCTGTCGTAAGAATGGCGTCAAACGGGTGACATGGGCCAGTTCCGTCCACGCTATCGGATTTTATCCGACGACACAGGTTTTAGATACCGATGTACCGTTGCGTCCCGATAGCAACTATGGCGTCTCGAAAGCCTTTGGTGAGGCATTGGCGCAGTATTATTGGGACAAATATGCGCTGGAAAGCGTTTCGGTGCGGATCTACTCGTCGTTCCCAAAACCCGCAGACCGTCGCCACCTGAA
>NZ_CP039965.1:1417500-1584601 GCF_005234135.1 Pseudorhodobacter turbinis
GCAAGCTCTGAATTGAAGCCCCAGTAAACGGCGGCCGTAACTATAACGGTCCTAAGGTAGCGAAATTCCTTGTCGGGTAAGTTCCGACCTGCACGAATGGCGTAACGATCTCCCCGCTGTCTCTGATGTGGACTCAGCGAAATTGAACTGTGTGTCAAGATGCACACTTCCCGCGGTTAGACGGAAAGACCCCATGCACCTTTACTATAGCTTCGCACTGGCATCAGGATTGAGATGTGCAGGATAGGTGGTAGGCATTGAAGCGGGAACGCTAGTTCTCGTGGAGCCTCCCTTGAGATACCACCCTTCTTACTCTTGATGTCTAACCGCGGTCCGTTATCCGGATCCGGGACCCTGCGTGGTGGGTAGTTTGACTGGGGCGGTCGCCTCCTAAAGTGTAACGGAGGCGCGCGAAGGTTGGCTCAGAGCGGTCGGAAATCGCTCGTTGAGTGCAATGGCAGAAGCCAGCCTGACTGCAAGACTGACAAGTCGAGCAGAGACGAAAGTCGGTCATAGTGATCCGGTGGTCCCGAGTGGAAGGGCCATCGCTCAACGGATAAAAGGTACGCTGGGGATAACAGGCTGATGATGCCCAAGAGTCCATATCGACGGCATCGTTTGGCACCTCGATGTCGGCTCATCTCATCCTGGGGCTGGAGCAGGTCCCAAGGGTACGGCTGTTCGCCGTTTAAAGAGGTACGTGAGCTGGGTTTAGAACGTCGTGAGACAGTTCGGTCCCTATCTGCCGTGGGTGTAGGAGATTTGAGAAGAGTTGCCCCTAGTACGAGAGGACCGGGGTGAACGTTCCACTGGTGGACCAGTTATCATGCCAATGGTAGTGCTGGGTAGCTATGAACGGACAGGATAACCGCTGAAGGCATCTAAGCGGGAAGCCCCCTTCAAAACAAGATCTCCCTTGAGAGCCGTGGAAGACCACCACGTCGATAGGCCAGAGATGTAAGTGCAGCAATGCATTCAGTTGACTGGTACTAATTGCTCGATAGGCTTGATTTGATCCAGAAAAAGCAAGGTTCATATGAACCAAGCATTCGGAAATAAAGTCAAAAGCAAACATCACTACGTCACAAAGTGACGGCAGTGTAAGAACATGGAACAATGATAAAGCCGCATAGCTTTATCACTGATGTTGTTACTTCCTGAATACCTCAGGAAAACGTTTCTTTCTCGGTTTGGTGGTCATAGCGCGAGCAAAACACCCGATCCCTTCCCGAACTCGGCAGTTAAGTGCCGCCGCGCCAATGGTACTGCGTCTTAAGACGTGGGAGAGTAGGTCACCGCCAAACCTAGTAAGAAACGTATCTCTCATAACGATGACAAAAATGACCCCAATCCTACACAAGGGGCACTATAGGGCCCAACAAAGCGCCCAACCGTCGCGGGGTGGAGCAGCCCGGTAGCTCGTCAGGCTCATAACCTGAAGGTCGTAGGTTCAAATCCTACCCCCGCAACCAAAATCCTAAATGATATCAAAGACTTAAATGTTGAGCGTTTCGCTTGTGTATAAGCACACCCGTTTTACGTCAACGCCACGTCAACGTTTACAGAGCCCCCCTGAAACCCAGGGGGCCTTTTGCGTTTGCGACGGGGCAATCCCCCGTGGCAACATCGCCGAATGATCGAGTTCCGCACCCTTCCCAATGACCATCCAGACCTCGCGCAGTCGCCCTTGCTGTGCGCGGCGCTGCTGACGCTGCTGACGCTGCAGTATGCGCAGGAGCACGGCGCAATCGGTTTGACTAAAACGAAGGCGTTCAAACGCGTCTTTGTGCATTGGGCGGTAGAGCATTTTGATTGGCCTGGAAGCAGCGCTGAAGACATGTTCCGCTATAACAAGGTCATCAATGAGTATGAGTTCCTGCCGCTCGAAGTGCTGCACTACTTGCTGATCACCCTCCGTTTGGGGCGTCACTTCAAAGGCGATTTTAAGCTGACCAAGCGCGGCGCAGAACTGGCGCAGACGCCGGGCAAGCTGTTTGCCGAGCTGATCCCCTTCTTTGTCCTACGGCTCGATCATGCGTCCTACGCCCGCTTTGAAGAGCGCCCCTTCGGCAAATGGGACGTCTGGGTGAGCCCGCAGCGCGTTGATCGTCTGGGTGCGTTGTCGAACCAGTAGGTCGCGGGTGCGATAAACCATAGCCGCCCCCTGCTGTTCTTCGCTTTTCACCGCAACGAACCGCATAGTTGGCCGAGACGCGGCCTCGGCAATCGCCTCCGCATCGGCCATGTCGTTCTTCTGGCGCTTCACAAACGGCTTCACGTAGGCCGGTGGGATGGTAATCCCCCCCGAAAGTAAGGGGCTGCGGAAGTAGAATTTTCTCGGCAAGATGAACGAGGAGATTTTGAATGAAAATGACCAGATATAGCGAACCCCAGATCCTTGCGATCCTGCGCCAAGCCGAAGGTGGTGTGCCGGTGGCCGAGCTTTGCCGTGAACATGGCATGAGCAATGCGTCGTTTTACAAATGGCGTGCGAAGTATGGTGGCATGGATGCATCCATGGTCAGCCAGATGAAAGCCATGGAGGAAGAGAACCGCAGGCTGAAGCGGATGTATGCAGATCTGAGCATGCAGGCGGACTTATTGAAGGAAGCCCTCGGAAAAAAGTAACGGGGCCATCTCAGCGCCGCGAGATGGCCGAAACGGCGGTAGAGCGACGGGGCGTCAGCATCGCGCTGGCGTGCCGGGCCTTCGAGGTCAGCGAGACCTGCTATCGTTACAGCCCGAAGCTGAAAGACGAGAACGAGGTGATCGCCGATCTGCTGACAGGGCTGACGGATGCGCGCAAGACTTGGGGATTTGGCCTGTGTTTCCTGCATTTGCGCAACGTGAAGGGGCATCCGTGGAACCACAAGCGGGTCTACCGGATCTACTGTGAGCTGGAACTGAACCTGCGCATCAAGCCGCGCAAGCGGCTGAAACGGGAGAAGCCTGACGTTCTGGCGGTCCCGAACAGACCGAATGTGACCTGGTCCATGGACTTCATGGCGGATCGCCTCGGCGACGGCAGGGCTTTTCGGCTTTTGAATGTGTTGGACGACTTCAACCGCGAAGGGCTGGGGATCGAGGTTGATTTCTCGCTCCCTGCCGAACGGGTCATCCGCAGCCTTGATCGCATTATCGAATGGCGCGGAAAACCGGGCACGATCAGGGTCGACAATGGGCCGGAATATATCAGCGAAACACTGAGAAAATGGGCTGAGAAACATAGTGTTACGATCCAGCACATCCAACCCGGACAGCCCCAGCAGAACGCCTATGTCGAGCGCTACAACCGGACGGTTCGGCATGAATGGCTGGATCAATACATCATCGAAAGCATCGAGGAGGCTCAGGATCAGGCCACACAATGGCTCTGGACATATAACAACGACCGCCCGAACATGGGCATCGGCGGCATCACACCCGCTATGAAACTGAAAATGGCCGCGTAAGTTCTACAGATGCACCCCGTTAAAAAGGGGGCGATTACCCTATGCATCGATCATGTGCGGCAAACCCTCAGCGTATCTGAGCGCAGGATTTGCCGCACACTCGGCCAACATCGTTCGACGCAGCGCAAAGTGCCATGTGGCTTGCCTGATGAAGAACGGCTTACCGAGGATATTATCGCATTGACGAAAGAATTCGGACGATACGGTTATCGTATGATCGCGGGTCTGCTGAATAACGGCGGCTGGCACGTAAATCATAAGCGCCCCTCTCGCGGTTTGCGGGCAAACCGCTGCCGGGCAACGGTAGAGCGGATCTGGCGACGAGAAGGGCTAAAAGTCCCGCAAAAACAACCAAAGAAGGGTCGGCTCTGGCTGAATGACGGCTCTTGCGTCCGGCTGCGGCCAGAACGCCGCAACCATGTTTGGTCATACGACTTCGTTCAAGATCGCACCCATGACGGGCGCATCTTTCGCACGTTGAATATCATTGACGAGTTCACCAAGGAGGCCCTAGCTATCAAAGTCAAACGCAGGCTCAATTCAACGGATGTGGTCGACGCGTTGACTGATCTGTTCATACTACGTGGCCCGCCCGAGTTTATAAGGTCCGATAATGGCGCCGAATTTATCGCCAAAAAGGTAAGGGCTTGGATCGGGGCGGTAGGTGCTAAGACAGCCTTCATCACGCCAGGATCGCCTTGGGAAAACGGATACTGTGAAAGCTTCAATGCCCGCTTCCGCCCCTCTCACGGTTTGCAAGCAAACCGCTGCCGGGCAACGGATGAGCTGCTCAATGGTGAGGTCTTCTACACTTTACGCGAAGCGCAGATCCTGATCGAGCGCTGGCGCCACCATTACAATACTGTCAGGCCCCACAGCGCCTTGGGCTATCGCCCACCGGCGCCGGAAAGCATGATGCCGATAGACCAGAGGCCCACCATGCACTAACATTCAAACTGGACCACCCGATGGGGGCACTCCACAGTGATCCAGATTCTAATTGTTTAGCGTCGATCGCTGCGGATGGTTCAGCGACCTGATATCGCACTCATCAGGCGGCGACTGACACGCTAAAAAGACGGCCCGAGAAAGCCAAGCTCAAGTTACAAGTCTTCACAAAGCGTTGTCCAGAGAACTCATTGCTGGACTTTCAGTTCAGCCAATCCCCAAAGTAACAACACGCAACGCAGGGGGGCAGGTGCAGGATCGTTTTGATACGGAAACTACGCTGATCGAGTGTCTTGTCGCCGGTGACAGGTCTGCGTTCGAACACGTCTACAGGATGCACAACGCATCCCTGATCCGTGTCGGTGCAGGGATCGTGCAAAACCGGGCCACTGCGGAAGAGGTCGTGCAAGATACTTGGATCGCGGTACTGAAAAACATTGCAAAGTTTGAGGCACGGTCATCGCTCGCCGGATGGATATTCACAATCCTGATTAACAAGGCCAAGACCCGTGCGCAGCGCGATGGGCGGTCCGTTTCCTTCGATGGCGGCGGCGAGGACGATAATCTTGCAGCCGCTTTTGATGGGCGCGGGCGTTGGAAAGATATGCCCGAGCTGTGGGAAGAGCTGACACCCGAACGTATTTTGGCTGGACGAAATGTCTTGAACCATGTGAATGCGGCGATTGACGCATTGCCAACGGGGCAGCGCGCAGTTCTGATCTTGCGCGGGCAGCAAGAATTGGAACCGGCAGAGGTTTGCGCGATTTTGGACATAACAGAAGGAAACATGCGGGTACAGCTGCACCGTGCGCGACTGTCTATACGCAGAACTCTTGATGGCCTGATGTGAGAGGTCTTTTATATGTTGGTCATTGGAACTTATTTTTGCGAAACCTGTAACGATATGCTTAGCCACGTGTCTTATCATCGTGAAGCAAAGGAAAAGGACACCGTAAGATGCTAAGCTGCAAGGAAGTAGCGGCCCGCGCCAGCGACCTGATCGATGGGGAACTGAGCACTTGGGAATCGCTCCAGATGCGCCTGCACCTCGCGATGTGCAAAGGCTGCGAACAGTTTGTCAATCAGGTGCGCACAACGCGTGATTTGACTAGAATTGCTGTGGCACAGTCAAAGCTCGACGAGGCCGATGATGGCCGCATCAGCGCAATCCTCTCGACGCTTCGCGAAGGCAAGTAACAGGGCGGCTAAGGCCCCCGCGAAAGGACCATAAAATGAATAATATCGTAGCTGGCCTTGTGGCCGGGTTTGTAGCAACTGTCGTTTTGTCACTGATGATGGTGGCCAAAGGAATGATGGGCGTGATGCCTGAACTGGACGTGATCGCCATGCTCAGCGCGATGATGGGCGTATCTGCTCTTATTGGCTGGCTGGGCCATTTCATGATCGGAACACTGGCTTGGGGTGGTGGTTTCGCCCTGCTTTACGCGCTGATCCCGGGCAATACCGCTTTGGTCAAAGGCATCGTCTTTGGCATAGCCGCATGGCTTGGCATGATGATGATGGTGATGCCGATGGCAGGGGCTGGCCTCTTTGGCATGGCCTTTGGAATGATGGCACCGATCATGACACTGGTGCTGCACATTGTCTTTGGGGCAGTGCTTGGAACCGTGTTCCACATGCTTGCGGCACCGAAAGCCGCCTTTCACTAAGGGCCGCGTCGAACAGCTGGGGTCGGCATATGGCCGATCCGGCCTTTTGAATTGGAAAAACCATGCATAGCGAAAAAATCCATTTTCCGGGGGCTGGCGGAGCTATGCTTGCGGCCCGGCTTGATCTGCCCGAAGGCCCGGTACGGGCGGCTGCAGTGCTGGCGCATTGCTTTACCTGCTCCAAAGACATTGCTGCGGCGCGGAGGATTTCGGGGCGATTGGCAGCGTTGGGCATCGCCGTTCTGCGCTTTGACTTTACCGGCTTGGGGCATTCTGCGGGGGAATTCGCCAATACCAACTTTTCGTCAAATGTTGCTGATTTGCTGGCCGCCGCTGCGTGGATGGATGGTCGGGGGATGCCTGCGCAACTTTTGATCGGGCATTCATTGGGCGGCGCTGCGACCTTGAAAGCAGCCCCTCAAATCAAATCGCTGCGGGCGGTGGTGAGCATCGGCGCGCCGTTTGATCCCGCGCATGTGGCGCATAATTTTGGTGGAAAGCTGGACGAGATCCGCGACAAGGGTAAGGCCATGGTCAGTCTTGCAGGGCGCGATATTGAAATTCGGCAGCAATTTTTAGACGATGTTTCGCAAGCGTCACTGGCCGACGCCCTGCCGCGTTTGGGGGCAGCCTTGCTTGTTCTCCATGCCCCGCGCGACGCGGTCGTTGGCATTGAAAATGCCAATGCCATTTTCAGTGCGGCCAAGCACCCGAAAAGTTTTGTCTCGCTGGATGATGCCGATCATCTAATCAGCCGCGAGGCGGATGCCGAATATGTGGCTGACCTGATTTCAAGCTGGTCATCGCGCTATCTGGACATGGCCCCTGAACCCGTCAAACCCGACTTCCCAGAAGGCGTCGTGCGGAACCCCGAGGCCGAGGCATCGGGGTTCCGGCAAGATATCACCATCGGCGGCGTGCATCAGTTGGTGGCGGATGAACCCACCTCAATGGGCGGTACCGATCTGGGGCCAAGCCCCTATCAATTGCTATCGGCAGCTCTTGGTGCCTGCACCACGATGACGATCAGGCTTTATGCCCGCCGCAAGGGCATCCCGCTGGATCATGTAGCCTGCGATGTGGCGCATAACAAATGCCACACCGAAGACTGCGAAGATTGCGACAAGACCGAACCCAAGATTGATGTCTTCCACCGTGACATCCGGCTGGAAGGCGATTTGACCGTCGATCAACGCGCGGCCCTTTTGGCCATCGCCGATAAATGCCCGGTGCATCGCACGTTGCACGGGCAGGCGATCATCGAAACCAAACTGACCTGACGGGCCGCGAGAGGAACCACCCATGACACCGACCGACGTTCTGGCACTGACGGCAATGCCGCCATCCAACCCAAGCTATCCGCGCGGACCCTACCGCTTTATGGGGCGGGAATACTTGATCATCACCTACGAGTCTGACGCGCAGGCCATCCGTGCGATGGTGCCGGAACCGCTAGTGCCCGATGGATCAAACCATGTGCATTACGAATGGATCACCATGCCTGACAGCACCGGCTTCGGGTCGTGTCAGGAATCTGGGGTGGTCATCCCCTGCCTGCTGCATGGCGAGCCGGTGAACTACACCGCGATGATGTTTTTGAACGACGAGCCGCCGATCTCGGCCGGCCGCGAGATCTGGGGCTTTCCCAAACGCTGGGGTGAACCAAAGCTGGAGGTGCGCACCGATACGCTGACCGGCACGTTGCACTATGGCGGCGAGCGGGTAGGCCAGCATCAAACCTGCAAAAGTGGACAAGTAGATAAATGGCGCAATCCATGCCCCTTCCATCATCAGCAGAGTCAGCCCGATCTCAACCCCCGGCACGAAAGGTGTGGCTATCAAAACGGCGTAGACCACAAGCAGAACCGCCATCATCCAGATTTGTGCGCCGGGATGATCATTGTGGGCCAAGTTATTGGCCCAGTTAATCAAAAGATGAGCGCCATAGGCCAGCGCAATAAGAAGTGCCAACCGCAAGGCACTGCGCAAAAAAGCGGTGCCCCTACCCGGCGTCTGCGGTTCAATAGTCATGTGATTCCCATCGGCAGCGGTCAAAGGCCGCGTAGGATAAAAGTGTGTCTTGGCCTGCGGGACCTATCAGACGCGAACAGCCTTCAAACCGAGTTTGGTTTTCAAACGCCGCTATGGTGCCTCCGGAGGGTGTGCCGTCCTTGACGCAAAGCGTTTCATTCGGGGCCAACATTGCACTAACCCGGTCGCCATCGTGGTTTTCTGCAGTAAAAAGTAGTGCTGATGTTGCGCCATTCGTTACGCAAATTTGCCCTGCAAGCATTTTGCAGGGAAGTAGTGCAACCAAAAGAACCGCAGAGAAAGCAATTGTCACTAGGTGCATTTAGTCCGTTGAAAGAGTTTTGCCTAATTATTGATAAGTAGGGGAGAAAACACAGTGTATTGCTTATTTTAGAACGGGTGGACATTAATCGCGTTTCTGCTGCCTGGCACACTTAAACGTGAACGCCTTTGGTGAAACAACGCCCCCTCTCGGTAGTCTTAAAGATACATTCAATGGGAGGAACTAATATGAAACGATCAATGATATCCGTTGTTCTGGCGGTCGCTTTGGCGGGGAATGCAGCGCAAGCGCAAGACATGCCGTTTGGATCGCAAGCCGACGCAGACTATGCAAAGCTGATTTGGGACGTGATGAAGGCCAACAAACTCGTTGGCCCCGGCATGATCCGAAGCACGCCATATGAAGGGACTGATCCGCACGGTATGATGCTGGAAACCTTCTACACAAAAGCCACGATCGGCGACCACGAGGGGGACCTGATCGTCAAACGCAATTTCGGCCCAGAAGGTGTGACAGCAGATCAAGCCCTGCGCGAACCGGAAAAACATCTTGGGGCCTACACGGTGATGTTTCGCCGTGAGGCGGGCTATGACCCCGAAGATAAGGACTGGTTCTGGGTGAAATATCTTCCAGACGGCGCGCTAGATAAAACGCCGGATGGCATGGCATTGGCGGGTCAGGTTGCCAAAGGCATGGATGAGGGTTGCATCGCCTGCCACAAAAGCGCGGGTGACGATATGGTTTTCACCTCTGACCATCTAGCCAACTAGGCCCGCGTGATCCAGCCAGCGTCGGGGTCTTATGTCGTCAGTCCTATCCGCGTCCCTGCTCTTGGGATTGATCCTCGGGATCTCGGCGCATCGGGCCGGGCTTTGCACCGTCAAGGCGGTGGCCGAGGTGCTTACCACCCGGCGTGGCTGGTTTTTGTGGTCCTTCGCCAAGACTTCGTTGTGGACGATGGCACTTTTATCATTTGCCGGGGCTTTGGGCATTGCCCCAACCTTGGGGCAATGGCCGTTGAACGGCCCCGCACTGATTGGCGGCGTTTTGTTTGGCTTAGGTGCCGGGGCAAACGGGGCTTGCAGCTTCTCAACGTTGGCGCGGCTGGCCGAAGGGCATTTGGTAATGCTGTTCACCCTTATCGGGTGGCCGATAGGAATGGCCGCTATCCATCTGGCGATTCCCGATCTGCAATATGCACCACTCGCCGCACGGCATTTATCGGGCTGGTTGCTGCTGCCACTAGCACCTTGGGTGCTTTGGGAGGTGACGCGCATCTTCAAGCGATTTGGTGATGAGGGCATGGCGATGTTGCAATCAGCGCATTGGCCGCTGTCATTTTCCGTCGCGGTGATTGCGGTCGCCAATGTCGGGTTGCTGTTGCTGACCGGACCTTGGTCTTTTACCTCGGCGCTGATCTGTACGACCCATGCAGTCCCGCTTGCCAGTTGCGAAAATCCGTCATCGGTGTTTGCGATCTCAGCAGCCGCTGCAATAGGCATTGCTGTTTCAGCGATGCTGCGCGGCTCGTTTCGCATTCGCCGGATCAGGCTTGCAGCGGCTTTGCGGCATGGGTCTGCTGGGGTGGCGATGGGGGCTGGGTCAGTGCTTATTCCTGGCGGCAATGACGGGCTGATCCTGTTTGGTATGCCAGCCCTGTCGCCTCATGCATTACCCGCTTGGCTTGGTATTTGTTTGGGGAGTGGGGTCGCCCTTGTCATCTTGCGCGCCTTTGGTCGGCCATTGATGGCAATTCGCTGCAATAACGACATTTGCCGCGCGACCCTGTAACAAATCCGCGTTTGGGCGGGTCCCTTGTACTGAGGCGATGATGAATAGGGAGATGTTGCATGACCACAGCGCGAACAGGGTTATTGGACCGTTTCGGTCATGCATTGGCACGCAAGCTCAATCGACCCAGCCAAGGCTACAAGCCCTTCACACCGTCAGATCTTGACACGCTTTGTCAGGCCCTGCGTCCCGGGGACGTGTTGCTAGTGGAGGGGCGTGAGAGAATATCAAATGCCATCAAATACTTGACGCAATCCACTTGGTCGCATGCGGCAATGTATGTTGGTGATCAATTACCAACATCTAGCGAAGCCGGTGAAAAACATAGGCTGGTTGAAGTCAATCTTGGCGAAGGCTGTGTCAGCGCCCCGTTGAGCAAGTATGTCAATTACAACACTCGGATATGCCGCCCCGTTGGCCTGACACCCCAGGAATGTGCCGCTGTGACAGATTTTATGACGGCGCGGCTGGGGCTGAAATACGACTTGCGCAACATCTTTGATTTGTTGCGCTATTTTTTTCCAACGCCACCGGTTCCGGTACGCTGGCGACGGAAAATGCTGGCTTTTGGCTCCGGCGATCCGACGCGGGCAATTTGTTCTTCGCTGATTGCCCGGGCGTTTCAATCGGTACGCTACCCCATCTTGCCAGACATCCGTGAGGTTAAGGCGCGACCAGGATCGAACTACGCGCGCCATGAGATTTTACACATCCGGCACCACTCGTTGTTCACCCCGCGCGACTTTGATCTGTCGCCCTATTTCAAAATCATCAAACCGCATCTGGCGCCGGGGTTCGACTATCACTTGTTGGAATGGAGCGACAGCGAACCTGCCGACGCCTTACCGCCGCAAGGCACAAGCGGCGAGGCTGCATAGCAAAACACAGGCTGCCGCCATCACGCCGAACCAACCAAAAAACCAAACCCGACCCGCAATTGCGTTTTCGGCCAAAGATGCGGCAAAGATCAGCTTGCCTTGAGATATAGCATATACCGTGGCCAACAGCCCTATACCCGCAAGGGCGGCCAAAACTGCTGGACGCACCCCCGACATTCGCAAGGCCGCATAAATGCCCAAGCCGCCAAGGCTGCCGATACCGCCGGTTTTTACCGCCCACAACGGATGTGCGCCCAGTGCTTCGGGTAAGCCAAGCACACTGGCCATAATCATCGCTAAGGTGATGGCCAGACTTGCCAGATGCTCAAGTCTCATATGGTCCTCATTCCTTGCAATTTAATCCCGGCGCGCATTACACCGCCTGTCTGGTTGCCAACCGTCACGGTGCATATGTTTGCTTTTGCAGGCATGTCAGATAGCCGCTTTATTCAATTTCCAAGCATCCAAACCCCATCTGGAAAGAACGCATGAAACGCAAATGCGAACGGAATGTCATGGACCACGTCGCGACCTGCGGCATCGCGTACGCGAATATTACCCACCTCTGCCCCCGCACCAATGTTGGCGCTATCCAAGGCCGAGGCTTGGCCCTTTTGCCAAGTGATCGTTACGCCAGCCTCGGTCAAACTGCCCGCTGCCCGCACCCGTTCCATAGGCCAAGCCCGATTGCCAACGCGGATCACACGGGCCAAGGGTGCGATGCCATGCGGCGGCGGCGCTCCGTCATAAAGGAACGGCTGGATTGAACTGTCATAGCTGACATAGGGGTTCTGCCCATAGGCGCGGCGCCAGTTGGGTTCGTCCATTACCTGACCATCGGGATGGGCTGCGCGGAAACTTTCCCAGCTTTCCATCCATGCGGGCAACTGCGTCAATTCCTGACCCGCGTAATATCCGACGATGCCCAACCCAGTCGCTTGCTGCCACCAGCTTTCGCTTTCTCGGTCATACATCACCATATCTGAATTGCGCAGCAGGCCCGACACACCAAAGCTGAGGGTCTTGCCGTTCAGGCGACGGGAAAACACGATACCGGTGTTGCACAGCGGGCAAAACGTAACCGCAATCGGCTGGCCTTCAACCGTGTCGTTCACAATTTCATGCCACATCAGATAGCGCACCGGATAGGCTCGCGCCGTGGCACCATCAGGGGCGAAAGTGATCACCGGCTCACGCGGAGCCAGACGGGTTTCCTGTGCTGCCGGGCGAAAGCCGGGGTCCGACAGTGCCGGAATGCCGTCCTTTGGCGGGCCGCCGGACATCACCTCATCCATCTGGATCGTGCTGCGACTGAAATCGGTGTTCGGCCAGGCGGCGCTAAAATCTTGCGCCGTTGCGCTGCCCGCGATCACGAGCGACATCACGGTCGCCGCCAAAATGCTGCGAAAGGGGGGGCGCTCAAGCATGGGCGGGCACAGATGCAGAGCGCAGCCAGCGCGATACAAAGGCATCCGCCGAAAGCCGCCCGCCACCAACAACCATCAGCATCACCATCAAGACAGCCCATAGCAATCGCTGGTCGGCAATCAGTCCGTAAGGATCGGTGTCAAAAAACGCCCCGACGGTGGCCGCGTCAATTCCGTGGCCATAAATGTCGGTAAGGCTCATAACCGCCACAAACCCGATCATCCCAAAGGCGGCCAGCCGGGTGCCAAGCCCGATCAGGATCATCAGTGGCAGCGCCAGCTCTGCCAGCGTTCCAGCCAAAACAACCAGCTTCAGCGCCACAGGCACCTGTGAGGCATCATAGCCGACCGACTCCATGTAGGTTGGCAAGATTTGCACATAGGCCCCGGTCGAGAGCCCAAAGCCGTCGACCTTGGTTAGAAGCGAGTTCAGAAAAAATGGCAGCAGCACCGAAGCAAATGCCAGCCGGACAAGCAGCGAAAGCGCAGAGCCGGTCCGGTCGGAGACCTGAGATGAGGCTGAAAACAGCGGGGCGAACATGGCAAGCTTCATGGGTCTGTCCTTTTCAATGTGGTTGTGGCATCGCCTGCAGGGCGCAGGTCGCAAAAATAGCGGCAAAGATTGCGCCGTGATCGGCATTGGTGGGCAGCGCCTTTCGCAATGGCAAACCGGCGGCAAGCGCGTCCATTGTGGCGCAGGTTCCCGCAGGGGCTGCGACTTGCAACACCATCATCGCGGGGCGGCACAACAAAATCTCGCCAGCCGGATCGTTGGCTTCGGTTTGACCATTGTGACGGTTCCAGATGGCCAGCACGGGTTGGGCGTCGGTCAGCCATCGCGCTGAGGGGTGCGGTCGCAACCGCAACCCGCCCAATTTCTCTGGCGATACTTCGGCCAGTGCTGTGGGTTCCAATGGCGTGGCATCCGCCGCATGGGTGGCGTGGCGCCGCAAAGCCTCCAACCGTGCCACGCCCGGAAGATAGGGCAAGCTGGAAACGGGTGCGAAGGTCACAAGCCAATCTGCAAAATCATCGCCGTATAACGCCATAATCGGCAGCCGTGGCGGATGGTGGCGCAGATATTCGCGCGCCATAGCCGAAAAGAATTCGGGCCCAACAAGGTCGCGCACCACAGGGAAATTCGCGGCGAGCGCGTCGGTCAATCCGACGGTGACGTTGTTGCGATAGATGTCATAACGGCTTGTGGCCTGGCGGCCGGATGCGTCAATCAGGTCGGCAGGCCGGGGCAATTCCGGTGCGGTCAGGGCTGCGGCAAATTCGGAAAATGTGATCATGCCGCTTTCCTGCCCTGCAAAAGCGTTGCGGCACGCGCGGCTTCGGCCTCAAGCACGGCAAAGGGCGGCACGTCATTGTCCCATTCGATCAAGGTCGGCCTTGGCCCTGTTAGGGCGATCACATCGCCATAAAGCTGCCAGACCGGATCAGCCACTGGCGCACCGTGGGTGTCGATCAGCACAGGCGTGCCGGCGTTGTCGATTTGCGCGTCATGTCCGCCAAGGTGAATTTCCCCGACGGCCTCTAGCGGAAAGTCCGCGATATAGTCGCGCGGGTCCAATCCAAGATTGGTAGCCGAGATGAAAACATTGTTCACATCCAGCAAAAGCCCGCAGCCAGTGCGATCAACGACGGCGGCTAGGAAGTCGGTTTCGGAGAGCGTACTTTCGGTAAAGCGCAGATAGCTGGAGGGGTTCTCCAGCAACATCTTGCGGCCCAAAACCTGTTGCACCTGATCAACATGGGCCGAAACCAATGCCAGCGTTTCAGCGGTATAGGGCAGCGGAAGCAAGTCGTTGAAATAGGCACCTTCATGGGTGGACCAGGCAAGATGCTCGGAAAAGCTGGCGGGGTTCAGCCAATCGACCAAATGGCGCAACCGCGCCAGATGGTCCCGGTCCAGCGCGGCCATGCCGCCAATTGACAGGCCGACGCCATGCACCGATATCGCAAAGCGCGTGGCCAGATCGCGCAGCATCGCCAGCCGAGGGCCACCGTCCAGCATATAATTCTCGGCGTGAATCTCAAGCCACCCAACAGCGCCGGGCGTGACCAGATCGGAAAAATGCTCGGATTTGAAACCGACTCCGGCAGTGTTGGGCAGAGCGTTGATCATGGGGGTACTCGGACGTTAAGGGGGATTTGAAGCCGCCATCCGAGGCGGCTTCAATCAGGATAATGCTTCAGGCTGCGGGAAGATCCCGCTCCAGGGCTTCCATGGCGCCGGTGCGCGCAACGCCGTCAGCCGAAGCAGGAAGCTCCATGGTCAGACAGGTTCCCGCGGGTACCATTTTCCACGAATTTCCCTGGTAATCGACCTTCGAAGTGCCTGCACAGGTGGTGCCAGCGCCCGCCGCGCAGTCATTCTGCCCCGCCAAGGCGACGCCAAAGCACTTTTCCATTTCCTGGGCCTGTGCCGGCCCAGCGAAATGTGCCGCCAAACCAGCTGCCAAGGCGCCAGCGATTATCAGGTTTTTTGGATGACTCGTCATCAGGTTTTCTCCAATTGAACAAAGCAAAGGCACCAGCGCCTTCCCTCATATGACACGCCAGTGCGCCAGCCGTTACACAGGTCACGAACAGGTGAACCATGGCGTTTCAACCGCAGATCGATATTTCTCTGAGCCTGCACTCGTCATCTTTCAGCGTACTGAAAAAAGCCCCGACAATTTTCCTGTGCTTAGGAATGGTTGCGCGCGAATTAATCCTTGCCGTCCAGGCATGTGCATCACGTCTTCAAGACGCCCCTGTGGCGAAGTGTGCTAAAGCTCGACACCGATGACATGCTGCAGCCGGTGAAGGTTCAGTAAGCCGCTGACGGGAGCGGACGTTCGCGATGGATGCAGCGAAGGTCTAAAATGAGCCCAATATGACCGAAGCTGCGGCACGCACGAGGGCCCGCTTTCGGTGTCTAGTTCCAACGACAAATAAGGTTTTCCCGTATGCTCTACCAACCTCAGCCAGTAGAGCATACATTGATCGCGAGTTATCTTATTTAAGGCCAGTCTTTTGGTTTTGTACGGTCAAGTTCCGGGGTGATCGGGATAAATTCAGCGTCGTCACCGGGCGGCAATTTGAACGGGCCGTTTTCCCAGTCGCCTGCTTTCCAGTCTTCCTTTGCCTGCTCGATACGGTCTTTCGAGGATGAGACGAAGTTCCACCACAGATAGCGCTTTTCGTTCAGCGTCGCACCGCCAAGGGCCATGAAACGTGCGCCCTTTGGACCTGCCTTTAGCGTCATCTTATCGCCTGGGCGGAACACCATCATGCGGCCTTTTTCAAACAGGTCACCAGCAATTTCGACGCTGCCTTCACTGACATACACACCGCGATCCTCTTGATCGTCGGGCAGCGGAAAGGACTTTCCTGCCTCAAGCACGACGTCCAGATAAAAGGTTTCCGACTGCATCGTAACAGGGCTGGTTTCGCCGTAGGCAGTGCCGAGGATCAAGTGCGCGCGGGTGCCTGTGTCGGTGATCAGCGGCAGGGCGCCTTCCTTGTGATGTTCAAAGTCCGGCTCCATTTCTTCTTTGTCCGATGGCAAAGCAAGCCACGTCTGGATACCGAACAGTTTGTTTTGCTTGGCGCGTGTCGCGTCGCTGGTCCGCTCAGAGTGGGTGACGCCTTTGCCCGCCGTCATCCAGTTCACCTCGCCGGGATAAATCATCTGGTGGGTACCAAGGCTGTCGCGATGTTCGAATTCCCCCTCATAAAGGTAGGCTGTGTCTTGATATCGTGTTGGTCGGCCTTCGTTTTGCCAGAAATGGCCAATATCCCACTCTGGTCGCAATAAACCGGAGGCCTCCGTGTCATTGAAGCAAACCAGAAACATCAGTCAGCACGCATTCCGTGAGTTCCTCAATCGGATCATCCACCTTACCCCACGACAGATCGAGGATCTCCTTTCACGGACGCACGATGTCCGTCAGAGACGGGCGGCACTGGCTGAAATAGAGACACGAACAGAACAAGAACGCAAGTGTCCGTATTGCAGCGAAGATGGTCGCCAGAAATGGGGGCAGACACGAACCGGTGTGCAGCGATATCGTTGCGACTGCTGTTTGCGAACTTACTCTGGGCTGACCGGAACCCAGATCTGCGGACTGCACCGGCACGATCTTTTCTTGGAGGTTATTCGGAATATGCTATCGGACACGCCCCTCTCGTGTCGCAAGCTCGCCGCGCGTCTTGGGCTTACGAAAGATACGATATGGCGGTGGCGGATGATCATTCTGGAGTCACTTGCAGAGGCTTGTGACAAGGATTTCTCTGGCGTTGTGGAGGTCGATGAGACCTATCAGCGAGAAAGCCGGAAGGGCTCTCGTGAATGGGCAAATCACGCGGCTAACTCTAACCAGCATCCCGCGCCGCCTCGGCCGCAGTGGTATGTTTATCGCAGCGGACGGATCAAGATGGCACGTGGCCTCTCGCAGTGGCAGATTCCTTTGCTGACGGTGATGGATCGGGGCGGCAGGCGTCTCTTCGCACCGATCGCAAACCGTCGAAACCGGACAATCGAAATCGCTCTGGCGCCGATTGTTCCAGATGATGCGGTGTTATGTAGCGATGGTATGAGGGCATATCGCGCTTTCTGCAAAAAGCACAGCCTCACACACTACGAGGTCTCGAACAAACCTGGGAAACGTGTCGTCGCCGGTGCGTTTCACATCCAGAACGTCAATGCGTTGCACGCGCGATATGATGCTTTTATCCGGCCGTTCTGCGGACCAGCGACGAAATATCTCCATCGCTATCTGCGCTGGTTCCTTCTTCGCGCCAAGATCAAGCCCGAAGCCGCATTTCGGAGCATCCTCGCAGCAGCCTGAATAGGAAGCGCGAACATTCCCAACACGATATAGCGACACAACCTAAAGGTAAGTGACGGTTCCCAACCCGATATGCGGGTGCGGGCGCACATCGATGCCGCCCTCGTCAATGAACTCAGCCGGACCCATTTGGTCGAAGAAGATGAAAGGACCGACCATCTGCCGGTCGGGAGCGGGCAATGCACGGCGTACGTCGAAGCCGCCAATGTCACGTGCGCGAGGAATAATCAGCGTTTCGATACTATTGGTGTCAGACTCAGGGCATTCAGGGTTTTGGATCGGATTCCAGCTCATAACGGCTCTCCTATTGGGGCGGCGGTGGCATAAAGGCACACTGGCGGTGAATTTACCGCCAGCGCTTTGGCACTTATGGTGCGAGGTCGAAGAATAGAAACTCTGCGTCTTTGCCTTGATCAAACGTCAACGCGCCTGTTCCGTCAATCGCGAGTCCATCACCTTTGTTCAAAATGATTTCGTTTACGCGGACCGACCCACCTGCGACTTGAACCCATGCTTTTCGTCCCGCAGTCAGGTCCTGCGTGATCATTTGATCCCCGCTCAATGTGGCCGCGTAGACGCTGGCATCGGCTTGCGTTTTCATCGACCCGTCACGTCCATCTTTTGACAGAAACAGCTTCAGTTTGCCGTCTTTGTCAGCAGACGTCAGATCCATCGTATCATAAGTCGGCTGCGTGTTTTCCACCTCGGGCACCAGCCAGACCTGCAAGAAGCGCATTTCATCGGTCGCAGATGGGTTAAATTCAGAGTGCGTCACACCTGATCCTGCGCTCATGTATTGCACGCCACCTGTCCCAACGACCGAGCCGTTGCCCATGCTGTCTTTGTGCTCAAGCGCACCACCCATCACATAGGAAAAAATCTCCGCGTTCTTGTGGGGATGCGCGCCAAATCCTTTGCCGCCATCGACAAGGTCGTCGTTGATGACGATCAGATTGCCGAAGCCAAGATGGTTGGGGTCGTAATACTGACCAAAGCTAAAGCTATGCGCGGACTTGAGCCAGCCAAAGTCAGCTTTACCGCGCTCAACGGCAGGCCGCTTGGTGAAGGTAAGGGCGTTTTGTGTCGTGATATTCTGATGACGTGTCATATGTTCATTCCTTTTGAAAACGCATGCCAAGGGGCTGCGTATTAGGCGTCGCGCTTCAACGCTCCTGTTGTTCCAACCAATTGCGCCACGGTCGCCTTCAGCATTCCCGCAGTCATGTCTGCGGTCAGTGCGCCACCCTTGTCAAAGGCGTTGAAACCGTCTGACACAGCGACTTGGCTCGGCACAACGGTCACACCGATGTTACTCAGCATCATGCGCAATGGCACAAGGCCGCGCAGTCCGCCCAAAGCACCAGGGGATACGGAGCCGATGGCTGCAACCTTACCCTGAAAGGCCCAGAGGCCCGGTTCGTTTTCAGTATGAGGGCGCGAAATCCAGTCCAGCGCGTTTTTCAATAAGGCAGAGATCGAGCTGTTGTATTCAGGCGATGCGATGAAGAAGCCGTCGTGTTCAACGAACAACTGCTTCAGGCGTTTGGCATTCTCAGGCAAGCCTGTGTCCGCTTCGATATCGCCATTGTAAATAGGCATGTCAAAATCTGCGAGGTCGATCAAAGTGACCTCTGCGCCAGCTTCTTTTGCGGTGCGCGCAGCCAAGGCTGCGAGCTGTTTATTGGTGGACGCCTTGCGAGCACTGCCCGCGAAGATAAGGAGCTTTGTCATTGTCTTGGCTTTCTGTGTTATCTTTGTTCTCAATTTAGGGCTTTAATGCTTCTGGCAAAAACCCATCGACCACTGGCAGCTTGCGCAAGGCAAAGGCACCGCCACCTTGAGCCGTGACCGCGACAGCGAGGGCCACCAGCAGCAATGGGAATTCCCAACCGCCATTTGGTGCGCTAAACAACCAGCCGTTCGCGGCGTGGGCCCAGACAGAGCCAATCAAAAGCGGCAAGGAAAGCGCTGCAACAAGGCGGGAGTAGAGGCCCAGAACAAGGGCAGTACCGCCCGCAAGTTCTGCGAAAATGGTCAGATAGGCCGCAATCGCAGGCAGTCCCAGGCTGTCAAAATAGCCAACCGTGCCGGGGATTGTGAAAACATAGACCTTCAAAAGCCCGTGGGCTAGGAGGACAACGCCAAGGGAAACGCGGACAATGAGTGCGCCGTAGTTGAGTTCGTTTTGCTGTTTCATAATATTCCTCCAGAAGTGGGTAACTTGTTCTGGAACCGATATTGCATGTGATGATTGAATTGATAATACTGTCGCTTAGAAGTTTACTCATTCCATTTGGTTGATAATGATATGGATCACATCTCTCGCGTTGGCGTATTTATCGCTGTGGTTAAGGCCGCTAGTTTTGCAGGCGCCGCGCAGGCTTTGGGCATCACCAGCTCTGCGGTGTCCAAGCAGATCCAAAACCTTGAACAGGATTTGCAGGTCAAATTGCTGAACCGCACGACCCGAAATGTGTCTCCGACGGAAGAAGGAACGCTGTATTTTGAGCGTGCGGCGCGAGCTTTGGAAGACTTGAAAGAAGCGGAAGACGAGATCAACGAGCTAAAGTCGCGCCCCCGTGGTCCGCTCAAGGTCAGCCTGCCGCAAAGTCTTGGCATCAAATATTTCGGTGATGCTATTGCGCATTTCGCAGCTCAATATCCAGAGGTTGAACTGGACGTGAACCTCGATGACCGACTGGTAGATGTCGCAGCCGAACGGTTCGATCTGGTCGTACGCATCGGATATTTAAAGGATACATCATTAATCGCCCGACGCATGGCAGACTGCCCGCTCGTACTTTGCGCTAGCCCCGAATATCTTCGCACTCACGGAACGCCACAAATCCCTGCCGACCTTACAAAACACAATGCCCTCGCATTCACCGGAAACCGGGGGCCGCATGAATGGCGATATACCAATAGCGCGGGCGAGATTGGTCAGGTTGCGTTGCAGGGCAGTTTCAAAGCGGACTCTGGTGCCATTTTGTGCCGGGCCGCGTTGCAGAACATCGGGATCGTTCTGCTTCCGATCTTTTATGTTGCCGAACATCTGGAAAGCCGCCGCCTCCAACATGTGTTGCCTGACTTCGCAACATCGCCCAAACGAGAAATCTACGCAGTGTTTCCGCCAAACCGGTTTCAATCGACAAGGTTGCGTCTGCTTGTCGACCATCTGGTTGCAACTACAAAGCAGCTTCCTTGGCTGACTTGAACAAGACCCAAACATGGACCTCGGCTGCCGCAAGAATGAGTGTTTTACGACAGTACCGATTCCACCAGAAAGCAGCTGTTGAATGGATTACAATGAAGGCACGTTTTGTCCGGCAGTGCGGTCATTCAAGCTGAATGCCCTGAATGACCGCACCGCTGCAACTGGTCCTATCGCGCACGCTTGTCAGCCACCGACCAGACGACCGACCCAATGGTCAGCAACGCGCCAATCACGGGCTCAACATCAGAGGCTTCGACATATCCCTTGGCGACGAGAGCAGTGCCAGCGACCGTCAGAACTTGGCGCAGCAGCGCCAGAATTGCAGGTTTCAGCATGATTTTCTCCTGTTCAGATTTCATTGGTGGTTGCGAGGTATTCGCCCGGCCTCATGGTTGGCAGGCGCTGCGGACGGGGCGGAAACGTTGCTGGCCAGCGCGCGCCGAGCAGGCGTGACTTGGCGATGCGGGCGATGGTGACGGCATCGGATTGGTTGCCGCCGAGCACGTAGAAATGCGTGTCGTCCTGACCGATGGCGAAGCCGACATGACCGCCAGACCCGCGGGCGAAGACCAAAACGGCGCCTGTCACCGGCTGGACCGCTTGCCCGAACAAGAGCCAGTTTCGCGCCCAATAGGGATTGATCCCCAGCGCACCTAGCAAAGGCTCGTCCGGTAACCCCATACGAATGCAGGTTTCCACGAAATCGCCGCACCAAGGGTTTTTTGACGGGTCGCCCAAACTTCGGCCATCGCGTTTGAGCCAATCCATCAACCAGGACCGATCGCGGGCCTCGTGGCGGCCAAACGCGGATTTGGCTTCAGTGATCCAGGGCAATGGGCCCAGCGGTGCCTGGGAGGCCGCGCGACCATTGGCCGCCAGCAGTGCTTTTATTGCGCGGGCTGTGCGCGACCCCCAGAGACCATCGATAGTGCCAGGGGCATGCCCCAGTTGTTGCAGGCCGTTCTGGATCAGCCGGATGGGGTCGCGAGTGTCGGTCGTCATGATGTGGTTCCTTTCGCCCGTCACCGGGCAAGAAAAAACCCGCCATGAAGGCGGGTTCGGGTGGGCTATGTAAAACGGTGCGGCGCGCAGCTCAGCCACCCTGGCCAAAAACCTTCATCTTCAGCGCGATGCCTGCGAGCAGCGTCAAGATAATACCAGTGGTGATGAGTTGAACCGCGCTTTGAACGGCGGTGCGACGCACAAAGCGGATGGCATCGAGAAGGGCGCGCAGATCCCGGATATCGGGGGCGGCTTCCTTGCCATCGAGCCCGACATCGGCGAGGGCGCGCTTTGCGCCTTCTTCTGCCGCCCGGGCCAGCAATTCCTCAAATTCGACATCGGGCATGCGGACGTGGTTCTGACCGGACCGGTGCGGGCTCATGCCGAGACGATCCCGACTTCGCTTGGGAGCGTGAGGCTGGTCCAGGCGCTGTTGTCGGTCGGGTTCACGGCCCAAGTGGAATAGAATGCCTTTGGCGCGACCATCGGCACGGTCAGGGGCGGCGCGTCATAGTTCACGCCGCCTAGAGCACCTTGCGCCCAATCCGTGTACAAGGCGGGCCAAGCTGGCGGGCCTCCCATCTGGCGAGGGTATCGCTGGCAAGCCCGAGTTCACCAGCCAGTTGTTCGCGGCTGATCCAGTCGGCCAAAAGGTTCAGAGGTTTATCCTGCGGGGCAGGGACCGTGGTCTGCATATCAAGCTCCTATCCAAAACCCGGCAGATGCCGGTTTCAGAGACAGCCAAGCAGATGGTCAGGGGCGGAACCTAGGCGGAGACCGGAATTGAAACGCCGGAATCAATTCCGCTCTTGTTTTATTGATATTTTACGCTTTGTCCGGAAAGCAGACAGGAAAAGCCGCCCAGCGCCGTTCCGCTGTTTCCGGTAACGCCGGGCAGATATGTTTGCATGATCGAGGTGGTGGCCGATTTATTCTGGCTTTCGACACCATGGATCGGAGCAGAGCGGCTGAAGCCCGGCAAAGGCTTGTTCCGGTTGAGGGTCGGGCGACCGCGCCGGTTCAGGGAAGTGCCGGAAAATCGCCGCGGGGAGCCGCCCGCAAGGCAATCGCCGATACGATCGAAGAATGGGTTGCATTCTTATCGGAAAACGATGCTGAAGCGGCTGCGGACTTCTACTACGAAATCAGTATGCTCGCGACGGCTGGCAATCGCCGCCGCATCGCAAAACACGCGACTATGCCCGAGGGCGTCTTTGAGCGCGTTGAAGATGATCTGCGCGAGCAGAAGGAAGAAGCCGAACGCGAAGCCGCGAAAGCACAGGCCAAAGACAATGGCGACGATAGCAACGAAAATGTCCCTGCGTAAAACTTAACTGACAACATCAAAGAAAGTTCGCCAAAGTCCAAATCCCTCCCCCGCAACCAAAATCCTAAATGATATCAAAGACTTAAATGTTGAGCGTTTCGCTTGTGTATAAGCACACCCGTTTTACGTCAACGCCACGTCAACGTTTACAGAGCCCCCCTGAAACCCAGGGGGCCTTTTGCGTTTGCGACGGGGCAATCCCCCGTGGCAACATCGCCGAATGATCGAGTTCCGCACCCTTCCCAATGACCATCTAGACCTCGCGCAGTCGCCCTTGCTGTGCGCGGCGCTGCTGACATTGCAGTGCACACAGGTCCACCGGTTTGATATGTTGGAAGTGAGCGTTCTAGACTCTGCCAATGAGTTTTTAGAGATAGTTTTGCGGCAAAGGATTTACGAAAGTGGCAATCTACGAACAGTCTACAAAAGACCTTCTAATAAAGTGGGCGGAGGAACATCTTGCACCCGGTCAGGTCTTCTCAAAAAGCGAAGCAGTAGAATGGTTTGGCAGTCGATATCCTAAAACAAATATAAATACGGTGAAGCTGCCGTTTATGTGTACCGTACACGCGCCGCACTCACCTTGCCCGCAACCCAGCTTTGCGCCGATTAGTCCCAGTTGTTCGCGTAGAACGGCGTTGTTGCCCAAGTCCGTCGACGGAGGATTCACTTTGCGAATCCATGCTGTTAGACGCGGTGCATGAGCAAGCCATCTCCCGCCCGCTACCGCACGACGAACTGGTCCAGCTACAACGTGTCGCTGCGCAAGCGGGGGGCGCTGCTGATCTGGGTCGACAAGGACATGGTCTGGCGCGCACCGCGTGACGGTCGACCCGGACGGCCTGTGGTATTTTCCGATGCTGTGATCGGACGCGACCGCAAGATCGCCCAATCGGTGCTGGTCTGGGACGGCACAGGGCGGCATCCCGCGCCGCTTGCGGCTCAGATGGCGCAGCAGGCCGGATCCGAGGTGACGTTTGCCACCATCGACGGCGGTTTGGCTCAAGATCTAACCTATGCCGAGGTCACGCGCTGGAAAACCGAATTCGCCCGCATGGACTTGCGCCCCTATACGGACATGCGGTTGGTTTCCATTGCGCGTGGGTCAAATAAGCTGGTCGCGACGCTTATCAATGAACTGACGCGTCAACACACCGAACTGACGGTCGATCAGGTAATCGTCGATATGGGAACGGTCCCGGACAACGAGTTGTTCAACGCGTTGCGCGAGGTGGCCGGGAATGGCGGCGTTACCGATATCAAGTCGCTGATCGCGAACACGCCGCAGCCTCGCGGGCAATTAGGGTACGAGCTGCACCGAATTGGCGATGCTCAGGCCAGCCGGAACATCCACACCGCGATCTATGACGCGTTTCGGCTTTGCCACCAGTCATGATCCATTAACATTTTCGAAACGTAGTCGCCACGACTGAGCACCAGCCGGTCCTTTACCCAAATGATCTGCGACCGCTCATTGAGGAGCTGTGACTGAATCTGG
Organism: Pseudorhodobacter turbinis; assembly: GCF_005234135.1. Taxonomy (NCBI): domain Bacteria; kingdom Pseudomonadati; phylum Pseudomonadota; class Alphaproteobacteria; order Rhodobacterales; family Paracoccaceae; genus Pseudorhodobacter; species Pseudorhodobacter turbinis. Next base: position 1,441,863 of record NZ_CP039965.1, read on the forward strand.
TGTTTGGGCGGTTTGAAGGTTGGCGGCGTATCTGGTTGCTTTGTTGTTGAGAGACAGCAGCCCAACCAAAGGAGATACACCACCATGGAAACGACTAACATTGTTGAATTTGCGCGTCGAGACGGGGTGACGGACGCACTGACGGATTGCGGTGCGGGAAAGCTCTCAGTTCTCTCCGATGTCGGTACGGCGATTTTTGGGCTATCAGGAAGGCGACGCTATCGATTGGGTGGTCAGAGATCGCACGCGCCGGATCCGCATCGAGAAGGTGATCTACCAACCGGAATCCTTTGGTGACCTTCACCTCTAGGCCCTCATCCATCAATTTCCTCAAATCAGCCCCCTTGAGAATGACGATCGCTCATCCGCTGCCCCCTTCTCGGCGTGTAAACACGCCTTCCAGCCAACGGATGCTTCTGAACCCATTTGTTCAAAGTCGAAAGACCCACGCCCAAATCTGATGAAACTTACGGTCGTGGTAGGCGACTTGTAACCGCACTGCATCACGCCGAAACGCGTCTGTGTATCTCGGTGCCATTCTTAATCACTTTCATAGCAAACATTGCTCGAAAGAGACAGGAACTAAAACGGGGCACGACCAGAGGTTGCGTCAGAGTTAGGCGCTGGCGCCAGTCCGTTGCACGTTAATCAACCCAGCGGTGGCGAGAACACCAGCAATGAGTGCTAGGAAGAACGATAGGACTGCCCCCAAGGGTTCTAGCAGAACTGCAAGCACAAACGTGAACGCAACAGGGCTGAGAACCCCCAGTATAACAGCTCGCAAGGTCGATATTACCATAGCCGCGCCGGAGCGGTGATGAATGGTCATCGCAATGACGGTTAGAGAGTGGTTCGCCGCCGCCGCGGTGGCTGTCCCCAGTTTTAAACCAGTTGAAACTGCCAAGGAGGTTGTTGGCCAGTCTTTGGCCTGGAAACAAGAGCGCTACCCCGTATTCGTCGGCAAGCGTAGACCAACCCGAGCCGACATCATAGCTTTCCGCCGACTAGGTGCTGCCATGCAGCACAACGACGAGCGGGCCGTTCTTGGGGAAGTTATCCGGAATATAAGTGTCCGCACTCAGCGAGCCGGGGTCAGTTCCAAAATTGTCGAGGACAGTTAATCGATTTCGAAGATTTGAGGATATCGAGATGTGGTCTCCTATTCTGGAGCCCGTTATTGGTCACCACGGATTAAACGCACCGGTCGGCAATTGGTTCCCGCCCGAGCACGGCCTGTGCAGGCGCGCGTATTGCCGGTCGCTTCGGTCGATTAAGGTTTGTTCGGCTGGAAGGGCGGGAGCGGGCCTTCGCTGCGGTGGTGCCCAAGGGCGGCAGTGCGGACTTTTGGGACCTTGATTCAATGTGCTCCAAGGTCCGCTTCGGTGAGCCGTTAATCAAATGGTCCTTTTTGGAACTGTGTGTGGCGCAAAAATCAACAATATAGTCAAATGGATGGTGGTGACAGAAATGTACCACTTGGCTTTGTGTCATTGACCGAGAACTTGATGTTGATTGGTATGGCGGCCTGGATGCTCTCGAAACTGTGATCCGCTAGCATTTGACCCTCCACTTACTGGAAGGCTTAGCTATTACCTTGTTGGGTTCGCATCTGCGCCCACTTTGCATTCAAACCCCAAGGAAAAATCAAGATGAACTTTGTGAACTTATCCCTTGCAACAGCGCTCGCAGCGGCAGCATTTTCGCTCCCCGCTTTTGCTCAAGATGCCGAATTCCAGCTTCCTGAGCATTGTATCACATCTACCGAAATGGGTGAAATGGACCATTCAGCCATGGGCCATAGTGATGGAATGACGGGGTCTGATAGCGTTGACCTCAGCACCTCCCCTGAACATGTTCAGAAAAACATGCGCAAGATGATGATTACCATGCCTGCCATGGAAAAAGGCATGATGAATGAAGATCCCGATGTTGCGTTTGCTTGTGGCATGATTGCGCATCACCAAGGTGCAATAGACATGGCGCAGGTCTTGCTGGACCATGGCGATGATCCCGAAATGATCAAGCTTGCCAAGGAAATCATGGACGCACAGGTTGGCGAAATTGAGCTTATGAAAAATTGGCTGGCCATAAACGTGAACTGATCTGAGACGGACTGCAAAGTTTTAAACTGTGCAGCCCGTCTAAAAAATTTCAATTTTGGAACGTTCAAAATGGGCCCTTTTTGGAAGGGGCACTATCGAAAACCGCACAGAAAAATTATGTTAAAAAGACGGGGAGAGTATTATCGCAACATAGGCAACGATCTACCTTAGGATTTTTAGAGCATCAATGCGTTGTGTCCTAAGAAAATTTCTTCGTTGAAAACATATGGCTGATCGCGCATCTCGCATTCTGAAATTCTATTCTCATGGGTTCTTAGAATACTATTATACAACTCGAATGAACCTCTGAAAAAGAGTAATCCGTCCTTCTTCAAAAGCTCCATAGCGCCAATAAAAAATTGAAGATCGTAGGCCAGTTTGTGAAACGCATAAGAAAGCCTTCCGGTCATGAGAGCAGCATTACTTGCATCCTTAGGCTTTTCCAAAAGAGACAGTGTTTCGCACACCAATGACAATGTAACAAACGAGTGAAACCTAACAACAGTTCCCATTTCTTCGGGCGTGCGGTCATGATGATCGACAGAGAAAGATGACGCGGTTCTTGCGTCCACATACAAAGAGCAGTTTCTACTTATTGAATCTACAGTGGCATGCCCTGCTTGATGAACTAGTTCCTCCAAGATATGATATGGACCGCTTTGCTGTTCGATGTTTATGAAAATTACTCTTGGAAGCTGTGGGTGGTAGAATGAATTTCTCGCGGTGCTCCTAAAAATTACTACATGGTCAACGCACAATTCCAGCAAAGAAGAGATGCCATTTAGAGCAACTTGCCCATGAAGCATATTCAAAGCGGACATCACAGAATTCTCAGAGTTAATTTCCCACTTCGGATCATTAATTGATTCGAAGCCTCCATTCGTTAAGAGCCAGAACTTTTTATTTGTGCAATTATCTGACAAATCCAAACATTCGACACAGCCACGAAGTTGTGAATCTAGCATGGAATGTTCACGCTCAAATACGGTAGGTGTTCGCAGCTTCTGTAACAGTAGCTGCGAAGGCTTGTTCAAGTTAAGCTCCTTTGGGGGAGGGGAGACCTAGCAGCTTGTCCAAGTCTTTGAAAACCTGTTCCAGTTCAGGGATCCATATACCGGTCTGTTTCTGAATTATAACGTGGCACGCCTCATACCCTTTTCCCGCCAGCATATCCGACGTTAGTCGTTCTCGGACTTCTTTGGGCATATCAAAATTTGCAATTTCTGTCAGATGAATTTCAACAGGTTTAAATCCTTCTTTCATAATTCTCTCCATGAATCTTTCATTGTGAACGATCTTATTAGTAGTGCACAACTTTAAGTAAAAAGATACAAATTAGTTTCTAGCGCGGGTAAGTAAGTTTTCTTCGTTGTCTAAATTTATAGTGTTTAATAGGTGTTGTTCAGGTTTTCGTAAATTTATCAAGTAAATGAGCGTATGCTGTTGCAGTGATCATTCTAAAAATGATCCTTTTTGGCGCTCTTATGATAGCTGACATCCATACATCACGCAGCATCCGTCAATCAGGGCTCGAACCTGCCGTTAGCCACGCTGTCCATGAAGGTTCGATTCGGAAGCGGCGGCGCTGTGTGCCGCGTCCCTTCAGAAGATGACCGGGCCTCACCCCAGAACCTCCACGACCGGCAGAGTCACTTCGCTCGCCACAGCCCCATGCCTGATCTCCACCCGGTCAGCGTCAGAACGCACCAGCGTCAGGAAATGCACTTTTGTGCCAAGCGGAACCGGCTCACCAAGGTTTGAGGAGATCGTCAGACGGTGGTCGAGCCCATCCGTGACGGCGGCAGTGATGGTCCGGAGGCCAGCGCGCGACACGATCGAGGGGCCGCGTGCGAGAACAATACCGTTGGCGTCGGCGAGCGTGGCATCGACGGCATAAAGGAGGACCGCGTTGGCGGTCTGCGCACCATCAGCGCCACCACTGGTCGCCAACTTGTATTTGCCGCTGGCGGTAATTTTTCCGAGCACTGCGCCGACCGGGTAGGGCATGCCCACCAGAAGGGTTACGACCTCGCGGGTGTAGTTCGGGTTGAGCTCATATTTGAGGACATCGCCCATGCTGGGCGGTTCCGTCAGGACGGGCATTGGTCAGTCTCCATGTTATTGTGGGTTGCGACGTGGGCGCTGGATCAACGCTTGGCGTCGGTCGCAGCTTTTTTGGCGGCGGCAATGATCGGGCTGTCTTTGGCGACCGCCGCTGCCGGGGCGGTCGCGACAATGCCAGCAGCATCACTGCGGGCGGCAAGGTCGGCCAGCACGCGCGCGCGCAAGGCTTCGGGCTTCAACCCGCGTGATACCGCGTCGGCAGCGTCGATGGACACACCCAGTCGGGCGGCCTGAGCACAGACTTGCGCCACCTCGGCCGCCTCGGCGCGCACGGCGTCGACAGTCATCGTGGTGGCGTCTGAGGTGATCGCGCTCGCAGCGATGGTCGGTTCGGTTGCGATTGGTGCTGCGGCAAGTGGTGCTGAGTTCGGGGTGTCGGCGGGCGTGGTGGTCATCGTTGGACCCTTTCTGTTGGAGGAAGTGGTGTCGCGCGGGGCGGCAGCGAAAGCGCGGAAGGCGGTGACGGGATCCGCAAGTTCATCGGCAAGACCGACGGCAATGGCATCGGCGCCGCGGAACACAGCTGCTTCTGTGGCAAGTGCCGCCGCTTGGCTGAGGCGATCCCCACGACCTGCGGCGACGGTTTCTGCAAAGAGGAAGCGGACGACCTCCAGTTCACGCTGCATCTGGTTATGCACGGCCTCGGGCAGGGGCTGGTAGGGATTGGCGTCAATTTTGTGCACGCCCGCATGGATCAGCGTGACGGCGATGCCCTTTTGATCCAGCGCGCCGCTCATGTCGGTGTGCAGGGCGACCACGCCGATGCTGCCGACCGCCCCGGTGCGCGGTAGAATGATGCGGTCCGCCTGAGACGCCAGAACGTAGCCAGCTGACAGGGCGTGTTCAGCGATGAAGGCGTGGACCGGCTTTTGCGCTCGGGCGGCACGGATGCGATCCGCCAGATCGAAGGCCCCGGCGACCTCACCTCCAAAGCTGTCGATATCCAGCGCAATCCCACGCACGCCGGGATCCGCGATAGCCGCCTGCAATTGTGCCGCGATGCCCTCGTAAGACGTCAGGCCCGAAGATTGCCCGATCCAGGCGCCACGGTGCACAAGTGTGCCCGCGATTTCGATCACGGCAATGCCGTCGACCACCGGGTAGGGTTGGCTGCCGTTGCGCTGGTGACGCTGGGCGAGATCATTGCCGAACAGCGAAGCGCGGGCCGGGAGGGCAGCTGCAGCTTGGTCTTCTGCCACCGCCTCCAGCCCTTGGAAGGTGACCTCCTGCCCGGTGATGCGTGGCCCCAGCCCGGACAGGAACGCCAGCGCCTTGGCTGGGTCCACCATCAGGGGCGTGTTGAAGGCGCGCTGGGCGATCTGCGCGTGGTGCATCACGGTTCATCCTTCGGGTCGGATTTGTCTGCAGCGTCATCCGGCGCATTGTCGTCTGCGTTGTCGTCAGGCTTGCCGTCTTTGCTACTTGCAGCACCCGGTCCCTGCGCCGGGGATCCCGGACGGCGGAAGTCGAGGCCCAGCGCCAATTCGCGTTTGCGCTCGGCAGCAATTTCGCGGTCGACCTGTTCGGCGTCATAGCCACGTTCAGAGATGGCCTGCGTGCGAGATTTCAGCCCGGACTCGATCTGCAGGATCTCGGCGGAGGCGTCCTTCATCGGGTCGATCCAGTCCCATTTTGTCGGCAACCATGTGCAGGACTGATATTGCCGCCGCTGGCTGTCATAACCGGGAAAATCAATAGCACCGGACAGCACCGCTACATCCATCCATCGGGCCCAAACCGCACGACACAGCTGGAACACCAGCACGCCATGCTGCCAGGCCGAGATGCGGCGGCGGAATTCGATCAGGGAAATCCTCGTGTTGGAGAAATTGCCCTTGGCGGTGTCGCCGGTCAGATAGCCATAGGGGATGCCGAGTGCGGCTGCGATTTGCAGCAGGGTTCGGTATTGGAATGGCTCGTAGGTGCCGCCGGAATCCGGGGTGGCGGGCGTCGAGATATCCTCGCCGGGATCCAGCCGTACCACTTGGCCAGGCTCAACCTCCAGATCCTCGTCGGTCGGGTCCAGCGGCGTTTCCGGGGCGGGTGAAGTGATGAACATAGCGAACATAGCAGCGATCTTTTTGCGCTCCAGCTCTGCATCGTCGTAGAGGTCCAGCGTGAACAGTTTCACGATGGCAGCGGCAAAACGTGACACGCCGCGCAACTGGCCTGCTTCGACCGGGTCCATCACATGGATCACATCCACGGCGGGAACACGGACGGTCTCATTGGTGATCCGAGCTGCCAGAGATCGCCCTCCACCGACACCGGCGTGACCGGCGGTTCGGGGATGTCATCTTCGCCCTCGACCGCGCCGCCTTCCGCTTGATCCGGATCGCGCAGCAGGGCATCCAGATCCTCGTCAGTGATACCCAGCAGCGACAGGTCGAAATCCTCGGCCAGCAAGCCCGCGATTTCGTCGCGCAGCATCGCCTCGTCCCATTCGCCCAACTCGGTCAGCTTGTTATCGGCGATGCGATAGGCGCGGCGCTCGGCCTCGTCGAGATGGCTGAGCCGGATCACCGGCACGTCCTTCAGCCCGAGCATGGCGGCCGCCAGCACCCGGCCATGCCCCGCGATCAACTCGCCATCGTCGGCTACCATGCAGGGCACGGTCCAGCCAAACTTCGCCATGCTGGCCGCGATCTTGGCCACCTGATCGGTGCCGTGGATTTTGGCATTGCGGGCGTAAGGGCGCAGCCGGTCAAGCGGCCAAGTCTCGATCTGGCTCGGTGCAAAGACCAGGTCCATGTTGTGGCTTTCATTTGGGGCAGGGCGGTTAAGCGCGATGCGCGCCGGGCGATGCCAGCGGCAGGATCGGGATCCGCGATGTGGGGAATTACGAAAGCGCCCGCGAGGGGGGGTAATCCCCCCCGAAAGTAAGGGGCTGCGGAAGTAGAATTTTCTCGGCAAGATGAACGAGGAGATTTTGAATGAAAATGACCAGATATAGCGAACCCCAGATCCTTGCGATCCTGCGCCAAGCCGAAGGTGGTGTGCCGGTGGCCGAGCTTTGCCGTGAACATGGCATGAGCAATGCGTCGTTTTACAAATGGCGTGCGAAGTATGGTGGCATGGATGCATCCATGGTCAGCCAGATGAAAGCCATGGAGGAAGAGAACCGCAGGCTGAAGCGGATGTATGCAGATCTGAGCATGCAGGCGGACTTATTGAAGGAAGCCCTCGGAAAAAAGTAACGGGGCCATCTCAGCGCCGCGAGATGGCCGAAACGGCGGTAGAGCGACGGGGCGTCAGCATCGCGCTGGCGTGCCGGGCCTTCGAGGTCAGCGAGACCTGCTATCGTTACAGCCCGAAGCTGAAAGACGAGAACGAGGTGATCGCCGATCTGCTGACAGGGCTGACGGATGCGCGCAAGACTTGGGGATTTGGCCTGTGTTTCCTGCATTTGCGCAACGTGAAGGGGCATCCGTGGAACCACAAGCGGGTCTACCGGATCTACTGTGAGCTGGAACTGAACCTGCGCATCAAGCCGCGCAAGCGGCTGAAACGGGAGAAGCCTGACGTTCTGGCGGTCCCGAACAGACCGAATGTGACCTGGTCCATGGACTTCATGGCGGATCGCCTCGGCGACGGCAGGGCTTTTCGGCTTTTGAATGTGTTGGACGACTTCAACCGCGAAGGGCTGGGGATCGAGGTTGATTTCTCGCTCCCTGCCGAACGGGTCATCCGCAGCCTTGATCGCATTATCGAATGGCGCGGAAAACCGGGCACGATCAGGGTCGACAATGGGCCGGAATATATCAGCGAAACACTGAGAAAATGGGCTGAGAAACATAGTGTTACGATCCAGCACATCCAACCCGGACAGCCCCAGCAGAACGCCTATGTCGAGCGCTACAACCGGACGGTTCGGCATGAATGGCTGGATCAATACATCATCGAAAGCATCGAGGAGGCTCAGGATCAGGCCACACAATGGCTCTGGACATATAACAACGACCGCCCGAACATGGGCATCGGCGGCATCACACCCGCTATGAAACTGAAAATGGCCGCGTAAGTTCTACAGATGCACCCCGTTAAAAAGGGGGCGATTACCATACCGTCCTTGAATTCAATCCCCTGGATGATCTCAGGCATACGGTTTGCGCCGTCGAGTTTGTGTCATTTGGTCTGGGCTGACAGCATCAGCTTGAACGCCATGACAAGGCCCGTTTTGCGGCTGAGGCATCCTTTGGTTTTGCCGGTGCGATGCCGAACCGTGGCGAAGGTGCTTTCGATTGGGTTGGTAGTTTTGATGTGTTTCCAATGCTCAGCAGGAAAATCATAGAACGCCAGTAGCACGTCGCGGTCTTTGGTCAATTTGGCGACGGCCTTGTCGTATTTCACACCATATGTCGCGACGAAGTAGTCGAATGCAGCCTCAGCGTCGACACGGGTTTCAGCCTGCCAGCCTCTCGGGCCATTGCTGCGCAACGCCCTGTCGGCCAGTGGATATCGTGCAGATGGCCCTTTGCTTTGGCCTGAACCATGAACCCGGCGCGTGCTAAGGCATCAATCAAAGAACTTGACCAATGCGATTAGAGAACTTCAGTGGGGGCATGCCATTCACTCTACTGCCGCTCTACTGTTGCTATGCTGCAATGCGGCCCACCGAAGGGGACATTCGCTGCTCCTGCGAAATCAGGTTATCTGCGGATCAACAGTTTGCGGGACAAACCGGTCCATGCCTCCCCATAGATCAATGTCCAATTTCGATCGACTGCAAACCCCGCAAAAAGTGTCAGGTATAGGAAGTAGATGGTTGCTGTGGGGGCGCTCGGCAACGGAGGAATGTGGGATCAAATCTTCGATATACGCAGCCTTCAAAACGAAAACGGTGCGCAGTCATTCCTGCGCACCGCGTTGTTAAGGCCAAGTTGGTTTAGAAGGTGCCAATTGACCAAAAAAAGGTTTCGCCTGAGCTGTCATCGACGCCGTCGTTATCCGTGCTGGCCCAAGCTGCGCCATCTGCAAAAATCGCCAGACCTTCGACTTTGTCCACGACATAGCCGTTGCCAGCCTGTAGGTCGGGGATCAGATCGTAAACGGCTTCTTTGCTCACAATAGGCAATTCGCTGCCAAGGAGTGCTGGAACCATCTGGTCGCCGGAAATGCGATAGACCATTTTGATCGCGGCATTGTCGCCGATCTGGTTATCACGCTCGATGACATAGACGTCACCTGCGTAGGCTACGATTTCAGACAGCCCGACCCAGCCCGTATCAGCCGCAGCTGTTGGATACAAAACCGCGCCCCATTCACTTGTTTCAATGTCATAGGCAACCAGCTTTACGTGATTGGCAGGATCGTCTGCCCATTCACGCTGAACTGCCATCCAAAGCGTTCCGTTGATAAGTGTGATGCCCTCAATCCCGAACCGGCGTTCGACCGCGAGAAGCTCCACAGGCAGGCTGATCTCTTTGTCAATTTCACCGTCGCTGTTGACGTGGTAAATTCCATGTGGGGTCATCCGATCAGTGCGACCTTCTGAGGCCAGCCAGAAGCCACCTTCGCCGTCTCGTGTGATGCCTTCGAGGTCAAGCTTTTGCGCCGCAAAGCCGCCGCGCGTGACGGGCATGGCATTGGTGATCTGTGCAGGTTTCACAGTGGTGTCGATGGTGAAGATCGTCGGTTGGTAGCTGTAAAAGCTGTCGTTGATGGCGTAGACAATGCCGTCCTCACCCGCGACCATGCCTGAAATTGCGCCCCAGCCGATCAATTCATCCGCACCCGCAGATGTAAGTTGCGGATAGGCAGCGGGTGCGTCTTGGTATTCATAGATCATGACGTGACTACGAATGCCGCCATCCTCGATCAGATCTGCTTCGTTGGCTGTGACGAACAGGCCGCGCGACGGGATCGCGATGGCACCTTCAGGTGCAATCCCGGACGGGAGCATTTGCGTGAGGACCGGTGCGCTGGGATCCGTGACGTCATAAACACCAACTACTGAGGCGCGCTCGGCTAGGATAAAAGCATAGGGTATGTCGTTGAAAATGGCGAATTCCATGCCCTCGGGCTCTGCGCCTTTGGCGTCTGAGCGTTTGTCGGGGTAGTGGCCAATCTGGACGATGGCATGCTCAAAGCTGTTGCCTGCTTCAAAAATTTCGGTGCCGTCTTTGTTGAAAATGGTCCAACCACGTGCGCCGCCGTCCATATCGCCTTCATTTGCGATAGCGAAGTGATCCGTGTCGATCCACTGGACGCCATCCGGTTCACGCAGGCGGCCTTCTTGGGTTTGGGTGAACAACAGCGCGCCGCGCTCATCCGTTGTGTCAATCTCAGTGAGATCGACAGATCCGGCTGAGAAGTGGTTTAGAATCTCCCCTGTCTGGGTCATGACCACGATGTGGTTGTTTTCTTGCATCGTTACGACGATTTCACCCGCGGCGTTCACATCCACAAACTCTGGCTCAGGATCATTAGGGCCGATGTCGGCCAGGCCATTGACGTCTATCTGCACCATACTGTCACACGCTGGGACGCCGTTTTCGATGCCGATGGTTACAACATAACCACCCGGCATTTGACCAAGGCCGCCTTCGCCCAAATCTTCGTCACGTTCATTTTCAATCGCAACGGCGATAAAGCTGCCATCGGGTGCGGTCGCGGTGCTGTCTGGCTGACCGCCGAGATCGCAGGCGGATACTTCTTCCATGGTTGTCAGGTCGAAAGCCTTCAACATCCCCGATGGTGCTGTGTAGCTTTCCGATGTGTTCACACCAACCATGGCGATATTGCCCAAAACGGACACGGCCGTCGGTTCGCCGCCAACGTCGATATTGCCTTTCGCCAAGGGTGCGGTGGGATCCGTGATGTCGATCAACCCGATGACGCCGAGCGGGCTGTCAGAATAAACCAGCGTCATGCCGTCGCCTGAAGCGCTGATGATCTCGGCGGATGACTCCGCTGACGCGTCTTGGTTATTGGCAAATGTCGCAAAGTTGCTGATGCGGTTGAAGTTCATTTCAGCCGCAGCACCCGTCGCGGTGATCGCAATGACTGACGTCATGCCGAGTAGTTTTAGTGACATTCTTGTTTCCCCAAAGTGATAGCTTTCGCGCGCACTGTTGGGGCGTTTCATGACGGCGAGGTGAAGGTTTTGTAACGGCCTAATGAATACTTCCGGCCGCTCGAAGTGATAAGAAAACGGAGGAACTTGTTTTCAAACCTTTCACACAGCGACCTCTCTCCGGTGAACCGCAAGCGAGTTGCATGCCTAAAACCTGGCGAGCGGTTATGAAGGCATTGCCAAGTTGCTCAGTCCTACTGGATTGGCTAGACGGTGGCGCATGAAATCACCGGGCACAATGCTACGCCTTAAGGGGTTTCGTCACCCCGGTAAAATCATCGGTTACGCGGCCTGGGCGTACCATCGGTTCGCGCTGAGGACTGCGGATGCCGAGGATCTGCTTGCCGAACGTGGCCTGATTGTCAGCCGGGAAGCAGTCCGTCTCTGGGTCAATCGTTTCGGGGCTCATTGCATCCGCCGCGACCGGCCACGGCCGAATGACAAGTGGCATCTCGATGATGGCGCTGCCCGGCAGCGCTTGCCTGCATGTGCGAGAGGGTCGTGTTCCGATCAATGGCGTGAAGCATTGGCTCTGGCGCGCAGTAGACGCCAACGGCGACGTGATCGATGTTTTCGTTCAGACGCGCCGAAATGCCAAAGCCGCCACGCGCTTCATGGCAAGGCTGATCGCACAATTCTGCCAACCAAGGGTTGTCATTACCGTCAAATTACGCAGCTACATCAAGCCGGTTGCTCATCAAGCACCGGACGCCGATCATCTGGCTCAGAAGGGCCTCAACAACAGAATTGAGGGCGGTCACAGGCCCCCGCGACGACGAGAAAAGGTTCAAGTCGCCCAGACAGGCACAAAGCTTCCGCCTCTCAGTAACTTTATACCGTCATGCAAGGGCAGATGTTTTCTGCCTGTGGGCCGATTATGCCGTGGAGATTGTGGCTTGAAGTCAGCCTACATGACCTTTCAAAAATACGCCTTAACAACTTGGCGATGCCGGTGAAGTAATCTGTAATAATCTGCATTGTAGCGTCGGTTATCGAACGACGTGAACAGAGCATTGCGCATGACGTACAACCCGGCCAGCGGTACTGCCGAGCAGATAATCCTGCAGACCCGGCCGATGCGATGCGATGACGATGCAATCGACTGAGTTCGCCTTAGCCCAGTCGAGAATTGTCCGGCCGGAATGCCCCTCAAGAAGGATACCAGTTCCCGTTTCAAACCGCGACGCCAACGCATCAAGCCGATCCTTTATCGCGACCTTCAGCTTTTCACCGTAGCCCTCAGGCATGTAAGTAATAGCAAAGTTCGGAACTTCCTCTTGTACGTGAAGGATGGAAACGCGAGCACCCTTGTCGGCGAGTATACTTGCCGCCTGAAGGGACTGCTCCGGATCATGCTCGTCGTCAAAACCGACGGCAACAAGGATATGCTTGTACATGTTGACCTCCAAATATGATTACTCTGGATAGACCGGGTAGATAAGACTTGCATTGATTCAGATCAGCCAGACGATGACCCGCAACACAAAGGACACGTTGTTGGCGTTGAGCCCATGGTGCCGGGCAGTCGCTCTTTAATCGAACGGCTGGGGGCGCAAGATCAGTGTACAATCCGTGCAGCGGGCATTGGCGTTGCTTCGGCGGCTTCGGGTGACACAGGGGCTAATTCTCGATTGGATGAGACTATTGAGATTGCACGAGCCGTCGACGGTGCTGGCGCAATCATTCTGGGGTCTGGGGTCTGGGGTCTGGGGTCTGGCGGGCTGACCGGCCGAGGGCCAGAACTAACGCAACGGCACGGTATACCAATAATCGATTGTATTGAGGCTGCGATTTTGCTTGCTGAGGCGGCATCGCGCTGCAACGTTCAAACACCTGATCAAAGTTAGATTTTTGTCTCATTGATCGTCAAAGTCAAAACAATACGGTTGCTGTTAAGGCTACCCGCGTGTGCTTGTGGTTGAGGTAGCATGTGGGTGTCTGGATAGGGCAGGATGTCTCTGAAAGTTTAGTTTCACATGGTCTTGGAAACCAGATTTACGTTACCTGTAACGAGGGGGTGATTTATCTGCGAACTCAGGCATCAACTTCATGCTCGGCGGCCGCAGCCCTACAGGCAACCAGGCAGCTTTCACCTTCGACAATGAAGATCCCGCACAGATCTGGGTCAGTATGGGGAAAATAACATCGGATTGCCGTGGCTGTGCTTCGAATTGCGAGCATGTCATGTCGAGCCTGCAAGCTCACAGTTCGGTTCATGTTCTCGTCGAGACTGGTGATACTGTGCGTTCCCCCCCCCCCCCCGAGGGTGCTCCAGCAAGGCGACCGCAGATTGCATCCCTGTTTTCGCCCGCTGACAGGGCCTGCCCCCTTAAGTATGGCAAGATATTGCGGAGACCTGTGGTCCGGGATTTGCATTAGTATTTACTGCGGCCGACACTGGGATGTTGCGAACAGCCACGACCAAGACTTTATTATGCAGGGGCGTCATTGCGGATGAGGTGGCGAAACGCGCGGGGGTGCGATTTTAAACGTCGGGTGTTCGATCCACTTTTCCCGACCGCACGATAGGGTACATCCACATGCCCTTAGCAATCCATTTACGAATCCGCGCCCAAGCCTTGACCCCATTAGATATGGCTGTTCGGGAATGCAATTTCCCTTTTTTGCTATTTCCGTCATAAAGGGGGTAGGAGGACACTATGTTTAACGCCTGGAAGCAAGAAAAAGCCACTGCGGCACTCGTTGATGCGGCCAACGCGCTCTCCAACAAGCTGGCCGAAGCAAAATCGCATTTTTTGGAAAGTCACGCCGCGTTTACTACGTTTTGGGCAGCCACATATCTTGCCCAAGGGCAGAATTTGTACGGCATGATCGACTGGACGCCTAGAGAGGTCTCGCGTTTTGTCTCTAAAACGCAGACAAAAATCGCCGCCCTGCGCAAAACACGCGAGTATGACAGTAGCGACGGGCTGTCTGTCTGGCTTCATACGGCACGCGCTGTATCAGAGCCCCGAATTGTATCTGATGTTTGCGACATCTGGCGGCAGATAGTGAACGCTGGCCCGAATGCAGAGTCTATGGCCGTCGACCTATTGCAAGACGCGGGCCTGCCTGTTGATCTTGACGTCCGCGCACCAAAGGGGTTTGGGACGAAAGAATAGGCTTCTGGGCTGCGTGACTGGCCGCTGGTCTAGGATTTCTCCACAGTCATGTGTACTCTCGTAGGACCCGTGTCACAAAGCAGCCGCCCCCAAATGAGCTTAGGTATGTTAACATTTTCAAGGTGCTGTCAGTAATTTATCAGTATAGCTGAATATTTTAACTTGGGCATTGCGAAAAAAAATGGCCTAGAGATTCTTCTCAGATCAACTTCTTCAAACGAAGCTGCGCAGATCAGGTAGATTGCGGCGGTTGCGGCCTCCCCGCAACCAACACTAATTCGTCAATGTTATCAATGGCCTGAGATTTACTTCTCGGGCCTTGATTGCCTTTGGACCCCAGACTCAGGATCAGAAGCTGCGCCAAAGCGCCTTCGAGATGAATTGCGAGTTTGCCGTCGGGTTTGGTAGGCTGAAGCACGATGCGGTCGATCAGGCCGCGCAATGCTCCCTTTGCCTCCAGCATACCGTCGGGTTCCTGAAGTTGCCGGATCAGCGTAGCGACCTTGTCGCGGTAGGTCTCTGCCAGTTTCGGGTGTAGCCGGATGGGCGACGGGGCCGGATCGCGTTCCATCTGCGCCTCAAGCTCGATCCGGCGGGCATCCAGCGCGATCATCTTGTCCTTCACCTGCTCGGCGGGAACGCCTGCGATGATGGCATCGACCAGCTTTGCGTGGTCTGCCTTTGTCTTCGCCAGCTCCTTTTCCAACGCACTACGATTTTGCGATGCTGTCGCTTGCAGGCGGTTGCGCTCCTTGGCGTATTCTTCGCAGAACACCTTCAGGGCATCTTCATCCATCAGGTTGTCTTGCAGGGCTTTGAGGACAAGCTCCTCCAGTTCGACCTGTGAGATCATAGCCATATTAGTGCAATATGCCTTGCCTTTGTTGCGGGCTATCGAGCAGCCAAAGCTATTTTTGTTTACCTTCGAGAACCCGCCGCCGCAGCACCCACAGGCCATCAAGCCAGAGAACAGGGTCCGGGGCCTGCGCCTGTCCCAGATTGGAACGTCTGAGTTCTTTACCTTCATGGCCCCTTGTCTGGCTCTTACCGCGTCCCAAAGTGCATCGTCGATGATCCGCAGGTCCGGAACGTCGGTGATTACCCAGTCGGCCTCTGGATTGAGCCGAGACACGCGCTTGCCAGTGTCGGGGTCTTTCACATAAGCCAGTCTGTTCCAGATCTGCCGTCCGATGTAGAGCTCGTTGTTCAGAATGCCGGTGCCGCGCTCACGGTTGCCGTGCAGGGTTGATGTGCCCCAGCCACGCCCCGTTGGGCCAGTGATGCCGCCCTCGTTCAATTTTTCCGCAATCTTGCGCGGGGAAAGGCCTGCCGCGTAATCAGTGAAGATGCGCCGCACCACGTCTGCCTCGATAGGATCAATCTTGCGGTCACCCCTGATCGGCTCACCGCTGGCATCATAGTGAATGACATTTTGATAGCCGAAGGCCTTGCCGCCCGCTGATTTACCGGCGAGGGCACGCCCTTTGAGGCCACGATGGGTTTTGATGGCGAGGTCTTTGATGAATAGGGAGTTCATCGTGCCTTTCAGGCCGATGTGCATCTCGGAAATCATGGCTTCGCTTACTGTCTCGATCATGATGCCTCGAAACTGCAGTTTTTGGAAGATCGCGGCGATATCAGCTTGATTGCGCGACAAGCGATCAAGTGCTTCTGATGAGACAACATCAAAGACGTTGCCTTGTGCGTCTCGCAATAATTTTTGAATGCCACTGCGCATCAGGCTCGCGCCAGAGATCGCTTTGTCGGAATAGACTTCAATCACGTTTAAACCCTGCCGCTTGGCATGCTCACGGCAAGAGCGGATCTGGTCGTCAATTGATGCATCGCGCTGCATGTCAGTGGAAAAACGGGCATAGATTACGGCACGAAGAGGTTGTGTCATGGGAATATCCACTTCTGAAATGTAGCTTAATTGGTAGAATGCTTCGAGTCAGGTGTATTATCTAGGCCTGTTTCGTGATCGGCTCTGGCGGCTTCGCGGGCCAGAGCCCGGATCATGGCGAAGAAATGTTCCCGCTGCCCGCCTGTGGCATGGTCGGAAGACACGGCAAGAGGCGATGCATTTGGCACCTCCCTTTCGCATGCATGTCTCTTCCGTTCTCGTGCCATCGGCCGAGGTCTCCTGGCCCCGCGGAAAACCCCGTGGCAGCATCGGGCATGATCACATTCCACCCCCTGTCCAATGACCATCCCGACCTTGTGCACTCACCGCTCCTGCGCGCGGCGCTGCTGACGCTGCAATATACCCAGAAACATGGGTCCATAGGCCTGACCAAGACGAAAGCGTTCAAGCGCGTCTTCGTCCAATGGGCGGTCGAGCATTTTGACTGGCCGGGCTCCAGCGCAGAGGAAATGTTCCGCTACAACAAGGTCATCAATGAACACGAATTCCCGCCGCTCGAGGTGCTGCACTACCTGTTGGTCACCCTGCGCCTGGGGCGGCACTTCAAGGGCGAATTCCGGCTGCCCGCGCTGATCATCGCGCCGAACGCCAATCGCGGGCTCAAGTCGCTCACGGCCAAACGCGACCTGCCTCTGCATCCGCAGCTGGTGGATCTCGGGCTCATTGACCACGCCGCCCGCCAGATCGCCCGGCACGGGCCGCAAGCCGATCTCTTCCTCGACCTGCGGCCCCGCAAGGGCTCGGGGTTCGGAGGTCAGCTCGATTACCGCTTCCGCAAGCTGGTTCAGACCCGGCTCAACGGTAATCCGGAGGGCAAGGTGTTCCACAGCTTGCGGCACTACGTGGCGACGCAGCTTGGCCGTATCGCTGATCTGCCGGAGGCCGTGCGCAAGGATATCCGATCGTGGAGGCCGAGAGCGTCGATACCTGTGTCGAGTGGTCCTGCCGCAGCGGGATACTTCAAAAACCGGCCCAGTTTTCCAGTGGTCCAACATCTGTATTGAAAGACTAATCCGATATTCGAAAGGCTTGATATTCGGAATAGGGCGTCTGATCTCGGGGCAACGGCTGATCCCATGGGGGGCGATTGCGGGCTTGGGGCCAATTTCCGGGTCAAGCCGACAGTCCAACACTGAATTGGGTAACCTCAGATTGAAGGCTCGTAATCCCGGCTTTCGGCGGCGGGTGTCCCGCCTAAACCATGCACGACCTCATCAGCTTTTGGGCTTTGCTCAATCACCCACGTCTCGTGTTGATCACCATAGATTTTACCGCCGTCTTCAAAGATGAACGCGGCGGCAAAGGTGCCCTTCTCTGATCGCAGCAGGCGGCCGAGCCATCCGTGTCCGGGCCTTGGTCCATCAGATACGAGATCCGCTGGTGTATATCGCTCACCATAGGGTCGCTTTTGAGCTGGTTTGCGATCTCTGCAATTCTGGGCGTGGTTGGGTAAAGCTTAGCGGGGAATATTTGCGGGGCGTGCCTGGCGGACAGGCTGATAAGGGCTTTCGCGATACGGCGCTGCAATTGGTAGAGATGTTTCCTGAGCGCATTGTTTGGGGGTCGGATTGGCCGCAGGCTACCGAGGCGGTACGACCGCCTGCTATTTCGATGCTGAACCCGCTTGAGGCTGTAGCCAAAACTCAAAGTCTAAAGCGGCAAATTCTTTGGGATAATGCTGTAAAGTTCTACGGATTCTAGTCTTGGCTTAAAAGAGGTGGTGCTGGCAGCTGTGCTTGTTCGGCGGGTCAAAGGCTTTCTGGGAAGGGCGTTTGGTACCTGCCGGGATTATCACTCCGCCTCACGCATTGTTCGGAATATGCATTTTTGAACAATGCGTGAGGCGGAGCGGGATGCGGACTAGCCGTGGTTTGCCATGCTGGATATCGACAGCGCGGCTTCTTGAAGCGCCTCACTGAGGGTGGGATGGGCGTGGATTGTTCCGGCCAGATCCTCGGCGCGCAAGCCCGATTCAATAGCCAGCGCAAACCCCGACACAAGTTCGGAGACACCAGAGCCCGTAGCCTGAATCCCTAAGATGACATGGTCGGACTCGCGCGCCACGATCCGCACAAAACCTTCGGTATCATCCAGCGTCATGGCGCGGCCGTTGGCACGAAACGGAAATTCGCTTACCTTTGTGGCGACACCTTCGGGTACCTCTGACGGCAACAGGCCTGCTGTGGCAATCTCGGGGTCGGTAAAGCAAACGGCGGGCACACAGGCCTTGTCCCAAGCATTGGCGGTGCCCGCGACAATGTCAGCGACGATTTCACCCTGGGCCATGGCACGGTGGGCCAGCATTGGCCCCGGCGTCACATCCCCGATGGCATAGACGCCGCGCATAGAGGTAAGGCAATGGTCATCAATCTCGATGAAAGCGCCATCATGGCGCAAGCTCAGCTCTTCTAGGCCAAGCCCATCGGTGCAGGGTGTCCGCCCGACGGTAATCAGAACGGCATCGGTTTCCAGCGTTTCGGCCCCATCCGCAGTGGTAAGCCCCAGAATGCTCTTGTCATTGTCCCAGCTCGCCAGTTTTGTGGACAGCTTCAGATCGATGCCAAGCGTTTCAAGCCGACGTTTCACGCCGCGTGTCAGCTTGTCGTCGTATTGCATCAAAATACGCTCGCCCGCCTCGATCACGGTCACTTGGCTTCCAAGTTTCGCAAAGGCCGTTCCCAGTTCCAGCCCGATATACCCGCCGCCAATCACGGCCAGCCTTTTGGGTGGCGTATCCAAAGCAAGGGCCGCAGTTGAATCGAGTATGCGGCCACCAAAGGGGAACCCGCTCAATTCCGCAGGGCGGGCACCCGTGGCAATCACGATGTTCTCGGCCGTCACCAACATCGGGCCCGTCTCGCTTTGGATCTCGACGGTTTTGCCATCCCGAAACCGCGCCCAGCCCTTCACGCTTTTGACATTGCTACGCTCAAGCAGGCCGCTCACGCCGGTGCAAAGCCGGTCTACGATGCCTTGCGACCAGTCTTGCGTTTTGCCGAAATCCAGCTTCGGTTCCGAGACAGTTATGCCCTGTAGGCCCTCTTTGGCTTGAAGGGCCGCGTTGTGATAAAGGTCGGCAGCATGGATCAGTGCCTTGGATGGAATGCAGCCAACGTTGAGACATGTGCCCCCGACGCGCTTGCCCTCTACAAGGATGGTATCAACCCCTAGGCGCGCGGCGCGCGATGCACAGACATAACCACCAGGGCCGCCGCCGATGACCAATAGCGAGCATTTAAGTTCAATCATCGCCCAACTCCATGAATAGCATTGCAGGGGTTTCCAATAAGGATTTCAGCTTGGCCACAAATTCCGCGGCAGCCCATCCATCCACAACACGGTGGTCGAAGCTGCACGACAGGTTCATCATCTGTCGCGGGATAAAGGTTCGCCCATCCCAGACGGGTCGCACGTCAATCTTGTTGACACCGACGATGGCCACCTCGGGTTGGTTGATGATCGGCGTTGTTGCCAAAGCCCCAAGTTTGCCAAGGGAGGTGACCGTCATGGTAGAGCCAGATAAGCTTTCCGGTCCGATCTTGCGGCTGCGGGCGGCGTCAGAAAGGCGTTTGATTTCGCGGGCTGTGGCCCAAAGGTTCAAGGCTTCGGCGTGGGGGACGACAGGCACCATAAGGCCACCATCTGTTTGCGTGGCAATACCGCAATGCAAAGCATCAAAGCGGGTAATAACCCCCTCTTTGGCATCGTAATGGGCATTGATTTCCGGATGGTCGACCACTGTTTCGGCCAAGGCGCGCAGCAAGAACGGCAGGATTGTCAGGCGACCACGATCGGCACCGAACCGGGCGTTCAGCTTGGCGCGCAATTCCTCTAGGGCTTCGACGTCGACTTCCTCAATGATTGAAAAATGAGGGACCTGCTGTTTCGCCTGTGCCATACGTTCGGCGATTTTGCGGCGCACACCTGTGACCCGTATGTCCTCGGTGCCCATGCGGCGTGTAGGGCCCTTAAGCGCACTAAGATCGGGGCCGTGGTTTATAAAGTCTGTCAGGTCTTCGTGCTCGATGCGCCCGGCTTTGCCGCTCCCTCTTAGTTGCCGCAGGTCAATGCCCAATTCGCGTGCCCTGCCCCTTACTGCGGGGGATGCGAGTGGGCGACCTGCGGCATTGCGCACTATCGGCAAAGCGTCAGAGCGGGCCGGTCTGCGCGCGGGGGGCGGAGCGGCAGGTTCTGCCTTGGCTTTCGGGGCGGGGGCAGCAGGTTCGGCCGGGGCGGAAACAGGCGGGGCTGGCGCAGGATCGGCCGGTGTCGAGGTGGCAACGGTTTCGTCGCTGTCGATCTTGATCAGATCGCTGCCGATTGCCAAGATGTCCCCGGCCTTGCAGCCAAGCCATACAACTTTACCACCAATGGCAGCAGGAATTTCCACTGTTGCCTTGTCGGTCGTGACCTCGCAAATAATGTCATCCTCGCGGATTAGATCGCCGACTTTCACCAGCCAATCACTGACTTCGGCCTCCGCAATCCCTTCGCCGATGTCAGGCAACTTATAGGTCTGTTCTGTCAATTTTTAGCCCTCCATGACTTTGGTGATTGCCCGTTTCACACGCTCGGGGCCCGGGAAATAATCCCATTCCTGGGCGTGAGGATAGGGTGTGTCCCAGCCGGCAACCCGCAAGACCGGCGCCTCGAGGCTGTAGAAACAATCGCTTTGCACAAGCGCGGTCAGCTCTGCTCCAAAACCGGACGTCAAGGTTGCTTCATGCAAAACGATGCAGCGCCCTGTTTTGGTGACCGATGTGATGATCGTCTCTAGGTCGAGCGGTACCAATGTGCGCAGATCGATCACCTCGACGTCTTTGCCGGATTCCTCGACAGCGGCCAGCGCCACATGCACCATCGTGCCATAGGTCAACAACGTCACGGCGCTGCCTTCGCGCAGGACCGCAGCCTTGCCTAGCGGAGTTTCGTAATACCCCTCTTCTACATCGCCCATTTCATGCTTGGCCCAGCTTTCGGAGGGGCGGTCGAAATGCCCGTTGAAGGGACCGTTATAAAGCCGCTTCGGCTCTAGAAAAATGACCGGATCGGGGTCGGCAATTGCCGCAAGCAACAAGCCTTTGGCATCGCGTGGGTTTGACGGCACAACGGTTTTCAAACCGGCCACATGGGTAAATAGCGATTCCGGGCTTTGGCTGTGGGTTTGCGCGCCATAGATGCCGCCGCCCGTCGGCATTCGCACCACTATTGGGCAAGTGAATTCCCCTGCCGAGCGATATCGCAGCCGTGCCGCCTCGCTTACGATCTGGTCATAGGCCGGATACATATAGTCGGCGAACTGAATCTCGACGACGGGTTTAAGGCCGAAAGCGGCCATCCCGACTGCGGTGCCGACGATGCCGAGTTCGGAGATGGGCGTGTCAAAGCAGCGTTGAACGCCAAAACGGCTTTGCAATCCGGCTGTGCAGCGGAAAACACCGCCAAAATAGCCGACGTCCTCGCCCATCACGACCACATCAGGGTCTCGTTCCATCGCAACCGCGTGGGCATCGCGAATGGCTTCGATCATTGTCATACGGGCCATGTTAGTATCCTACCTCGTGGCGTTGGCGTATCAGATGAGGGGGCATCTCTGCGTATACGTCTTCAAACATATCGCGAGGGCTGGGGCGGCTGCCTGAATGCAAGGTGCCGATTGCCTCAGCTTCTTTTTGCGCGGCGATCACCTCATCCATCACTTCGGCTTCGGCCTGTTTGTGGCGTTCCTCGCTCCAGAGCCCTTTTTGAATGAGATGGGTTTTCAACCTCAGAATAGGGTCGCCCAATGGCCAGGCTTTGCCCTCTTCTTTGGGGCGGTAGGCTGTGGGGTCATCCGATGTGGAATGACCGCCTGCACGGTAGGTCACATATTCTATCAGGGTCGGCCCCAGATTGCGTCGTGCGCGCTCCACCGCCCAGGTTGCCGCGGCATGAACCGCAAGATAGTCATTCCCGTCCACCCTTAGTGCAGGCAAACCGAAACCATGCGCACGGGCCGCAAATGTGCCAACGCCACCACGTGCAATACCTTGGAAGGTGGAAATGGCCCATTGGTTGTTGACGACATTCAGAATGACCGGCGGATTATAGGTCGAGGCAAAGACGAGTGCCGCGTGGAAATCGCTTTCTGCGGTTGAACCGTCCCCGATCCATGCCGCCGACAGCTTGCGTTCGCCCTTGATGGCTGCGGCCATGGCCCAGCCAACAGCTTGCACATATTGCGTCGCAAGGTTCCCCGAGATCGAGAAGAACCCGTGTTCCTTGGAGCTGTAAAAAACAGGAAGCTGACGGCCGCGCACGGGGTCCTGCTCGTTCGAGTAGACCTGACACATCATCTTGACCATCGGATAGCCGGCAGCAACCAGAAGTCCCGCCTGCCGATAGGTCGGGAAATTCATATCCCCCTGACGGAGTGCCTTTTGGAAGGCGCATGAAATAGCTTCCTCCCCCAAGTGCTGCATATAAAAGGAGGTTTTGCCCTGCCGTTGTGCCGTTTGCATGCGCGCATCATAGGCACGCAGGGTCATCATATGGCGCAGGCCTTCCTTTAGCGCTTCGTCAGACAAAGAGCCGGCCCACGGCCCGACGGCCTCTCCCTCGCTGTTCAGGACCCGAAGGATTGTAAATGCAAGGTCGCGCATGTCTTCGGGGTTCGAGTCCGGTTCCGGCCGTCTAACCTCTCCGGCGTGGGGGATCTGGACATGGGTGAAGTCGGGGCTGTCGCCTTTACGGAGGGCAGGTTCGGGGACTTTTAAATGGGGGGGTACTTCTTCAAACATCATACTTGTCCTGTGTCAGGTCGTGGCATTGACGGAGCTGTGTGAAAAACTTGTCGCGGACGGTTTGATCGCCTGTTCTTAGGGCGAAATTGACTGCGAACTGACCGCATTCTTTTCGGCGCATGGTCAGTTGGTCGAAATCAATGTCCATCCGTCGGGCGATGTCCATTACGCGCGCGACAGTGTTCAGCGGGTGCTTGCAGTGAAAATTTATGTCCATTCAGATCCTCCAACCTGACAGCATGATAGTATTTAATTTGAAGAAGAGGTTTTCATTTTACGCTACCCATGTTTGATATACAGAAATATTATTCTTTGATCTGGCAAGAGTGAGGGAGATTCATTCGGTGAGCAAGGCCTTGGTAATGGACGAGATGGACCGCAGGATTCTCAAGGTGTTGGCGCGAGACGGGAGGATTTCAAATGCGCAGCTTGCACAAGAGGTAGGTTTGTCACCAAGCCCGTGCTGGCAACGGTTCCGTCGATTGGAACAAAAAGGGGTTATCTCCGGCTACCATGCAATTTTCGATCAAGAAAAATTGGGTGCCTCAGAGATCGTTCTGATCGAAATTGTCCTGGATCGGCATGATGACGAGACATTGGAGATCTTCGGGCAAAAGATGCAACAAATGCCCGAAGTCCTTGAGGTTCACTTGACCACAGGGGAATACGACTACCTGATTAAAGTGGCGGTGCAAGGCACCCGTGGCTACGAAGAGTTCTTGAGAAAGAAGTTGTACAAGGTGCCTGGTATCCGACATTCGCGATCCAGCTTCGTGTTGCGCAGTTTGAAAAATATTCAGGCATACTTGCCGTAAAGACGGGTCATGCCCGCGTGAAGCGGCCCGACACAACCGGGCAGCTTGCTTTATGATTCTTATATAAATTCCGCTCGAACGTATTTGCTGACCAACGGCAGCATTACTTTTGTTGATGTGATTACATCATTAAATATCGCTTGTTTTTATACGACTTGAAACTAGCCTCATTAAGCGAGCTACGCGCCAGTGCATTGCCGAAAGTAGCAAAGTGTTTCCCGACGCGTTCTTGGGCACTGCGGGCGCTTCACCATTCGACGGTGTTTGAAGTCGCGCTTGAACGCTTGTTTAACCACGAGAGGGTAACCGTGTTGAAAGCGTGGTTTCTCCTGCGGTTTTGCGTCGTCTTCCATATCTTATGGCATCTTCGAAGGGGCCCCTCGCGGTGGAGCCATTGTATTTACCCCGCATGATCCCTTGGGGGATTCGCCTGCTTCGGGCCTTGATGCCTCAATGCCGCGTGGCCGTTACTCAGGGTTTGCGCTACCTCAATGAGCGTGCATTGCTGGCCTACACACCGCTTTTGGAGGCTGCCGAATGCGCCTCCTTTTTCCAGGCCCGGGGTAGTATTTTTGTCTACTCAGACGAACGGACGTTCGCAGCTGCCATTCGCGAAACCGGGTTTCTGCGATCCTCTGGTGTTCAAGTCGAAGTGTTGACAGCAGAGCAGGTTAAATCTCTGGAACCTGCCGTTGACGGGCAGATTAGCGGGGGTCTGTTTTTTAGCGGGAATGGTCACTGCGTCGATCCATTTGCGCTAGGGTGCCGGTTCGCACAGGCAATTGAGAGCCGTGGCGGAGAAATAATCGCAGCAAAGGCCGATAAGCTGACACGCAGCGATCATGGCTGGACCGTTTCTACGGGTGCGGGCGCGTTCGATGCCGCCAATGTTGTTGTTGCAGCGGGCTATCAGTCCGACCGGTTGCTGCGGCCCCTTGGGTATACAATGCCTCTCCAATCGGAGCGCGGGTATCACCTCATGTTGCCGCAATCAGGCGTATCGCTTTCAAGGCCAGTCGCGGTCGCCGAGCATGGTCTTATCGCGACGCCCATGAACAAGGGCTTGCGTCTGGCGGGTACGTCCGAATTTGCTTCGGAAAAGACACCACTAAACGAAAAGCGCGCCGACCTTTTGTTTGAACATGCGAAACAGGTCTTCTCTGATCTCAACCGTTCCGGAGCCAGCCGCTGGTTGGGAAACCGGCCGATGCTGCCAGACTCGTTACCTGCAATCGGGCGGGCACGACGGCATCCGGGCCTCCTATATAACTTCGGCCATCATCATCTGGGCCTGACTCATGCCGCGGTGTCCGCATCTGTCCTGTCTGACGTGCTATTTGGCAGAGCTGACAGCTTTGTTGATACCAAATTCAACCTTTCCAGATTTGGAAAGTTCGTTGGCATGAAAAGCTAACGTTTCAGGATGCAGCCGAAGTTACGATTTTTTTGCTGAGAGGTTTGCGTTCAGCTATATATTGGCCATGTTTTTCAAAATTGCAGATATCCTTGATAACGTCGACGATGCCTTTCAAGGAAGATGAAAGCTCGCTTTGGCGACCGTAAATTCTATAAATAACACTGCATGTTTTCTTTTGGACATTTATCTCTGTCAGGTGGCCGGAGGAAATGAGCGTTGAAATGCTTGCCTTTGGCAGGATGGCGAGGCCCATACCGGCTTTTACCATTTCAATCTGGGCAACCAAACTATCTACTTGCACCGTTTCATAGGGTAATCGCCCCCTTTTTAACGGGGTGCATCTGTAGAACTTACGCGGCCATTTTCAGTTTCATAGCGGGTGTGATGCCGCCGATGCCCATGTTCGGGCGGTCGTTGTTATATGTCCAGAGCCATTGTGTGGCCTGATCCTGAGCCTCCTCGATGCTTTCGATGATGTATTGATCCAGCCATTCATGCCGAACCGTCCGGTTGTAGCGCTCGACATAGGCGTTCTGCTGGGGCTGTCCGGGTTGGATGTGCTGGATCGTAACACTATGTTTCTCAGCCCATTTTCTCAGTGTTTCGCTGATATATTCCGGCCCATTGTCGACCCTGATCGTGCCCGGTTTTCCGCGCCATTCGATAATGCGATCAAGGCTGCGGATGACCCGTTCGGCAGGGAGCGAGAAATCAACCTCGATCCCCAGCCCTTCGCGGTTGAAGTCGTCCAACACATTCAAAAGCCGAAAAGCCCTGCCGTCGCCGAGGCGATCCGCCATGAAGTCCATGGACCAGGTCACATTCGGTCTGTTCGGGACCGCCAGAACGTCAGGCTTCTCCCGTTTCAGCCGCTTGCGCGGCTTGATGCGCAGGTTCAGTTCCAGCTCACAGTAGATCCGGTAGACCCGCTTGTGGTTCCACGGATGCCCCTTCACGTTGCGCAAATGCAGGAAACACAGGCCAAATCCCCAAGTCTTGCGCGCATCCGTCAGCCCTGTCAGCAGATCGGCGATCACCTCGTTCTCGTCTTTCAGCTTCGGGCTGTAACGATAGCAGGTCTCGCTGACCTCGAAGGCCCGGCACGCCAGCGCGATGCTGACGCCCCGTCGCTCTACCGCCGTTTCGGCCATCTCGCGGCGCTGAGATGGCCCCGTTACTTTTTTCCGAGGGCTTCCTTCAATAAGTCCGCCTGCATGCTCAGATCTGCATACATCCGCTTCAGCCTGCGGTTCTCTTCCTCCATGGCTTTCATCTGGCTGACCATGGATGCATCCATGCCACCATACTTCGCACGCCATTTGTAAAACGACGCATTGCTCATGCCATGTTCACGGCAAAGCTCGGCCACCGGCACACCACCTTCGGCTTGGCGCAGGATCGCAAGGATCTGGGGTTCGCTATATCTGGTCATTTTCATTCAAAATCTCCTCGTTCATCTTGCCGAGAAAATTCTACTTCCGCAGCCCCTTACTTTCGGGGGGGATTACCGTCACAGACAACGGCCCAGCCTTTAAGTCTGAGGCGTTCACCAATTGCTGTCTCGATCTGCGTGTCGCAACATTACGAACACACGCAGGTGTTCCCGGTATGCGCGGGACGGGTGAGCGTATTTTTGGCACATTAAGCACCGATTTAATGCCACGTTTGGTGGGGCGCACCTTCTCGAATTCTATTGAGCGAGGGGATTATAAATCCGAGAAAAGAGCTTGTCTGAATGCGGAAGATGTTGCTTTCGTCTTGGTGCGCTGGGTTGTCGATATTTATCACAACTCGCCGCACGAGGGTCTTGGTGGCCGAACCCCGTTGGAACAATGGGACGCTGATATGGAAGATGGGAACTAACGGGAGCATAACCATGGAGTTTACAACCTCAACCGCTGCGCAAATCCAGAAACTGCGCGAAATCCATATTCCATCCGAACGCGATCGCGAGCTAAAGAAACATCTCTATCGTTTGTTCGAAGTCGATAGCTCGGGGGAAATGACCTCAGTACCTTGCCGCTACACCGCGGGGCAGGAAACTCGAGGCGTAATCCTCATTGAAAAGCCAGGTGGCGGCAAAACAACCGCGGTGCGCACCATGCTTCAGGAAGCACCGTTTTTGGCACATAATCCTGATACGGGTGCGCCGCGGTACCTTGAAATTCAGGTGCCGAGCCCCGCAACATTGAAAAGCGTTGGCTTGGCGATCCTCGCCGCTTTGGGCGTGGACACTGTAACGCAAAACGCGAAATTATGGTTCATCTGGAAGACGGTTAGTCAGCGCCTGAGTGTTGCCGGGATTCGTGTCCTTTGGTTAGATGAAGCACAGGATCTCATCATGGCGCGTTCTGCCAGTGATACTGAAACCTCTTTGCGGATGATCAAATCCCTGATGCAGGGCGAACATGCGGTCATTCCCATTTTGAGTGGGACAGAACGCTTGGCAGAGGTAGCCGCATTAGATCCCCAGGTTTCGCGACGATTTACAAAGATAGTGCCTTCTAACCTTCAGCATGGCGTTGACGAATTTGGTTTGATCTCTCTGGTTGAGTACTATTGCGAAGAGGTCTCAATCAAGGCTCGCGTCAATGCCGATGTTATGGCGCGCTTGATTACCGCAAGCCGTCACCGCTTCGGGCGTGGTATAGATACGATCATCAATGCCATCGAATGTGCGCTGTGGGAGGACGATAAGATCCTCACTATTGATCATTTTGCCGAAGCCTGGGCTATGCAGGAAGGTTGCGATCCGAGTGCCAATGTCTTTCTTAGCGATCACTGGCTTTCCATCCCGCTCGAAGCGGGAGCGGAGGAATACGACGAGGCGCGTACAAAGCGACAAAAGAAAAAGCTGGAGAAGGTTTGAGATCGTGCACATGCTTCCCATCTTGGCTCCATATGCCGATGAAACGACCGTTTCCTGGTGTGGCCGTGTCGCCCGTTTTCACACTGGCCTGACCTGCGCAGATTTTCTGGAATTGATGCGGATCAGTCAGCTCGATGTGATGGACCTTAGCGATTATGCCGTGGAACGCCTGTCAAAGTTGACAGGCGTTTCAGAAACGCAAATCTTGAGATGTGGTACCCAGAAAGCTGGCGAACGGCTATTGACCTACAACGGTGAAATCTTCGGTTCCACGTTCATTACCCGCGGCTTCACAACTTATTGCCCAGCGTGCTTACTTGATGATGCTACAGAGGAGGCACATGGCGACAGGGTAGGGCGCTTTTCGTGGATGTTGGATCCTGTCCGCATGTGTCCACGCCATGGTATTTACCTCACCCGGCGGAAGAACCTTGGGTACTTTGAGAGATTCCAGAACATGGATAAGGTCGCGCCATCAGATCAGGAACTTTCTGATCAAGTTGCCGTCGCGGAGGCCGCAAGCGTTTCGCCACTTCAGATGTATGTTGGGGGCAGGTTGTTGGGCGCAGTAGGGCCCGGCGGGATGGATGCACAGCGTATCGATCAAGCGGCGCGTGCTTGTGAAATGCTGGGCGTCTACCGCGTCCATGGGGCCCATACCGACATCGACGATCTGACAATTCAGCAATGGGACGAAGCGGGCTCAGTTGGCATGGAAGCTGTATCTCAGGGGGCCGAAGGCATTTACCAGTTGCTGGAAGAGATTGTGCAAAAAGCGACGGTCGAAAAACGCTGGGGTGGCCCACAGTCAGCATTGGGTGGGGTTTATAAATGGCTCCAGTTCAACACGTCAAAGCAAGATCCGGGTCCGATCAAGGATGTCGTGCGGGATTTTATTATCGATCATATGCCCGTCGAACCAGGTACGGTCCTGTTCGGAGCCACTGTGCTACAACGGAAACGGCATACGGTGACTACGTTATCCAAGGTGAGCGGGGTTCACCGGAAGACACTCAATAGAGCTTTGGTTCTTACGGGGCTGCTTGCGGGAGGGAACCCTGCTGAGTTCGAAAGCAGAAGAACTTTTAATGCAGATGACGGCGAAGCACTGGCACATCGGATTACAAATTCTACTCCCATTAAAAAGATACCAGATTATCTGAACTGTAACCGTACGCAGGCACAGATGATGGTCAAAAATGGTATCTTGAACAAGCTCGGGAACGACCCGTCGATAATAGGCGGCTTATTGTCGAATGTCGCGAATGATGATCTTGACGATTTTCTTGCTCGGTTCAGGCGCGCGGGGCAACCTGTGGCCTCAGCAGGCGATGGTATGGCTGACGTTATTGCTGCGTCTGAAATAGCCCGTGTGCCTGTCGCGGATATCGTTGCTCTTGTGCTCGCAGGACGACTGCCTCGGGTCGAGACCGGAGCGGAAGAACTGCGGTTTAAGTCAGTCTTTGTTGATCCTGAAAATGTGCGGATGGTGTCTGAAGCAGAAGTGGCTGGACATGGGCTGTCGCCAAAAAACGTGTCTGATCTAATTGGCCTGAAGCTTCTGGCAATTGATCTCCTTCGTGTAAACCGTGACACGGACGGGGAGCTGTTCCTCAATGCTTCCACCATTACCAACGCGCGTGGCACGGTCCGGTATTGTTACGCCAAAGAAGAGGTGGAACGGTTTTGCGAGAAATACGTCAAGCTTCAGGATCTCGCTGCCGAGCATGGCATTGTTACGAGAACAATGGGCCTAAAATTGAGCAAGGCGGGTATTGAACCGATCATGGAGTTTAAGTCGCTCCAAGCAAAAGTATTCCGACGAAAAGACCTTTAAGCCAAGCCAATATCGAGAAACTCAGGCCGCCCTTCGGGGCGGTCTTTTTTTGTGCTCATTATGGCAAAACTTACCCCGATTTCCGGCGCAAAACTATACCCGCACCCTTGGCAAAAGTGGCTGTGCATTTGACACGTGCTTATTTGGGGGTGTCTTCAACTTATTGATTTTGAACGTATGTTTTTGATTTCGAAAATCTGCTTGGCATAACTATACCCGCGTCGACAGTTGGCGGCCGAAATGGCAATGCCGGAAAAGGTCGGCCACTCTGACGGTCGACGAACCACTCTGTATATTTGGCGATTTACGCGGCAGTATCGAAGCAATAGCTATTGGGGTGACTTGCGGGGATTTCTCTTTTGCGGGCAAATGGATATGCTAGAGGTATCTTATGGGTATTGTGGAAAACGGTTGCGTCATCGGGGTTGATGGCGGTGGCACGGGCTGCCGGGCCGGGCTTGCGACGCTTGACGGTTCCGTGCTTGCAACGGCAAAGGCCGGTCCCGCAAATTTTTCCACCGATCCGGATCAGGCAAGGGCCAATGTGATGGCGGCCATTACCTGTGCGGCAGAAAGCGTGGGGCTGCTGCCCGCGCAGCTGCGGTGCTGTGCCATTCACCTCGGGCTGGCCGGCATTATGCAAGAGGCTGACGCGGCACGGTTTCGGGCGGTTTTGCCTTTCACGCGGGCCGTTGTGACGGATGACCGGCCAACCTCCTTTGCGGGGGCCTTGGGGCAGGGTGACGGCGTTTTGGCGGCGGTTGGGACCGGCACTTTGGTCGCCGCACGCTTTGCACAGACCCATCGGTATTTTTGCGGTTGGGGCTTTGATCTGTCGGATCAGGCCTCGGGTGCATGGTTGGGACGGGGCGCTTTGATGCGCTGCCTGCTGGCGCATGACGGGTTGGCGGCGCAAAGCCCCCTGACGCGCGCAATCATGGCGCAATTCGGGGACGTGCCGACCACGCTTGTTGATTTTGCGAGTGCGGCCCTGCCAGCTGATTACGCGACATTCGCCCCCCAAATCGTGGAGGCGGCCAAAGTCGGGGATGAAACCGCCAGCGATTTGATGCGGCAAGGTGCGGCCTATTTGAACAGCTGTTTCGCGGCGGCCTCGGCGGGGCAATCAGGCCCGTTTTGCTTGTCAGGCGGAATTGGCCCGCACTATGCGCCCTATCTCGAAACCCGGTTTCGTGACCGTTTGGTCGCCCCGCTTGGCACCGCCCTTGACGGTGCGTTGTTTTTGGCGCGTCAGGCCCATCAGAACATGGAAACGCTTCGGTTGGCAAAGGAGTGAGCATGCCCCATCAAACCCATATGCGTCGGGAAATCCTTGAAATTCCCGATGCGGTTGAAAGCCTTTTGATACAGGGAAAATCCGGTATGGCGGCGGGCGCGCGCGCCTTGGCGGCCTGCGATCCAAAGTTTATCATTTCTGTCGCGCGGGGGTCGTCGGACCATGCCGCTACCTATTTCAAGTATATCTGTGAGATGGAGGCGGGTATTCCCGTGGCCTCGGTCGGGCCATCTGTGGCCTCCATCTACGGGCGCAAGCTGACCCTGCAAGGGGGGGCCTGTCTGGCGGTATCGCAATCGGGCAAAAGCCCTGATATTGTGCGCATGGCCGAAATGGCAACTGCGGGCGGGGCATTGTCCTTTGCCCTGACCAACCATCCTGACAGCGCGCTTGCCAAGGCCAGCACCCATACGCTGCAACTTCATGCGGGCGCCGAGCAAAGCGTGGCGGCGACCAAGACATTCGTCACCTCTATCGTCTCACTTGCTTGGCTGCTGGCGGAATGGCGCAAGGATCGGGCCTTGTTGGCGGCCCTCCATGGCTTGCCAGAGGTGCTGTCCCAAGCGGTGACGATGGATTGGAGCGCGCTTGGCAACCAGATCGCCGCGCGGCCGTCGCTTTATTGTTTGGGGCGCGGCCCTGCCTATGCGATTTCCAGCGAGGCGGCCCTGAAGTTCAAGGAAACCTGCCAGCTTCACGCGGAATCCTTTTCCTCGGCCGAGGTGCTGCACGGTCCGGTCTCGATTGTGGATCGCGGCTTTCCGGTGCTGGCCTTTGTCTCGGCCGACGCGGCAGAGCAATCTGTGGTCGGCGTGGCCGATGCGATGGCGGCAAAAGGCGCTGCGGTCTTTGTGACCTCGGATAAAGCCAGTCAAGCCACCGCCCTGCCTTGTGCCCGTACGGCCCATCCGCTGACCGATCCGATTTCACTGATCCTGTCATTTTATGCGATGGTGGAGCAACTCGCCCGTGCGCGCGGGATCAATCCCGACGCCCCGCGCCACCTTCAAAAAGTAACGGAAACACTATGACACAGCGCGCCTATATCGGGGCGGATATTTTTGACGGCAGCGGTCTGCAACCGGGCATGGCGATCTTACTGGAGGGCGAGGTTTTCCGCGCTATCCTGCCTGAGGGGGATATTCCGGCGGGGTTTCAACGCATCACGCTTGCGGGTGGCACATTGATGCCGGGCTTTGTTGATCTTCAGGTCAATGGCGGCGGCGGGGTGATGTTCAACAGCCAAACTTCGGCCGAAGGTCTGGCTGTAATCGCACAGGCACATGCCACAACAGGCACGCGGGCGCTGCTGCCGACCCTGATCACCGATACGGTCGAGCGCACCCGCGCCGCCGTCGACGCGGTTGAAGCGGCGATCCGGAAAGGAGTTTCGGGGATCATCGGCATCCACCTTGAGGGACCGCATCTGTCGCTGGCGCGCAAAGGGGCGCATGACCCTGCGCTGATCCGAAAGATGGAGCAGGCAGACGAGGATTTCCTGTGCGATGCGGCGCAACGCTTGCCCAATGTGATGATCACGGTCGCGCCCGAATCCGTCAGCACCGCACAGATCGCACGGCTGAGCGGGGCGGGCGTTATCGTCTCAATCGGTCATACCGATTGCAGCTTTGACGAGGCTGAGGCTGCCTTTGCGGCGGGCGCGCGCTGTGTCACCCATCTTTTCAATGCCATGAGCCAGCTTGGCAACCGAGAGCCGGGGTTGGTCGGGGCGGCCCTGCAAGCCGGGGCGGTTTCAGCGGGGATGATTGCTGATGGTATTCATGTGCATCCCGCCGCGATGCGTTTGGCGCTGGCTGCCAAACAGGGGCCTGCGGCGATTTTTCTGGTGACGGACGCGATGGCCACCGCCGGATCGGATATCACGGAGTTCACCCTTAACGGGCGGCGGGTGT
Source organism: Pseudorhodobacter turbinis (assembly GCF_005234135.1). NCBI lineage: Bacteria > Pseudomonadati > Pseudomonadota > Alphaproteobacteria > Rhodobacterales > Paracoccaceae > Pseudorhodobacter > Pseudorhodobacter turbinis. The sequence continues at coordinate 1,475,140 of NZ_CP039965.1, forward strand.
TGCGAGAGAACGGCGATTTGCGGCTTGAGGATGGTACTTTGGCGGGCGCGGATCTTGATTTCTCACGCGCGCTGTCGGTGATGATCGACGAGGTCGGAATTGATCCGGCACGGGCGTATGCGATGGTGACCTCTGGCCCTGCCAAGCTGTTGACGACAGATTTCGGGCTTGGCGGCTTTACCTCCGGCCAGCGGTGGAACGGCATCTGGTTGGATGACAAACACCGCTACACCCCGATTGGCTCAGGCATCAACCCTGCGTAGCAAATAGATATCCATGATCCAGCCATGCGCCGCCCGTGCGGCCTGCCGCATGGAGCGTATCTCGGCGCCAACCTCATCCAGCCTACCGGCATGGAGCAGCTGGTTCGCCATGCCCAGATAGGCCCCCCACCAGATATGATAGGCACTGCCCTCCAGCACCTCGAACGCAGCACCCTGATCCAGCATGACCACCAGCGTGGTAGCGCCTTGGGGCCAGCCATGATCGCGCAGGCGGCGGCCGGTGGTCACGGTGAAATCCCCGCCCAATGTGTTGAGGGGAATGCCATGCGCCGCCGTCAGCACTTGCAGCGCGGTGATCCCTGGAACAACCCGAACTTTCGGCGCAGGCGACAGCCGCGCGGCAATCCGCAGCGTGCTGTCATAAAGCGAAGGGTCCCCCCAGACCAGCAGGGCGACCCGCTTGGCCGAAGGCGGGATGGAGGCGGCCCAAACGGCGGCAATCCGGTCGTGCCAGTCCTCGACCGCCTTTAAATAGGGCAAGGCGGGGTCGCGGCGGGGCAGGTCAAATTCGACCACAGGCGCATCCGCCCCCAAGACCGAGGCCACAATCTGACGTCGCAGGTCGGCAAGATCGGCGCGATCCGCCCCCTTGCGCGGGATCAGGATAAGATCGGCCTCGGCCAAGGTTTTTCGGGCCTCGACCGTCAGATGGTCAGGGTTGCCGGTGCCGATACCAATAAGAAATAATGTCTGCATTGTTGAACGCGTCCGGGCCTTTGCTGTGGCCCGAACGCTTGATCCATTAGCTGTGCTGATGATACAGGCGGTTGGTCAACAGCGGTGATCCTTTCAGTCCGTGCAAGGATTTCGCCCCCGCCAGAACCGCCAGATCGGCCAGCGGCTCTATCAGGACCACCAGCATATAGGCTGCACCAAAGGACCCGATGGCCGCCAGATTATCGGCCCCCACGCCCTGACCGTAGATCGCCCAAAAACCCACCCAAAGCACCACACCGCCCTGATAGGCCGCCGACATTTTCAAAACATGGCTATAGCTAAGGTCGACATAAGCCACATGCGCCGGAACAACGCGCCGCGCCAGAAGATCAATCGCAAACAGCGGGAACAGCAGCGTTGTGACATTGACGAAATACATCGGCAGATCGGTCGGCGCAAAAAAGAGCGATTGCACCAAAAGCCCGGCCGCCAGCCCGATGGCCGAGGCAGGCGCCCCCAGCAGCAAGAACAGCGTCGTCCCTAGGATCAAGTGGACCTCTGACACGCCAACGGCAAAATGGGGCAGCACCTCAAAGAAGATAAAGGTTCCGACCATTGCGATCACCGACCGCAGGGCCAGTGATACAATGTTATGGGTTTTTAGATCATCGACGATCAGCTTGGCGGTATAGCCCGCAGCCGCGGTTGCGGTGGCATAGGCAAAGACCATCTTGGCGCCATCTACGACGCCGGGTTCGATATGCATATCAGTCTCTCCGGACCGCCCACCCGGCGGCCATGGGTGCCGGATGCTCCGGCGTTGCGTTTCAGAACGGCAGGTCTCCTGACTTGCGGGTCATCGCGGTTCTGGCCCTTCCCGGCCCAAAGGGGCCAGTGGTTTTGCCAGTCTCGCTATCCGCCTACAGTTGCGGGGGCAGTCGGGGCTTTTCACCCCGTTCCCTTTTGATCCCTCTCGGGAACCGTTCGAGGTTTACTATGACGCCAAGTGACCGGCGTTTCAATCCAGCTTTGCGCAATCGGTGGCAAGCGGTCCAAAAAGAATGAGCGCGGGGGCGGTGCCGGTGTTTTCACCAAGTTGCCGTGCCAGCTCTTCAACCGTCGAAAGCTGAAGCTTCTGGTCGGGGGTGCTGACCCCTTCGGCCAAAAGCGCGGGCGTATCGGCGGGCAAGCCATGGGCGGTCAAGGCCGCCGCCAAAGCGGGAAAGCTGCGCTTGCCCATAAAGACCACCGTCGTGGCCCCCGGATCGGCCAGGGCCGCCATATTCAGATCGGGGGGCAAGCCGCCGCTGGTATCGGCGCCGGTTACAAATTGCACCCGCCGCGCGGTCAGGCGACGCGTCAGCGGCAGCCCCGCCGCCGCCGCCGCCGCGATGGCCGAGGGGACGCCGGGGATGATCTCATATTCGATGCCTGCGGCTTTCAGGGCGACAAGCTCTTCCTCCAGACGGCCGAACAAACCGCTATCGCCGGATTTGAGCCGCACCACACGCTGACCGGTTTTCGCATAATCCACCAGCAAGCGGCTGACGTGATCTTGCTTGGGCGAGGGGCGTCCCGCGCGTTTGCCCACCGCCACCATATCCGCGCCCTGCCGCACAAGTGCAAGGATCGGACCCGAGGCCAGATCATCAAAGAGCACCACATCGGCGCGTTTCAACCTGTCGGCGGCTTTTAGGGTAAGCAACTCGGGGTCGCCGGGGCCGGAGCCGATGATGCTGACAAATCCGGTCATGATGTCTCTGCTGTAATAAGGTGAAAGAAGGTGCCGCTGGCATGGCCACGAATTGATCCGGTTTCCGTAACCGGCCCGCCATCGGCATCAAAGACATCGGCAAGCGGCGCGTCGGGTTGTTCCAGAATGGTGGAATAGTGGAACTCATGCCCGCGCAGGGCGTGACCGGCGGCAAAGCCGGGCAGGCCCGCGCGCAAGACCGCGCGACGGTAGCCCAAGTGAAAGCGGCGGGTTTCATAGCTGGTCACAAGGCCCAAAAGACCGGCCATCTGGTGGCGCACCCCGTCCTTGTCGATCAGCGCCTGTCCCAATGCCATATAGCCACCGCACTCGCCATGCACGGGGCGGCTTTGCGCATGGTGCTGCAATCCGGCCCGAAACTGCGCCGCTGCGGCCAACCGCCCTGCATGCAATTCGGGATAACCGCCGGGCAGCCAGACCAGATCGGCCGCCGCATCCGGTGCCTCATCGGCAAGGGGAGAAAACGGCAAAATCTCGGCCCCTGCTGCGCGCCACCCTTCCAGCAAATGCGGGTAGGTAAAGGAGAACGCCGCATCCTGTGCCAAGGCGATCCGTTGTGCCGGTGGTTTGGGCAGCGCGCCTTGCCCCAACGCATGCCCCTGCGCCAAGGTTTTGATCCGTTCCAGATCGACATGCGCGCGCAAGAACGTGGCATAGCCTGCAATCGCCGTTTCCAGATCGGGGTGCTCCACCGCTTGGATCAGGCCCAGATGGCGCTCGGGTAGGGAAAGATCACCGCGCCGGGGCAGGGCGCCCAGCACCTCAATGCCTGCAGCCTCCATGCCAAGGCGGGCCAGCCGCTCATGGCGGGGGCTGGCGACACGGTTCAAGATTACGCCCGCAAAGGGCAGGTCGGGGTTATAGCGCGCAAAGCCAAGCGCCGTTGCCGCCGCCGATTGCGCCTGTCCGCTGACATCGATCACCAAGATCACAGGCCAGCCCATCCGCAGCGCCGTCTCTGCGCTGGAACCAAAGCCCGTCTGTCCGCGTGTGGCGACCCCGTCGAACAAGCCCATCGACCCTTCGGCCACGGCGATATCCGCGCCCGTCCCTTGTGCCGAAACCGCGTCCAGCAGTGCAGGGTCCATCGCCCAAGTATCAAAATTGAACGAGGCCCGTCCGCTGGCGGCGCGGTGAAAGGCGGGGTCGATATAATCCGGCCCGCTTTTGAACGGCTGCACCACCAGCCCGTCCTCGGCCAATGCGCGCAGCAGGCCCAGCATCACGGTGGTCTTGCCTGTGCCTGAAGCCGGTGCCGAGATCATCAGGCCGGGAAGTTTGCGGTCATAGGGGTCAGTCATCTCCATCTGTCCATTCTGCCCAAGGGCTGTTTGCCGATTGCGGGCGGTAACGCCGGTCATAATCCGCCGCATAAAGGCAGCTTTCGCCAAACCCTTCTTGTGCCAAGGCAGGCCCCACAAGGATCAACGCGGTGCGGGTGACACCTTCGGGGATTGCGGAGGCAAGCCCTGCTATGGTGGTGCGGATGATGCGCTGATCTGGCCAGCTTGCACGCCAAACGATTGCGACGGGGCAATCCCCGCCGTAGTCAGGCGCAAGATCGGCCACCACTTGCGCTGCGTTCTGGATCGACAGGTGGATCGCCAGCGTGGCCCCCGTGGCGGCGAAATTCACCAGCGTTTCCTTGGGCGGCATAGAGGAGGCCCGCCCCGGTGTGCGCGTCAGGACCAGCGATTGCGCCACACCCGGCAGCGTCAATTCCGCCCCAAGCGCGGCAGCAGCAGCAGCAAAGGCTGGCACGCCGGGGGTGACGGTAAAGGCAATACCCTCGGCACGCAGTCGCCGGATTTGCTCGCCCATCGCGGACCAGACCGACAGATCCCCCGAATGCAGCCGCGCCACGTCAAGCCCGGCCTGATCGGCCGCGCGAATTTCTGCGATGATGGCATCCAGATCAAGGGAGGCGGTGTTCACGATCCGCGCGCCTTTTGGGCAATGGTCCAGAACGGCCTCGGGGACCAGAGATCCGGCATAAAGACAGACCGGACAGGCGGCGATCAGATCGCGACCACGTAAGGTAAGCAGGTCGGGTGCGCCGGGGCCGGCGCCGATGAAATGTACGGTCATGGGTCCTCTGTCATGGCAAGGGCACAGGTGGCCTGCCGGTCGGTTGAGATGATGCGCGGTGCAAGCAGTCGCGCTTGGGGGCCGGCGGCAGCAAGGGCTGCGGCCTCGGCGACGCTGCCGGTGCCATGGCTTGTTTGTGCGGCTGCACTTTGGGTCGGGGTGTTTATGGCGGCCAGATCATGGGCGGGAACGGCGCGAAAGGGCAGGCCGGTTTCGGTGACAAGCTGTTGAAACGCGGCGGATTGGGCCTTGGCCGCGGCGGTGGCCAGACAGTCCGGCCTATGCCCGTCTGCGGCCTGCACCAGCGCGTTGCGTAGGCTTGCGGCGCTGGCACCTGCCCTGAACCCAAATCCCGCGATGATCATAGCACCACCGCCCATTGCACGACCGGATAGCTGGCCTTCCAGCCGCGTTTGCTGCCCAAGGGCGCGGCGCGCGCCAGTTCGATCCGCAGCAATGTTCCGCCCAGGCGGGCCTGCGCAGAGGCCAGTAATGCCTCGGATTCCAGCGTGACGGCATTGGCGACCAGCCGTGTGCCTTGGGGTAATGTTGTTGTCAGATGGTCCAACATCCCATCCGACAACCCGCCACCGATAAAGACCGCATCAGGGCGGGGCAGATCGGCCAATGCCTTGGGGGCGTGACCTTCGACGATCTGCAAACGGTCGACGCCCAGCCGGTCGGCATTGCGGCGGATGGTGGCGGCACGGTCGGCACGCGGCTCTATCGCCACGGCTTGGGTCGTTGGATGTGTCAAAAGCCATTCAACCGCGATAGAGCCGGACCCGCCGCCGATATCCCACAGCCGCAGCCCCGCACGCGGTTCCAGCACAGAGAGGGTCAGCGCGCGGATCGGGCGTTTGGTGATCTGGCCGTCGGTCTCAAAAAAGCTGTCGTCGATGCCGCTGCTGCGAGGCAGGGCGGGGCCGTTGCCTGCAACCTCTAGCGCGACACAAAGCGGGTGTGCGAAATCACGGTTCGGTAGGGCCTGCGCGGGCGCATTCGTGATCCGTTGCCTTGGACCGCCAAGGGATTCCATCACCGTCATGCGGGTTTCGCCAAACCCTTGGGCGCAAAGCCATGCGGCTAGCGCGTGCGGCGCGTGGCCATCCCTTAACAGCACAATCGCACGCGCGCCGCTTGCCAGATGCGGGCGCAGGCGCGCCAGCGGGGCGGCGTGCAAGCCCAAGCATAGCGTTTCCTCCAACCGCCAGCCAAGTTGTGCAGCGGCAAGGGAAAAGGTCGAGGGGGTAGGAAATGCGCGCCATTCGCGGCGGTCAAGATGGGCGGCGATGACGCTGCCCGCACCAAAACAAAACGGATCACCCGAGGCCAGCACAACCACCCGCTGCCCGCGCAAAGCCAGCAGCAACGGCAGCCCATCCGCAAAAGGCACCGGCCATTCCACCTGTTTGGCCAAGGTTTCGCCCAATAATGCCAGATGGCGGGGTGGGCCCATCACAACTTTGGCCTGCGTCAGCGCATCACGGCTTGCGGGGGACAGCCCCTCCGGTCCATCTTCGCCAAGTCCGATGATTGTCAGCCAAGGGGTTTCAACCATGCCGCTCAACCTTCTGATCCTCGGCGGCACGACTGAGGCCGCCGCCCTGTGTCGCCGTATTGCCGCGCTGGGCCTGCCCGCCACCGTCAGCCTTGCGGGGCGGGTGGCAGCCCCCGCACCCTTGGCCTTGCCGCAGCGGGTTGGCGGTTTCGGGGGGGCAAAGGGGTTGGCAGAGTATATCCGCACCCACCGCATCACCCACCTGATCGACGCCACCCATCCTTTTGCCGCCAATATCAGCGCAAATGCGGTCGAGGCAAGTGCCGTGACCCGGATCCCGCTGGTCGCCCTGACCCGCCCCGCTTGGCAACCGCAGCCGCAAGATAATTGGCAGGTGGTGCCCGATATGCCCGCCGCTGTCGCCGCGCTGGACCGCCTGTCTGCGCGGGTGTTTCTGGCCGTCGGGCGTATGCATCTGGCGGATTTCGCCGCCCATCCGCAGCATTTCTACCTGTTGCGCCTGATTGATCCGCCGCAAACGCCCTTGCCGTTCCCGCATCATCACGCCCTGATTTCGCGCGGCCCCTTTACCGAGGCTGCGGATATGGCCTTGCTGACCGATCACCGTATTGACCTGATCGTGTCGAAAAATTCGGGCGGCAGCGGGGCCATTGCCAAGATCGCAGCCGCCCGTGCGCTTGGCCTGCCGGTTTTGATGATCGATCGGCCTGCCATTCCCCCGCGAGCGGAGGTAAGCTCTGTCGATGATGTGCTGGCGTGGTTGGCTCATTTCGGGATCGACCTTGGCGTGTAGACAAAGGGCACGCCGTCGCGCGCAATCATCCGTGTGCGCGATGAACCCACGATCACCATGGTGCGCATATCGGCCATCTCTGGGCGCGCCTCGGGCAGGGGGACCACGGTCAACACCTCTTCGGAGGTAGAGACGGCGCGGGCAAAGATCACCGGCCGGGCATCATTGCAGGCCTGTTGCAACAGCTCCAGCGTGCGGGCAAACCCCTCGGGACGGCTGGCCGAACGCGGGTTGTAAAAGGCCATGGCGAAATCCGCCCCGACCGCAAGGCGCAAGCGTTGCTCTATCACTGCCCAGGGTTTGAGGTTGTCGCTCAGGTTGATCGTGCAAAAATCATGCCCCAAGGGCGCGCCAGCCCGTGCCGCCGCCGCAAGCATCGCCGTGATGCCGGGCAACACGCGGATATCCAGCGCGCGCCATTGCGGATCACCGGCCTCGACAGCCTCAAAAATAGCCGAGGCCATGGCGAAGACCCCCGGATCGCCCGAGCTGACCACAACCACCCGCGCCCCCCCGGCCGCAAGGGCAAGGGCGTGGCGGGCGCGGTCCATCTCGACGCGGTTGTCGGTGGGGTGCAGGGTCAGGCCCGGTCGCGGTGCAATCCGCGCGACATAGGGGATATAGCCGATGACATCACTGGCCTCGGCCAAGGCTTGGGTGACCTCGGGCGTGACCATCGCATCCGATCCGGGCCCGAGGCCCGCAATAACCAACCAGCCCGTCATGGTCGCCGCCCCTGACCATGGACAAGGATGATCGAGAAATAGGGCGTGATGCGTGCGGTTGCCTCGCGCAGGGGGGTGACGCGCTGTTCCTCCATGCTGGCGAATTCCACCAGCCATGCAGCATCATAACGTCCCGAGGTTTTCAGCGCCTCTACCACCTTGTCGATGTTGCGCCCGATTTTCATCACCACGATGGCATCTGCACCCGACATGCCACGGATCAGGTCTTCCATGGGTAGGGTGCCCGCCAGCACGGTCAGGATATCATCGCCCCAAGTGATCGGCAGGCCCGTCGCGGTCCAGGCCGCCGACATGCCGGTGATCGCGGGGACGACCTCAACCCGATTGCTGTCCTTCAACCGTTCATAAAGATGCATGAAAGAGCCGTAGAAAAACGGGTCCCCTTCGGACAGCACCACGACATCCTCACCGGTCGCGGCGAGGGCGCGCAGATGGGCGGTGCACTCCTCATAGAATGCGGAAAGCGTGGCGTTATAGGCCGGATCGTCCAGCGGGATCTCGGTTGTGACCGGATATTCCATCGCGAATTCGGTGACATCGGCGCGCAGCATGCCCTCAACGATCTTGCGCGCGCGCCCTGCACGACCGGCCTTGCGGAAAAAGGCGATATGTTTGGCATTGCGCACCAGACGGTCGGCCCGCACGCTCAGCAGATCAACCGCACCGGGGCCGAGGCCCACACCATGAATGACGCCGGGCCTCATTCGGAACGGCTCGCGAGGGCGTTGACGGCGGCCACGGTGATCGCACTGCCACCCAAACGCCCCGCAACGATGCAGCAGGGGGTGGGTTGCGCCTGCCAAAGCACCTCTTTGCTTTCGACCGCGCCGACAAAGCCGACAGGGCAGCCGATGATCGCGGCAGGGCGCGGGCAGGCGGGGTCTTCAAACATATTGAGCAGATGGAACAACGCGGTGGGGGCATTGCCGATGGCGACGACGGCCCCCGCCAGATGGGGGCGCCACAGCTCCAATGCGGCGGCGGATCTGGTGGTGCCCATCTTGGCGGCAAGGGCGGGTGTGGCGGGGTCATGCAGGGTGCAGATCACAGCGTTCTCGGCGGGCAGGCGCGCGCGGGTGATGCCCTCGCTGACCATACGCGCATCGCATAAGATCGGCGCGCCGTTTGCCAAAGCCTTGCGCGCGGCGGCGGAAAACCCGGATGAAAAGCAGATATGCGCCGCCAGATCGACCATCCCGGCGGCATGGATCATGCGCACCGCGACCTGTTCATCATCCGCATCAAAACGTGCAAGATCGGCCTCGGCCCGTATCATTGCAAAGGATTGCCGGTAAATCGCGGCACCGTCGGTTTCATATTTATAGGGCATTCTGGGGTCCGAAGATGAGAGGAAGTTGATCTGGCGCAAGGCCATATTGTGAAGGGGGGGCACCAACCGTGCCATCCCGGATAAGGTCAAAGCGGCCATCCCGCCCGACCAGGGTGAAATCGGCAGGGCGTTGGAGCGCACAGCCCTTGGCACAGCCCGAAACATGAAGTGTTTTCCCCGCAGGCAACAATGGCGCAAGCGCGCGGGCGGTTGTGCGGGTTTGAACGGTGGCTTGTGGGCAGGCGGGTGCGCCTGTGCAGCCGTGGATCGCCGCCAGCCCCGTACCGGGCGACAGGATAAGGTCGGGATGTGTCAAGCCTGTCAGATCGGCCTTGCGCAGCACAAGCAGCCGGAAGGGGGTAACCCGTATGGGGTGGCTTGTGGCACGTGCGATCTGGCGCAGGGCGGCGGCGGGAAACAGGCCAAAGCCCGCCCCGACCGCGCCCGATCCGGCCTGCATCTGGGCGGCGGTTGGCGGTGGCGGGATGTTCGCCCATGCGGGGGGCAAAACGGCCCCTGCGGCCAGATGACGGCGCATCCGCCCTCGCCCGTCAGGGCCGACCCCGCCAGTCTCTTGGAACCACCGCGCCAGATCAACACAGGCCTGTACCGCAGCGTTCGCATCCGTGACCCTTCGTCCCGCCGCTGCCCCGTCCGCCCGCACGATCAGCGCGTCCTTGGTGCCCTCCACCCTTATGTCGCCGCTGGTGGTGGCCAGATGCCGCATCGCGCCTGTATCGATAACAAAACCGAATTTCGCGGGCAGGGGCGGCAGATCCATCAGGGTTTTGGGCAAAGTGTGGGCGATATCCTCGGCCACGCTATCCTCGCGGTGGGGGGAAAGGATAAGGTTGCTGCGGGCCTCCAGCTCGGCCGAGGCGGCGATCAGGCCCAGCCCGTCAAGTGCGGCCAAAAGCGTGGCAAAGCGGGCCTCGGCCACGCCCCGGATTTGCAGATTGGCGCGTGAGGTCGCCTCTATCACGCCGGTGCCGTGATCTTCGGCCAGATCGGCCAAAGCGGCCAGTTGCGCGGGCGAGACCTGCGACAGCGGCGGGCGCACCCGCACCACCAAGCCGTCACCTGCCATCATCGGGCGATAGCTGCCGGGGCACCAGCCTTGGATAATCGGGTCAACCATCGGCCATCCCCGCCAGAATGGAGTTGCGGCGCGACTGCCATAGCCCGGCCTTTTGCAGCGCCGCAAATCGGGCGCGCAGGGCGGCAAGGGCTTGTGGGTTTTCTGCCTGCAAAAAGCCAGTGACATCGGTATCGCCCAAGGTTGCATCATGGAACAGATCAAACAGATGGGGGCCGACCACATCGGCCAGATGCGCAAAGGCGGCCATGTTGTCCAAGGTCGCGGCAATCTCGGCGGCACCGCGAAACCCGTGGCGGTGCATGCCCGCGATCCATGCCGGATTGGCAGCGCGGGCCTGAACCACGCGGGCGATTTCCTCGGGCAGGCTGCGGGCGCGGGGGCGGGCGGGATCGGTGTTGTCCAGATGCCAAAGGGCGGCTTGTCCGCCGGTGATTGCCTTGGCGGCGGCAAAGCCTGCCTCATGGGCGGCATAATCCACGGCCAGCAGCAGGTCGGTTTCGGGCAAATCCTGCAAGTGGACAAAGCTGTCTGCCGCCGCGACCCGTTGGGCGATGCCGGCCTCATCACGCACTGTTTTATCGCCATCAAGCGCCCAGGCACTGGCCGCAAGCCATGCCTGCCCTGCCGCGGCGCGGCCCTCGGCGCTGTAATCGGTCAGGCTGTTGCCCATGCCCAAACCGTAGCTGCCGGGCATCGGGCCATAGACCCGCGCGCCCGCATCCGTGCCTGCATAGGGGTTCCAGTCGGGCGCCTCATCGCGGGCGGCAAGCGCCCGAACGGCACTTGTGAAAAGCGCGGACAGATTGGGGAACACATCGCGAAACAGCCCCGAGACGCGCAGGGTCACATCAAGCCGCGGGCGGTTCATCTCGGCCAAGGGCAGCACCTCGATGCCGGAAACCCGTTCGCTATTGGCATCCCAGACGGGCCGCACCCCCAACAGATGCAGGGCCATGGCGAATTCCTCTCCGGCTGTGCGCATGGTGGCAGAGCCCCAAAGATCGACGATCAACCCGCGTGGATAATCACCATGATCTTGCAGGTGGCGGCGGACCAGCTCCTCGGCCAGTTTGACGCCTTGGGCATAGGCGGCGCGGCTGGGGACGGCGCGGGGATCGGTGGTATAAAGGTTGCGCCCCGTGGGCAAAACATCCCCACGCCCACGGTAAGGGGAGCCGGACGGCCCCGCCGGAATACGCCGCCCCGCCACCGCATCCAGCAAGGCTTGGCGTTCGGCCTGCGCGGCGCTTGCGCCATCAAAGGCGGTTTGACTGGCGGGCGCGCGGCCCCAGATATGCAGCCCGTCGCCAAAGAGGCTGTCTTTGACATCGCAGACAAAGCTGTCGATACGGGTGATCGCCTCAGCCAATGAGGTCGCAGCGCTAAGGCCCAGATCGGCCTCTACGCCCAAGGCCTGTGCCTCGGCGCGGATGTCGCCTTGCAAGCGGTCACGACGGCGCGGGTCAAGCCCGTCGGCATTGGAAAACTCATCCAGCAGGGATTCCAGCCGCGAAAGCCGCTGTGGCGCGCCCGATTGGCGCAGAGGCGGCGGGATATGGCCCAAGGTCACAGCCCCGATGCGCCGCTTGGCCTGTGCCGCCTCACCGGGGTCATTGACGATAAAGGGATAGATGACGGGCATTGCGCCCACCAAGGCCTCGGGCCAGCAGGCATCCGATAGGGCGACCGATTTGCCCGGCAACCATTCCAGCGTGCCATGCGCGCCGATATGGATCATCACATCCGCCTGTTGCCGCAGCCACAGATAGAAGGCGACATAGCCATGGCGCGGCGTGCGCATCAGGTCATGATACTCGACATCGCGCAGATCGGGGGAGCCGCGTTCAGGCTGTAGAGCGATCAGCGCGCCGCCCCGCCGCGTGACGGCAAAATGAAACGCACCGTCATGGCAGGCGGGATCAGTTTCGGGCGCACCCCAGACGGCGTTTAGGTCGTCCTGTAGCTCTTGGGGCAGGGATGACAGGGCCGCGCGGTATTCGGCCAGCGGCCATGCCTCAGACGGTGCAGAGAGTGCATCTGAAAGGGGGCGGGCATCGGGCGATACGCTGTGGCCCGCCGTCGCCAGATCCGCCAAGATCGCCTCGGCAGAGGCCAGCGCATCCAACCCCACGGCATGGGCCATATTCCAGTCCTTGCCCGGATAGGTGGATAGGATCAAGGCAGGCCTGCGGTCAGCGGCGGGGCGGGCGGCAAGGTTAGTCCAGCCCGCGACCTTTGCCACAATCGCGGCGATCCGATCGGCCTCGGGGCGATGCGCGTGGCGAGAGAATTGCAGATCGGGGTCGCGGGTGTCAGGGTCTTTGAAGGAGGCGACGCCTGCAAACAACCGCCCGTCCACCTCTGGCAACACAACATGCATCGCAAGATCGGCAGGCGACAGACCGCGTGCCGATTCCGCCCAAGCGCTGTGCGTAGCGGTTGAAAGCGCGACCTGAAAAACCGGTACTTCAGCTAAATCCAGCGGCGACACCCCATTCGCGCCCTTGCCGCTAAAAGAGGTGGCGTTGATGATCGCGACCGGCCCAAGAAAGGCCACTTGGCGGGACAGCCAGCGTGCAGCTTCGGGCGCTTTGAGCGAGGGCGCGAACAGTCCCAATACGGTAAAGCCCGCGTCCCGCAACGCCTGTGTCAGCGCGGTCATCGGGGCCATATCGGCGGCGGCCAGCCATGTCCGGTAGAACGTCACCAAGACCAGAGGGCGGGCGGGATCGCGCATCAGTGGGCAACAGGCGCCATGTTCCGGCAACCACGCGCCGACTTGCGGCAGCACCTTTGCGCCGACCACAGGGCCGGTATAAAGCCCCGCGGCAAGTGCCAATTGCGCCAGTGCTGCCTGTGCCGCGATTTCCCCGCCGGTATCGCAAAGCTGTGACAGGCGGCGCAGGGTAGATTTGGGCAGGGTGGACACCTCATCCAGCCGTGGATCAGGGCGCCCGTCTGCGGGTAAAACCGCCAGCGCCAACCCCTTGCGGCGGGCCAGATCGGCCACGCTTTGCAACCCGTAGGGCCAATAGGGCACCCCGCCGATTAGCCGGATCAGGATGGCTTTGGCGCCCTCAAGCGTGCGCTCCACATAGGTATCGACCGAAAGAGGGTGTTTCAGCGCGGCCAGATTGGCCAAACGCAGGCTGGGCAAACGGCCCTCGCACCCGCCACCCGCACGCCAGCCCGCCGCGAAAGCGCCAAGGTCACTGTCCGAGAACGACAGCACCACCAGATCACCCGGGCTTTGGCCCAGATCGGTGGGGGTGTCGGCCTCGTCCAACCCGTGGCTTTCGCGAAAGACAACGTGCATTTAGGTTATCCCGCCGGAGCGTTCAACGCAGCATGAAGTGCCACCGGATCGATATCATCATGCTCGGCGATCACCACCAAACGGCCGCGCCGCGGTTCCTCGGCCCCCCAAGGGCGGTCAAACTGATGGCGGACCCTTGCGCCCACGGCTTGCACCAAAAGGCGCATTGGCTTGCCGGTGACGGCGGCATAACCCTTGACGCGCAGGATGTTGTGATCGCGGGCCAAAGCCTCAATCCGGGCGGCAAGATCGGCGGGTTCTGCCACCTCGGCGATGTCGATGACAACGGATTCGAAGTCATCATGGTCATGATCATCGGCGCCGTCATGGTGGCTGGGACGGGCGTCGAGGCTATCTTCGGCGGCGGCGCCCAGGCCCAGGATCACACGGGGGTCGACAACGCCCTCGGCGACCTCAATCACCGGCAGCAGGCGGGGTGCCTCGGCGGCGATTATGGCGCGGGCGCGGGCGACACCTTCTGGGCCGGCCAGATCGGGCTTGGTCAACAAGACGATATCGGCGCAAGCGATCTGATCCTCAAACACCTCGGACAGCGGGGTTTCATGATCAAGTGAGTCGTCTGCCGCACGCTGGGCCTCAACTGCTGCTTCATTGGGCGCAAAGCGACCGGCCGCAATGGCCTCGGCATCGGCCACGGCAATCACACCGTCCACGGTGATGCGCGACCGGATATCGGGCCAGTCAAAGGCCTTGAGCAAGGGCTTGGGCAGGGCCAGTCCTGAGGTTTCAATCAGGATGTGATCGGGGCGCGGCGTCAAGGCCATCAGCGCCTCAATCGTCGGGATAAAGTCATCGGCGACGGTGCAGCAGATGCAGCCATTGGCCAGCTCAACGATGTTTTCAGCCGGGCAATCAGGGATCGCGCAGCTTTTGAGGATATCACCGTCGACCCCCACATCGCCAAATTCATTGACCACAACGGCCAGACGGCGGCCCTGCGGATTTTGCATCAGGTGACGGATCAGCGTGGTTTTGCCAGCGCCCAAAAAGCCGGTGATGACGGTAACGGGAAGTTTCGACAGGTCAGACATGATCAACCTCTGGGGTGGGGGTTTGCGGAAGTGGAGGGATGCGGGCGATGCAGTTTTTGCGGAAATGTACGGGGCGTTCGCGCCAAGGCACGAGCCCGTCAGCGGCATCACGGTATTGCGCGACCCCTTCATAGACCATCGCGGCGTCTGTGCCCTCTGACAGGTTACCGTAAACATAGGTCCAGCGGGCAGGGCCGCCGCGCAGGGCAACCGTACAGCCGCGCGAGCAGTTCGACAGGCATTCCACAGCGGTGATTTTAACGCCATCCATCGGCTCTTGGGCCATCAGGGCCGCGTGCAATGCAGCACCGGGAACCGGCTGGCCTTCGGTCACGGGTTGGCCTGCGCGGCAACTGGTGCAGACCAGTAATTCGACTGGATGGGGGTGGTCCTGTGGCATCGGCAATCCCGTTCATTAGGCAGAACGAGGCTAGGCGACAGGGTGCAAAACGATAGCGACCCGCCACCGAGGCACCCCGCCCGGTTTCGATCAATCCCGTGCTGGCAGGTCTCCCGGCTTGCGGATGTCAGGGGGTGCCGGATGGCAGCCCTTGTCGGTCACCCAACCTTCCCGACCATATCGGCCAGTGGCATTCGGGTGACCTCTCCGGTCACGGTCGCGGGGGCGGCTCTGCTGACCTGATCAAACGCTTGCGCGTTCGGCCCGATTGCAAATTCCCTTTTCACCCAGCCAAGACCGGGCACCAACACGAGGTCAGGTCTGACCGCTTGGCCCTGCCAAGTCAAGAGCCCAAGCTGCCATATTGACGCCCCGCACGCAGGCTGCCACACATCAGGGCGATGAACCCCTAAGGAGGGACGGATGGAAGACACCAACAGCCGCCACACCGAAAAGATGCGCAAGATCAAAGCCGCGCGTGACCGGATGATGCAAACCAAGACCGAGGAACGCGGGCTGATCATCGTTCACACCGGCACCGGCAAGGGCAAAAGCTCTTCGGGATTCGGGATGATCATGCGCTGTATCGCCCATCAGATGCCCTGCGCCGTGGTGCAGTTCATCAAGGGGGCGCGCGCCACAGGCGAACGCGATTTCTTGCAAAAACATTTCCCCGATGCGTGCAAATTTGTCGTTTCAGGAGAAGGGTTTACTTGGGAGACCCAAGACCGCGAACGCGACATTGCCGCCGCCCGCAACGGTTGGGAACAGGCCAAGGCGCTGATCCTCGACCCCGAGGTCCAATTCGTGCTTTTGGACGAAATAAACATCGCGCTGCGCAATGATTATCTGGAGATCGACGAGGTGGTGGATTTCCTGCAAACGCAAAAGCCGCTGATGACCCATGTTGCGCTGACGGGGCGTAATGCCAAGCCCGAATTGATCGAGGCCGCCGATCTGGTGACCGAGATGACCTTGGTCAAGCACCCCTTCCGCGACGGGATCAAGGCGCAAAAAGGGGTTGAATTCTAGGGGATGGGCCGCGCGCTGATGATCCAGGGCACCGGCTCTAATGTCGGTAAGTCGATGCTGGTGGCGGGGCTGTGCCGTGCGGCGCGGTTGCGCGGGTTGACCGTGGCACCCTTCAAGCCGCAGAACATGTCGAATAATGCCGCCGTAACGGTGGATGGCGGCGAGATCGGGCGGGCGCAGGCATTGCAGGCGCAGGCCTCGGGGCTGGCGCCGGTGTCGGATATGAACCCTGTGCTGCTCAAGCCGGAGACCGAATCCGGGGCGCAGGTGATCGTGCAGGGGCGTTGGCTGACCTCGACCCGCGCGGCGGATTATGCGGCGTTGAAACCAAAGCTGATGGGCGCGGTTCTGGACAGTTTTTCCCGTCTCAAGACGCGATATGATTTGGTGATTGTCGAAGGGGCGGGCAGCCCGGCCGAGGTCAACCTGAGGCGCGATGATATTGCCAATATGGGCTTTGCCCGTGCGGCGGATGTGCCGGTGATACTGGCGGGCGATATTGATCGCGGCGGGGTGATTGCGCAGATCATCGGCACGCAAGCGGTGATTGACCCAGAAGATGCGGCAATGGTGGCGGGGTTTCTGGTCAATAAATTCCGCGGTGATCCGCGTTTGTTTGGGGACGGCTATGCGCTGATCGGCGCGCGCACGGGCTGGCGCGGCTTTGGCGTCTGCCCGTGGTTCCCCCAAGCGTGGCGGCTACCTGCCGAGGATGCGCTGGATATCGCCGCAAGGCCCAAGGCCGAGGGGCTGCATATCGTTGCGCTGACCTTTTCGCGGATTGCAAATTTCGATGACCTCGACCCGCTGGCACAAGAGCCGGGCGTTCGGCTGACGATGCTGCGCGCAGGAGAGGCGATTCCCGGCGATGCCGATCTGGTGATCCTGCCCGGCAGCAAATCGACGCGCGGCGATCTGGCGTTTTTGCGCGCGCAAGGTTGGGATATCGACCTTGCCGCCCACCACCGGCGCGGCGGCCGGATCCTTGGCCTTTGCGGGGGGTATCAGATGCTTGGCCGCTCTATCGCGGACCCTGAGGGGGGCGAGGGGCCTGCGGGCACCACCGCCGGTCTGGGCTTGCTGGAGGTCGATACGGTGATGACGGGCGATAAACGTCTGACCCAAGTGCAAGGCCGCCACATCGCCAGCGATACACCGGTGCAGGGATATGAGATCCACATCGGGCGCAGCGAGGGCCCCGACCGCGCCCGCCCCTTTGCCCGTATCAACAACGGGGGTGAGGGCGCGATAAGTGTCGACGGGCTGGTCACGGGCAGCTATTTGCACGGGATTTTCGCGGATGATGCCTTTCGCGCGGCCTTTCTGGCCAATCTCGGCGTGTCCTCAAGCCATAGCCATAGCACGGCGGTTGAGGCCGCATTGGACAGCCTTGCCGCGCATCTGGAGGAACATCTGGATGTCTCTGGCCTGTTCGGGGTCGCGCGCTGATGGCCCCTTTGGCCGATCTTTTGCCCCGGTTGGAGCGGCTGGCAAAAGCATCGCTGCGGCTGTGGCCTGTGCCCGAAGGCGCGACCCTGCGGTTGATCAATGTGTCGGAAAACACCACATGGCTGGTCGAGGCCCCTGATTTCCGCGCGGTCCTGCGAATCCACCGCGCCGCCTATCATTCCCGCCGCGGGATAGAGCAAGAGTTGGAGTGGTCACAGGCGTTGGCAGCCCTTGGTACCGTACTGACCCCTGCGCCGATCGCAGGGCGGGACGGGGCCTTTGTACAGCAGGGCCATGCGCCCGATCTTGACGATCCGCGCTTTATGGTGATGTTCCACTTTGCCCCCGGTGCGCAACCCGATGAGGGCAATGATCTGACCACCCCCTTTGCGTCATTGGGTGCTATTGCCGCCGCGATGCATCTGCACACGCAACAGTGGCAGCCGACCACCCCGCTGGAGCGTTTGATCTGGGATGATGAGGCGGTCTTTGGCCCGAACCCCACTTGGGGGGATTGGCGCGCCGCCCCGAATGTCACCCCCGAAATTGTCACGGTTCTGGAACAGGCCGAGGCCACCGTCCGCCGCCGCCTGAGCGCCTTTGGCAAGGGGGCGGATCGCTATGGGTTGATCCATGCAGATATGCGTCTGGCCAATCTGTTGATCGACGGCGCGACCACGCGGTTGATCGATTTCGACGATTGCGGGCTGGGCTGGCACCTTTATGATTTCGCGGCCGGCATCAGCTTTATCGAGGATCACCCCCAGATCCCCGCTTTGCGCGCGGCTTGGTTGCAGGGCTACCGGCAGGTGCGCCCCTTATCGGCCTGCGATGAGGCCGAGATCGACACCTTCATCATGCTGCGCCGCATGGCGCTTTTGGCGTGGATCGGCAGTCATATTGAGGCGCCCGAGCCGCAAATGCTCGCCCCTGATTTTGCCGCCCGCACGCTTGTTCTGGCGCAGCGCTATCTGGCCAGCCACGGATAAGGTGCTATAGCCCGCCACGGGCGCGGATGGCCTCGGCGACATGATCGGCATCATCCAGCGCCATCAGGCTGACGGGCAGCATGATCCGCCAGTTTGCGCGCCGGGCGGACCGGGCGCGCCATGCGTGACCAAGCTGGGTTGTCTTCTCCATCAAAACCGGGGTGAAGCGGATGACCAAAGCCATCGCAACGGCCAGCACGCGCGGCGACAGGCCAAAGCGCGACAAAGGGGCGGCGAGGCGTTCTACAAGGGTGATCATATCCTCAAGCCGGCTGGTCATGGTGACCAGATTGGCCAGCGCCACGGCCACCAGCATCTTGCCTGCCAACGCGGCCCCTGTGACCCATTCGCCTGTCCAGCCGTGCCAGATCCCCAGTATCAGTAAAAACGGCCAAAGCGGGCGCAGCATGGCCGCTGCATGGCGGGCAAAGGCCCACCCGAAGGCAAGGTGAAGCCCCGCCACCGCAGCCATGACCGCCCCGATTAGCCAGAGGTTCTGCAACTGGAACAGCGCCACGCTTCCTACCGCCAAGGCCAGCAGCTTCGGGCCCACGGGGATGCGGTGCAGGGGGGTCTTAATCGGACAGGTCAGTGTCAGCATCAACTTCCCCCAAACGGGTCATCTCGGTCGTGAAATCGGGCAGGATCGTGGTTGGCGGGCCATCGGCACGAATGCGCCCCTGTTCCAGCCAGATCACCCGATCATAGCGCGCCAGCGCCGCCGGATCATGGGTGATCAGGATCAGCCGTTGCGGCAGGGCATCAAAGGTGCGCGTCAGCCGCGATTGCGTGGGCAGATCAAGGCCCGCAAAAGGTTCGTCCAGCAAAATCGTGGCGGGCTTCATCGCCAGCAGTGACAGCAGGCACAAAAAATGCCGCTGACCTTGTGAGAGGGCTGTGACAGGGCGATCCTCCCAATGGCTGCGGCCGTGCTGCGCAAGCATGGCGCGCATCGCGGCTTTGGCGGCAGGTTTCGCCATGCCTTGCTGGTGCAGGCCAAAGGATAATTCCTCGGCCACGGTTGGGAAGATGATTTGATGGTCGGGGTTCTGGAACAAGATCCCGAGCCGCGACAGGATCGCCTTGCGGTCGCGCGCAGGGTCCAGCCCATCGACGCGCACGGTGCCGGTGGCGGGGGCCACAAGGCCCGAAAGCAGGCGCAACAGGCTGGTTTTCCCCGAACCGTTGCGCCCGATAATGCCGATGCGTTGCTCTGTCAGCGACAGCGTCAGATCGGACAGGATCACACGACCGGCGGCGGTAAAGCCTGCGTTTTCAAGGGTCAATCCGACGGGAGGGTTTGGCGGGGGCATAGGCTCTATCGGCTCGGGCTGCGGTTGGGGGCTTTTACCCTGCCAGCCCGCCCGTGCCAAGCACCCACGGAAAAAGCTGCCCCGCGTCAGCAGTCAGCAATAAAGCGCTCGCCGCGGCTGTTGCGGTAATAACACTGGTCTTTGCCGGGTGCAGTGCCGATCAAGGTAGAGGCGGCAACACCTGCAGCGGCACCAAGGGCGGCACCTGTCAGGCGGTCATCCTTATTGGAAACAGCAGCGCCCAGAACGCCGCCAGCAACGGCCCCTGCGGCCGCATTTTGATTGGCAGTTTGGCAGCCCGCAAGGGACAGCGCGATAACGGGAAGGGAAAGCAGTAGCGTTTTCATGGCATCCTCACTCAAAAATGATTGTCTGAGAGGGAACGCATGATCTGCAGAAAAGTTCCCTAGAATTTCAAAAAACCAAGGAGGCCGGAAAAGGGAACGCAAATCCCCTTTTCCGATGTTTCAAATGGCTTAGCCTTTGCGCGCGGCAGCGACGGAAGCCTCCAGGATATCCATTGCCTCGGCGAAATGCTCATCAGGAATGGTGATCGGCGCGAGGAAGCGGATCACGTTGCCGTAGACACCGCAGGTCAGCAGGATCAGGTTGCGCTTCAATGCCTCCATCCGCACCCGGTTGGTGAAATCCGGATCAGGGGCATGCGTGGCCGGATCGCCAAACTCCACCGCGACCATAAAGCCGGGACCGCGAATATCGATCACCTCGGGAGAGGTGGAGCGAATCGCCTCCAGCTTTTGGCGCAAGCGGCTGCCAAGTTCGTTGGCGCGGTCGCAAAGGCCCTCTTCCTCGATGATGTCGAGGACGGCATTTGCCGCCGCAATCCCCAAGGGGTTGCCCGCATAGGTGCCCCCCAAGCCGCCGGGACGGGCCGCATCCATCAGGTCCGCGCGACCGGTGACCGCCGCCAAAGGCAAGCCGCCTGCCAGACCTTTGGCCATGGTGGTAATATCGGCGGCCACGTCATAGCCGTCCATCGCAAACATCGTGCCGGTGCGGGCAAAACCGGTTTGCACCTCATCGGCGATCATCACGATGCCATGCTCGTTACAAAATGCCCGCAGGCTGCGCAGCAAATCTGGCGGCGCGGGGTAAAAGCCGCCTTCGCCCTGCACAGGTTCAAAGATGATGGCGGCTACGCGGTCCGGGTCCAGATCCGATTTGAAGAGCTTGTTGAGCGAGGACATCGCATCGGCGGTCGAGATGCCGTGAATGTCTTGCGGGAAGGGCACGTGATAGACATCGGGCATCATCGCGCCAAAGCCTTTTTTGTAAGGCTCCACCTTGCCGGTCAGCGACATGCCCATGAACGTGCGGCCATGGAAGGCACCGCCAAAAGCGACGATCGCAGGGCGGCCCGTGGCAATACGCGCAACTTTAATTGCGTTCTCAACGGCTTCGGCACCGGTGGTGACAAAGATCGTCTTTTTGGGGAAATCACCGGGGACCAGTTCGTTCAGGCGTTCTGCCAGGCGGACGTAGGGCTCATAGGGCATGACCTGATGGCAGGTGTGTGTGAAACGGCCAAGCTGCTCGGTCACGGCGGCCATCACCTTGGGGTGGCAGTGGCCGGTATTGACCACGGCGATGCCAGCGGCAAAGTCGATATAACGGGTGCCTTCAATATCCCACACTTCGGAATTGAGCGCGCGATCTGCATAGATCTGCGTCAACATACCTACACCGCGCGAGATTGCCTTATCCTTGCGCTCGGCCACTTCTGCATTCAACATCGTCTATACCTCGATTAAAGATCATCACAGATATGACGCCTTTTTAAGCGCCGCTTCAACAGACGATTGCAGCGGCAGGGAATGATCTTGTCGATTTGCCAAAATGGCTGCCGTAAGCGGAGGTAAACGGCGCGGGCTAGTCTTCGCGCCCGGTTTCGCGGACCATGCGATCGGCTTTTTTGCGGATCAGAACTGATTTGAGGTCATGCATCGCCATAAGCAGCGCGTCGGTTACTTGGTCCAACTGCGCGTCAGAGGCGCGGGTCTGCACCCATTGGCTGGTCAGGTTCATATGGTCGACGGCGCGTATGATATCATCGACCTCGCGCTCTGCCAGTTGGTTCGTGCGCCACGCGACCCAACTTTGGATTTCGGCGATATCCTTGGGGGTCAGGCTGCGATCCCCTTGGGGTTTGACCTCACCGTTGCGGATATTGACGGTGGCGATCTGGTCCATGTCAATGCGGCGCTGGCGGTTGTCGGCATCCACCCGAAACACCAAGGCCCCGTTGTCGCGCACCCGAAAGTAATACTCTGGCAGGTCATTCATCTGTTTGCCCCTGTTGCACGATCACTCTGCGTTCATTGCGAAAAACCCGGCCACGCATAGAACGCGGCCGGGTGGTTTGGATTAACGCAAGCCCGCGCAGAAGGTCTGGATGCGGGTGCAGGCCTCTGTCAGCGTGTCGTCGGCAGTTGCATAGCTGACACGGAAGTTTGGCGACAACCCGAAGGCCGCACCAAAGACCACGGCCACGCCGGTTTCTTCCAGCAGGGCGGTGGCAAAGACTTCATCATCGGTGATCTTGGTGCCGGCAGGGGAAGTCTTGCCAATGCAGCCCGAGATGTCGGGATAGACGTAGAAAGCGCCTTCAGGCTTGGGGCAGGTGATGCCCTCGGCCTCATTAAGCATGCCCACCACCAAATCACGACGGCGCTGGAACAGGGCTTTGTTGTCGGTCAGGAACTCTTGCGGGCCGGTCAGCGCTTCCAAAGCGGCATATTGGCTGACGGAACAAGGGTTGGAGGTGGATTGCGACTGGATCGTGCCCATCGCCTTGATCAGCGCTACCGGCCCCGCGGCAAAGCCGATGCGCCAGCCGGTCATTGCATAGGCCTTGGACACACCATTGCAGGTCAATGTACGGTCATAAAGGCCGGGTTCCACCTGCGCGGGGGTGCAGAATTCGAAGTCATCAAAGACGAGGTGTTCATACATATCATCCGACATCACCCAAACATGGGGATGGCGCATCAAGACATCAGTCAGCGCTTTCAGCTCGGCACGGGTATAGCCCGCACCCGTGGGATTGGAGGGACTGTTGAAGATGAACCATTTGGTCTTGGGCGTAATCGCGGCCTCCAACTGCTCGGGCTGGAGTTTGAAATCCGTCTCAATCCCTGCGGCCACCGCAACCGGCGTGCCGCCTGCCAGCAAGACCATATCGGGATAGGACACCCAATAGGGCGCAGGGATAATCACCTCATCGCCCGGATTGCAGGTCGCCATCAGCGCGTTATACAAAATCTGCTTGCCGCCCGTCCCGACAGAGATCTGGTTCGGCGCATAGGTCAGGCCGTTTTCACGCTCAAATTTCGCGCAGATCGCTTTTTTAAGCTCGGGGATGCCATCGACGGCGGTGTATTTGGTCCGGCCCGCGTCAATCGCTGCCTTGGCCGCGTCCTTGATGTTTTGCGGGGTGTCGAAATCCGGCTCCCCGGCGCCAAGGCCGATCACATCCCTGCCAGCGGCTTTCAGCTCGTTGGCTTTGGTGGTCACTGCGATGGTGGGCGAAGGTTTTACGCGGGCGAGGGTATCGGACAAAAAGGCCATTGGCAGGCTCCGGCTCAGGGGGCAAAGATGCCGCGACGGCCCCGTTTGAACTTGGCGGCCTCTTGTCATAGAATGCAGGCAGTATACGATCAAGCGATAACGAGCCCTGGGGAGTCGATGAATGACGGATACAGACAGCGCAAACTGGTATAGTGCCGAAGCGGCAACCTTTGGCGATCGCGTCGCCGGTGCCCGAGAGGCCGCAGGCCTTCGCCAAGAGGAACTTGCCCGGCGGATCGGCGTCAAGCTAAGCACCATCCAGAACTGGGAAAACGATCACTCGGAACCGCGCGCCAACAAGCTGCAGATGATGTCGGGGATGCTCAACGTGTCTATGCGTTGGCTGTTGACGGGCGAAGGCGAAGGCGTCGAAGCCCCCGTGCCGGTCAGCAACACCGATCTGAATACCGCATTGGCAGAATTGTCGCGGATGCGCGCACAAGCCTTGGCGCTGTCACAAGACATGGGCCACTTGGAAAAGCGCTTGCGCGCGATGCTACGGGAGTCGGCACAATGAATGCGGGCGTGGACGAGGTGCTAAACGAGACGCCCGAGGCGCGGCTTAAACGCATGAAGATGCGGTCATGGCGGCGCGGTACCAAAGAGATGGATATGATTCTCGGCCCCTATGCCGATGAACATCTGGCGGGCATGGATGAAGCGCGGCTGATTCTATATGATCGCCTGCTGTGGGAAAATGATCAGGAAATTTTGCCTTGGATTTTAGGGAAGGCGGAAACGCCCATTGATTACAAGGACTTGGTTGGTGAAATCGGCGTTTTTGCGCGTAATCGTCTGAAAAGATAAGCGCGAAATATTTTCGCAAATTCGAGACTAATCTAGCGCGAGTTTACCGAATGTTTGCGTTTTGTGCCGATTCTGTCCCTATCCAATTTCGGGGCGGAGAAGAGAATGACCCTACATACAAATTTGCTGGACGGCTCTGACAAGGCGTTGATGTCCAGTTATCTTGAAAGTCTTGCGCTGGTCGAACGGCTTCACCGATTGTTGCTTGATGTCGTCAAAGACGAATTTGAACGTTTAGGCGTGCTGGAGATCAATTCGGTGCAGGCACTGTTGTTGTTCAATGTTGGCGACAATGAAGTTACGGCCGGTGAGCTGAAATCGCGGGGCTATTATCAAGGCTCCAACGTGAGCTATAACCTGAAAAAGCTGGTGGAGCTGGGCTATATGCACCATCAGAGGTCCGAGATTGACCGCCGCTCTGTGCGGGTTAGCCTGACGGAAAATGGCCGGTATATCCGGACCGTTCTGAATGATCTGTTTGCGCGTCACACCGAAGGGTTTGAGCAGCGCGGGATCATCAATGCGGAAGGGATGGAAAACATCAACCAGTCGCTTAAACGGATGGAACGGTATTGGACAGACCAGATCCGGTATATTTACTAATGGGTTACCGCCAAAGCGCGGCATGGCTTGCCAGTTTGCCTTGTGTCTTTGCAAGCAGACGGTTGGCAAGTGAAGGGCGCGGAATTGCGCCATTGCGCAGCCGGTCCAGCACCACCTCGGGTGGGCAGGGCAAGCGGCTGACGGGATCAAAGTAACGCGGGTATGAAATCAGCGTTGCATGGACCAGAAGGTCCAGCGAGGTGTGACTGCGGGCGGTGCCATCGGGCTGCAAAAGGCGGCGCTGCGGCACAGGACCAAGATCATTGGTCAGCCCCCAACCGGCATAGAACGGGGTGCCCAAACAGGTGACCTTTTTGCCACGAATCAACGCCTCAAATCCCAGAAGGGATGTCATGGTCCACACCTCCTGTACCTGATCCAGCAAAGCGATGGGATCGGTCTTGTTGGCGATATAATCAACCAGGGGTACAAGCGCCTTCGGGTCAATCAGGCCCGGGCGCAGGCCCGCCTCTACATCCGGATGGGGTTTGTAGATCAAAATGGCATCGAGGTTGGCCTTGCGAGCCGCTTTTACAAGCGCAAGGTTGCTGCGTACCTGCCCTGCGCCCAAGCGGATGGACGCGTCATCCTCAACCTGTCCGGGCACTAGAATGCGGTGGCCTACGGGCAGCGTTGGCAGGGCCGTGCCGGACAGGTTATATTTGCACAAACGGTCGCGGATTACTCGTTCCACCAAAGCTCTTGCCCGAAGCTCTGCACCGGGGGGGGCGGGGCTGGTGATGATCCGCTCAAGACGGCTTTCACGGGAGGGATCATAATAGATCCCCAGATCATCGGCCACGAGGCTAAGTGGAGGGATCAGCTCTGCGCCCAAGCCGCGCGACCGCAAAAAGCCGTCTTCTACCCGCCGAATCGGTGTCGGCGCGGTCAGGCCCGCAGGTTCGGCCCCAGCCCAAACCAAAAGTCCGGCGTTAGCGGTCGCGGCGAGGGCGACAGCTTTTTCCGGTGAATCCGCAAACCTCAACGCGGTGTGACGACCGAAAACCGCCTGCAACCGGCCCCGTTTCCAAAGACGCATGCCAAGTGCGATATGGCCCGCCCGATCCTCGCGGTAGGTGCGGGCTTCCGCCTCCAATTGGTCGACGGCCTCTTCAAAGCTGCAGAGCCGGTCGCGGCAGGGATCATACCATGTCGGCGCAAGGATCATCGCGGCCGCGAAAAGCTGTTCCGGTGTCAAATTGCGTGTGCGGCGCGGGATTGAACACGCATCATCGGATGCCCCCCAACCGGCATAGAAGGGCGTGCCGAACACGCGAGGGCGATGGCCCGCCAAAATCGCCTCAAACCCCAATTGTGATGACACGGTATAAACCGCCGCGGCCCCTGCCAGCAGCATCCAAGGGGAAACCGGTGTGGTTAGCAGAGTATAGTCGGGATAGGCTGCGAAATGGCCGCCGCGCAGGCTCAGGTTGGTTTCTGGGTGTGATTTTACCACGATCCTCTTGCCCGGGTGTTCGCGCTTTGCCGCCGCCAGCATCTGGTCAAACACATCTGCACCGCAGCCCTTGAGCGAGGCATCACCTTTGGTTTGATCCACAACCAGCACATATCCGGGCGTAGGGCAAGGCAGGGACGGGTCGTGGATGTTGTACTTTGAAAGATGCAGGGCTTTCAGCCGCACGATACCCAGTGAAGCGCGCATCAAAAGATGCGAATCGTTCAGATCCTCGGTGGCTAGAATATGCTCCAACAGGGACGGTTGGCTGGCATCGAAATGGACGCCGAAAGGGTCGATAAACAGCCCCAGCGGCGCATCCCCCGCGCGGCCCGGTCTGATGGAGCGTAAAAAGGTATCCTCTACCCGGATCAAGTTTGCTGCCCGCCACGCTGCGATTGTTTCACCGCGTTTGGCATAGGGGCTGCGGCCCCAAACCGCCACGGCATCCCCTTTTGAAGGCAAGCCAAGGGTCAGGTCATAGCCCGCAAGTTGCAGTATCCGGCGCAGCCGGGGGGCACGCCAAAACCCGGCATTATATGCAAAAAGCCGCCGAGGATGCGCCCCGGCGGCTTTTGATTCAATTGGATGCGCCTGCATTTACGCTTAGTCCGACGACCCTACGGAGGAAAGCGAGCTGGCGGCACCGGCAGTCCCGGTTACGGCAGAGATGGTTTTTTGCCACTGCACGAAAGGCGCCTCGGTGACGTAAACCGTATCGCCGTCGCGGACCAAGAAATCGCGGGCCTCAAACATGCCGGTCGGCTGCGTCAGGTCGAGGACATAGACCATGCGTTGATCGCCGGTCAGGTCAGATCGGCCAAGAACGGCATTTGCGATCTCTGCCGGTTCGTTGCGGAACACAAAAACGCCAGTGGGATCCGCAAGGGAAGTATTCAACCCGCCAACCTGCGCAATCGCTTCAATCGCAGAGAGGGACTGGGTTTCAAACGGTACGCGGTTTTGCGATCCGGTTGCCCCCATCGCGACAAAGGCGCGGGTGTCACGTTCCACCACAATCCGGTCGCCCGCCCGCAGCGCAATATCCAGCGACGGGTTGGCATAGAGATCTTCCAACCAGATCTGCCCCGTTTTCCCGCCGCGCGTCACGCGCACAATGGCAACCGAGGGCTCAATAGCAGAGCCGCCTGCCTGTGCAAGCATTGCCGTCAGGGTGCGTGTCGGACGCTCGATCGGATAGACGCCCTGACCGCCAACCATGCCCGACACTGAAACAGTGGCACCGTTACCCGCAACCCGTTGCACGGTAACCTGCGGATCAGGCGTCTGACTGTCGAGCTTGCGTGTGATCAGGCGGCGCAACCCTTCGGGTGTGTTCCCCGCAGCTTTGATCCGGCCGGCGTAAGGCACGAAAATATAGCCTGCGCCGTCAACCTGCACCTCTTCCAGCGCCGAGACACGTTGCCCGGTATTGCCCAAAAGCGGGTCATCCTTGACGTTTTCAAAGACGGTCAGCGCAACCGTATCCCCCGGTGAGATTGTATCCGAGCCCATCACGCTTGCATTGCGGAAGTCGGACCCGAAGCCAAGCGCGGGAACAACAGATGTTGCGCGGGTCACACGGCTGTTGACCGTAACAATAAAGGCATCACCCTGTTTAAGCACGGAGCCCGCAAAGATTTCTTTCTTATTCGGTCCGGACCGCGGCAGCCCGCAGGATGCCAGTGCCGTAACCATAAGGACAAGGGCCAAGCCCTTGGCCCCCTTGTTTGCCGTAATTTTCACTGCCCGGGCTCCTTTTATTCTGGATTTTGCCTCAGTATTTTTTGCCACGCTACATAAAGGCCTGATAAAATTCCAGCTTTTCGAGGGTTTGTCACGTCACGGCCCGTAACTGTTGCCGAGGTGCCGCGCTTCCCGTGGTTAACGCGTCATAGGGATCGTCGTGTAAAAGCATCATATCAACCACTTGCCGCAGCAATTCTCGCCTGCCACGAGAGGAATAGAAGCCGCCGGAAACCTGGCTCGTTTCCAGCAGATAATGCCGATAAGCGCGGTAGGCGCGGCTGTCGGGGCGCGTCGGGCGGGTGAAAAAACGGTCCAGCGGTTGCGATGAGACAAATTCAGGCTTGTCATAGACCGCTGCCCCGAAAGCCTTGAGCGGCAGACCGCGCCACAACACCTGTTGCGCGGCGGTAGAGTTGACCGTCACCGCAGATCGGGCGTGGTTCAACAGCCCTGCAAGCTTGCCGCCTCGCACGAAATGTACGCGGTCTTTGACGCCGTGCAACAGGGCCAGACGTTTGATTTCGCGTGCGACGGGTACGCGCCCATCCTCAAGCGGGTGGGCCTTGAACACAAGGTGATGATGGGGGGCGGCCCCTCGGGCGAACCCTTCCATCACCATGCTTAGAAAATCGGTCATGGTAGAAAACGGCGAGTGCATTTGAAAGCTGCTGTCATGTTCCAGTTGCAGCAGTACCAGATGATAGGGAAAGCCACCGTGTTTGATCCGGAACCCCGCCAGCATCCGTTCCCAGCGGTGAAAAGGCAGCAAGACCAATCGCTTACAATAGAGCAGGAATTCTTGCCGGACAGTAAGGGCGCGGTGCGGGCGATAGTTGCGGTAATCCCAGAAGCCGGTCAGCACGAACCAGTGATAAAGCGCGCCCCACACCATATGTTGCCGCATATCGCCCCAGCGGGCAGGGGCATCGGGCAGATCCATATCGTAATTTTCCAGCGCGGCTTGCATTTGCGCCAGCGTCAGATCCATTAGCCGCGAGTTGCCGTTTGACCCGCCGCGCTCATAGGTGACCCAATGCGGGCGCAGATAGCCTTCCTCAAAGACATGCACTGTGATCCCCGCCGCTTTGGCGATCCGCACAGCATGGGCATGAATCGGGCGGGTATCACCGTAAAGCACGATATCGGTGATTTCTTTCGTCTCGATCAGCGCAGAAAATGTGGCGGGCCAATCGGCCGCGCAGCCCTTGAACGGGATGTACGAGGCGCCATGCGCCCAAAAGGCCCGGTCACCACGGTTAAAGCCGACACGCCAGACGTCCGCGCCTGCCTTGGTCAGCATCGCGGCAAGTTGCGTGAAGAAAGGGCCATGCGGCCCCTGCAGCAACAGGAACCGGCGATTCTCACCTGATAAGCGCATCAAAAATCCTTTTGCCCTATCCACTTGAATTTTTCTCATTGGTAAAGGGAATTATTCCCGCCATCTTGCAATATACCGTTAATGACCGGCGAAATAGCGGTCGGCTTGCATAGCGGCTTTGGGGGCGGTAGGCCTTGGGCAGCAATTAAGGGATTTTGGCATGTTCACAGGTATCGTCACAGACATCGGCAAGCTGTTGGAGCTGGAGCAGCAGGGCGATTTGCGCGCGCGTATCGGCACCGGCTATGACATTGCGGGCATTGATATCGGGGCCTCGATTGCCTGTGACGGGGTGTGCCTGACGGTGATTGCGCTGGGGGATGCGCCGCAAAACTGGTTCGACGTGCAGATCAGCGCGGAATCGGTGGGCGCAACCAATATCGGCGGGTGGAGTGTGGGCAAACGCCTCAACCTTGAACGGGCATTGAAAGTCGGGGATGAGCTGGGCGGCCATATCGTCTCGGGCCATGTCGATGGCGTGGCCGAGGTAATCGCCATGCACCGTGAGGGCGACAGCACCCGCGTCACCTTTCGCGCGCCGCATGCGCTGGCGGGCTTTATTGCGCCAAAAGGCTCGGTTGCGCTGAACGGCACCTCATTGACAGTGAATGAGGTGGAGGGCACCGACTTCGGCGTCAACTTTATTCCGCATACTCAGCAAGCTACGACATGGGGCGATGTGGCCGTTGGGGATCGTATCAACCTCGAGGTGGATACGATGGCGCGTTATGTTGCCCGTTTGCGCGATTGGGCACAGCAATAAGCGTCTCGTTTTAACATCGCGTGCACTGGCATTCGGCTTCAAGGCGCGGTAAGGGCTGGGCATCCAGTTTCGAGGCCCAAGATGACCCAGACAGAATATACGCACGCTATCGCCTCTATTGAGGAGATCATCGACGACGCTCGCAATGGTCGCATGTTCATTCTGGTGGACCATGAGGACCGCGAGAACGAGGGTGATTTGGTCATTCCGGCGCAGATGTGCAATGCAGCCCATGTGAACTTCATGGCGACCTATGGGCGCGGGTTGATTTGCCTGACGCTGACCGAAAAGCGGATCGAGACTTTGGGCCTGTCTCTGATGAGCGCCAAGAACTCCAGCAGGCATGAAACGGCCTTCACCACCTCGATCGAGGCGCGTGAGGGGGTCACCACCGGCATATCGGCGGCGGATCGCGCGCTGACGATCAAGGTTGCGATTGACCCCAAAGCGGGCCCGCAAGATATCGCCTGTCCCGGCCATGTGTTCCCGCTGCGGGCGCGCAATGGGGGCGTTCTGGTGCGCGCGGGCCATACCGAGGCGGCAACGGATGTTTCGCGCTTGGCGGGGTTGGACCCTTCGGGCGTGATCTGTGAGATTATGAATGACGATGGCACCATGGCGCGCCTGCCTGATCTGGTCACTTTCGCGCAAAAGCATGGGCTCAAGATCGGCACGATTTCCGATCTGATCGCCTACCGCCGCCGCAATGACAACCTTGTGCGGGTCAGCTCTGAAAGCACGGTCACCTCGGAATTTGGTGGGGACTGGACGCTGCGGATCTATACCGATGATACCGAGGGCGCGGATCATGTGGTGCTGATCAAGGGTGATATTTCCACGCCGGAACCGGTTTTGGTGCGGATGCACACGCTGGACCCGCTCTTGGATGTGGCGGGCCTTGGGCCTGCGGGCCGGACGCATGAATTTGGCGATGCAATGCGCCTGATCGCGGATGAGGGGCGCGGCGCGTTGGTCTTGTTACGCGATGTGCATATGAAGATGACATCGGCCAGTGATGACAGCCCGCAAACCTTACGCCAATACGGGCTGGGCGCGCAAATCCTGTCGAGCCTTGGCATCACAGAGATGGTCTTGCTGACCAATTCCCCCCAGCCCCGCATTGTCGGGCTGGATGCATATGACCTGACAATCACCGGCACCCGTGCCATTCCGAAAGGGTGAAACATGGCTTCTCTTGAATCGCATTATACCTTGCCTTTGCCAGAGTTCGACAAGCCGGTGAAGCTGCTTGTTGTGGTTGCCCCCTATTACCGCGAAATTGCCGACCAGATGCTTGCCGGAGCCCGCGCTACGGCTGCGGCTTGCGGTGCTGATGTGGAGGTCATCGAGGTGCCCGGTGCCCTGGAGGTGCCGACCGCGATCGCGATGGCCGAACGGCAAAGCAATTATGACGGTTACGTCGCCCTTGGCTGCGTGATCCGCGGTGAGACAACGCATTACGACACGGTGTGCAACGACAGCAGCCGCGCGATCTCTTTGCTTGGCTTGCAAGGTGCCTGCATCGGCAATGGCATCTTGACGGTTGAGGATATGGATCAGGCCGAGGTTCGCGCCAATCCTGACAAACAAAACAAAGGTGGTGGCGCCGCCGCTGCCGCCCTTCATCTGATTGCCCTGTCGCGCCGCTGGTCCAGCAAGCGCACAGGCATCGGCTTTCGCCCTTCCGAGGATAGCTTTCGCGCATGACCAAGCCTGACCCAAAAAAAGACCAAAAGAAGCAAATGAAATCTGCCGCCCGGCTTTATGCTGTGCAGGCCTTGTTCCAGATGGAAAGCTCTGGCCAGACGGTTGAGGGGATCCAGCGCGAGTTTGAGAACCACCGTTTCGGCGCGACCTATGATGGGGACGAGATGGCCGAGGGGGATGTGACCCATTTCCGCGCGCTACTGAACCATGCCGTGAACCGTCAGGCGCGGGTCGACCAGATGACCGACCGTGCTTTGGTGGAGAAATGGCCCATCGCCCGTATCGACCCGGTTTTGCGCGCGCTGTTTCGGGCCGCCGGTGCCGAGATGCTGGAGCTGCCAACCCCGCCCAAGGTTGTCATCACCGAATTTGTGGATGTGGCCAAGGCCTTCTTTCCTGAAGGGAAGGAATCAAAATTCGTCAATGCAGTGCTTGACCACATGGCCCGTGAGGCAAAGCCCGAGGCGTTCTAGGCCCGCGACGATTAGACTTATGGATATGCCCCCCTTTCGTGCTATAAAAATGGATGAAACGGGGGATATCATGCCAAAACTGATCCGACTCTATATCGTAAACGTCGCCATTGGCTTTGCCTTGGCGCTGGCCTTTGTGTCGATGATCGTATTTTTTGACGTGGGTGGCCTGCGGCATTTGGTGACGGGCACCGAAATGGGCTGGCTCGCATTTCTGATGATGGTTGTGTTCAACGGCATCGTCTTTGCAGGCGTTCAATTCGCCTATGCGGTGATGAGCCTTGCCGCGCCCGATGACGGCCCCAAGGGCGGTCTGAAACAGCATATCACCGGAGAACTTGCACGCGTCAAAGTCGGCGCCAAGCGGCGCTGACAAAGGTGGCGGGGACCGCAGCAGTCGTGTCTGCGTGAATTTCCCGAGAGCCTGAGTTTTCAGGTGGGCGCCAGATACCAAGACCAGGATCTTAGCAGAGCCAGCTCCCTCGGAGTTGCTTATGGGCCACTGGAAATGTGCTGATCACAAACCGAGCAGATCCGCCAATTCAACAGATAGGGGCGCAAGGCGCCTTAGGCAAGGGGCGATGAACGCCCCTTGGCCGTCAATTGTGTTTAGGCCGCCGATCCGCCCACCGTCAGCCCGCCGATCATCAGGGTTGGCTGGCCCACACCCACCGGCACCCATTGCCCCGCCTTGCCGCAATTGCCGATGCCGGGGTCCATTGCCATATCATTGCCAATGGCGCGGATCTGTTTAAGGGCGGTCGCCCCGTCCCCGATCAACGTCGCCCCCTTGACCGGCGCGCCGATCTTGCCGTTCTGGACACGGTAGGCCTCGGTGCAGGAAAACACGAATTTACCGTTGGTGATATCGACCTGCCCGCCGCCAAAGCCGACCGCATAGATGCCATCCTTCAGGCTGGCGACGATTTCAGCGGGATCAGTATCGCCACCCAGCATATAGGTATTGGTCATGCGCGGCATCGGGATATGGGCATGGCTTTCGCGGCGTCCGTTGCCGGTGGGGGCCACACCCATCAGCCGCGCGTTTTGGCGGTCTTGCATAT
This sequence comes from Pseudorhodobacter turbinis, assembly GCF_005234135.1. Classification (NCBI taxonomy): domain Bacteria; kingdom Pseudomonadati; phylum Pseudomonadota; class Alphaproteobacteria; order Rhodobacterales; family Paracoccaceae; genus Pseudorhodobacter; species Pseudorhodobacter turbinis. The sequence goes on from NZ_CP039965.1 coordinate 1,508,572, forward strand.
AGCCGACCAACACGCCGTCATCGATCAGCACATTGCGGGCCGAGGGCGTACCCTCATCATCAAAGGAGATAGAGCCGCGACGGTCGGGGATGGTGCCATCATCTAGAACGGTCACGCCCTTGGCGGCGATCTGTTGTCCCATAAGCCCGGCAAAAGCCGAAGTTTTCTTACGGTTGAAGTCGCCCTCCAGCCCGTGGCCGATGGCCTCATGCAGCAAGATACCGGGCCAGCCGGCCCCAAGGACCACATCCATCACGCCCGCAGGGGCAGGCACCGCGTCGAGGTTCAGCAAAGCGATTCGCAATGCCTCGCGCGCGACGGATTGCCAATGCGCAGGTTCCATCAGCCGCGAGAGGCCATAACGCCCGCCGCCGCCCATGCCGCCCTGTTCGCGCCGCCCGTTCTGTTCAACGATGACCGAGATATTCAGCCGCGCCATAGGGCGGATATCGGAAAGGCGCAGGCCCTCGGGGCGCAGAATTTCCACCTCTTGCAGGCCTGCCGCGATGGTCGCGGACACCTGAACCACACGCGGGTCGAGCGCGCGGGTGAAGGCATCCACCTCACGCAGCAAGTCAATTTTTCCCGCAAAGCTGGCATCCAGCATAGGGTTCGCATCGGTGTAAAGCTTTTGGTTGGTGCCCTTGGGGGCATCGGCCATGGTGCCGCCACCGTCACCCACGGCCAGACGGGTGGTTTCCAGCGCACGGCCCAATGCCGCCTCTGAAATCTCGGTGGAATGGGCATAGCCAGCCACCTCACCGCGAACGGCCCGCAACCCGAAGCCCTCAGATGCGTCATAGGTTGCATTTTTCACGCGGCCATCATCCAAAACAATGGCCTCAGAGCGGCGACGTTCTAAAAATAGCTCTCCGTCGTCGGCGCCATGGGTGGCTTTTCGCAACAGAGCAAGGGTGCTTGCCTCGTCCAGATGCTGCTCAAAAGGGCGGAAAGGGGCGTCTGTCATGGGCGTGTCCTTGATTTACATCAAACGGCTACGTTTTGCCGCTATGGTTTCTCTTGTTGTTTCTGACTTAATATGGTTTCACCATAGATGGAAACAACGGGATTCTGCCCTAACTTTTGGCGGATCTCAAAAAGCAGGCAAAAACTGCCGCGTAACGAACGGGAAATGCAAATGCGCATGATGACAGGAATTTCCGGCATTGCCGCTGGTTTTGGGTCCCTGTGGATGGCCGGGATGGCCTTTGCACAGGATTTGGAAGTTGTGGGGAGGCCAGTTGACGGCGCAATGGGCTTTCAGCCTGCGGCGACCGAATTGGCCCGCGACATTCACTGGTTGGATGATTTCATCTTGGTGATCATCACGGTGATTACGCTTATGGTCACAGGATTGATGCTGTGGTGTGCATGGCGTTTTAGCGAAAAGCGTAACCAAAACCCTGCCACATTCACCCACAATAGCCCGCTGGAAGTGGCTTGGACGATTGTTCCGATCGTGATTCTGGTGCTGATCGGCGCGTTCTCCCTGCCCGTGCTGTTCAAGCAGCAAGAGATCCCCAAGGGCGACATTAACATCAAGGTGACCGGCTACCAGTGGTATTGGGGCTATGAGTATGTTGATGAGGAGTTCGGTTTTGACAGCTTCTTGCTGCCCAAGGAAGAGCTGGCCGCGAACGGCTATGCCGAAAGCGATTACCTCTTGGCAACGGATACTTCCGTGGTTGTGCCTGTCGGCAAGACCATCGTGATGACGGTGACCGGCGCGGATGTGATCCACTCTTGGACGATCCCTGCGTTCGGCGTAAAGCAGGATGCGGTGCCAGGCCGTTTGGCGCACCTGTGGTTCAATGCTGAACGTGAAGGTATTTACTACGGGCAATGTTCAGAGCTTTGCGGCAAGGATCACGCCTATATGCCGATTACGGTGAAGGTCGTGTCTGAAGAGGCCTATGCAGAGTGGCTGTCCGAGGCCAAGCAGGAATTTGCCGGTATTCCAGCGACCCCTGTCACTGTCGCATTGGCAGATTAAAAGCATCGGCGACGGGGCTTCTCGTCGCCAGACTTTCGGTAAAGGACCCACGTGATGAGCGATACGCAGGCATATACACAAGACACAGAGGCGAGCTTTGGCGACTACGTTGCCTTGCTCAAGCCGCGTGTCATGTCGCTTGTGGTGTTCACCGCGATGGTCGGGGTTTTGGTGGCGCCGGTGCCGGTGCATCCATTTTTGGCAATGACGGCGATTTTGTTTATCGCGCTTGGGGCAGGGGCCTCGGGTGCGCTGAACATGTGGTGGGATGCCGATATCGACGTGATCATGAAGCGCACGGCAGGGCGTCCGATTCCTGCAGGCAAGATCCATCCGCGTGAGGCTTTGGGCTTTGGGCTGGCGTTGTCGGGGATCGCGGTTGTCATGCTGGCGCTGGCGACCAACCTGTTGGCGGCGGGGTTGCTGGCCTTCACGATCTTCTTTTACGCCGTCGTTTATTCGATGTGGCTGAAGCGTTCTACGCCGCAAAATATCGTTATTGGCGGGGCTGCGGGCGCATTCCCCCCTATGATCGGTTGGGCGGCGGTGACCGGTGGGGTTTCCGTGGAATCGGTGCTGATGTTCATGCTGATCTTCATGTGGACGCCGCCGCATTTCTGGGCTTTGGCCTTGTTCATGAACAGTGACTATAGCAAGGCCGGTGTGCCGATGCTGACGGTGACGCATGGCAAGAAGGTCACGCGCAACCATATCCTTGTCTATACGATTGCGCTGGTGCCCTTTGCTGTCGGGGCGGGGTTCACCTCTATTGGCGGGCCGCTTTATCTGGCTGTGTCGGTGCTGTTGAACGCGGGCTTCCTTTGGGGGGCGTGGAAAATATGGCGGCGCGATGAGGTGCAGGCCGAGGCGGATAAATATACCGTTGAAAAGCAGGTTTTCAAGTTCTCCTTGCTTTATCTGTTCCTACATTTCGGGGCCTTTCTGGCAGAGGCCGCATTGAAACCTTACGGGCTTGGGGGCTGGTAATATGGCGTTCCGCGAAGAGCATGAGATGCACAAACGCCGACTGGGCCGCAATGTCGGCCTTGGCCTTGTGTTGGTGGCCTTTGTTGCGTTGGTCTTTGGGCTGACGGTGGTTAAGGTGATGAATCTTGGGGAAATGCAGGCGTTTGACCATGTGGTTCGCCCTGAAATGATCCCGGTTGAGGAGGGAGCGAGCCAATGACACCAATTCAGAAAACTGCAATCCAACTTAGCGGCGTTGCCGTCATGATGGTGTCGCTGTCCTTTGCGGCGGTGCCGTTTTATGACTGGTTTTGCCGTGTGACGGGTTTTGCGGGCACCACGCAGACCGCTGTCGCCGCCTCGGATGTGATCTTGGATCAGACCATTACCGTCCGCTTTGACGGCTCTAAAACACGCGGCATGCCGTGGGAATTCAAGCCGATGCAGCGTGAGATGGAGATTCGGATCGGTGAAACCGGGCTGGCGTTCTATGAGGCGTATAACCCGACCGACCGGGTTGTTGCCGGTATGGCCAGCTATAATGTCGCACCGGATTCGGCAGGGGGCTTTTTCAATAAGATCGCCTGCTTCTGCTTTACCGAGCAGGTCTTGCAACCCGGGGAAAGGGTTCAGATGCCTGTCACATTCTATGTGGACCCGGAAATTGTGGATGACCGCGAGGGCAAATATGTCCACGAAATCACACTATCCTACACCTTTTACGAATCCGAACTGCCAGAGACAGAGCAAGCAAGCCTTGCCCAATCTGACGCCGGAACAGTAAACTAAGAAAAACCGCGAAACAAAGCGGCAAAGCGCTAAACGAGGGAATGACGACTATGGCCCACGCCAAGAACCACGATTACCATATTCTTCCGCCGTCCATATGGCCCTTAATGGGGTCTCTCGGTGCGTTCATCATGCTGTTTGGCGCGGTGATCTGGATGCACGGATCCGGCCCGTGGATGGGGCTTATTGGCTTGGCCCTTGTGCTCTATGTCATGTTTGCCTGGTGGTCCGAAGTGGTCCATGAGGCAGAAACCGGCGACCATACACCCGTTGTCCGTATTGGCCTGCGCTACGGTTTCATCATGTTTATCATGTCCGAAGTGATGTTCTTTGCAGCATGGTTCTGGTCGTTCTTCAAACATGCGATGTACCCGATGGGGCCGCTTTCACCCGGAATCGATGGTGTTTGGCCTCCAGCGGGAATTGAGACATTTGATCCTTGGCACTTGCCGTTGATCAACACGTTGATTTTGCTGTGTTCCGGTGCAGCGGCAACTTGGGCGCACCATGCGCTGGTCCATGAGAACAATCGCAAAGACATCAAGAACGGTCTGCTCCTTGCGATCATTCTGGGCGCGCTTTTCACCATGTTGCAAGCCTATGAATATAGCCACGCGGCCTTTGGTTTTGCGGGTAACATCTATGGCGCGAACTTCTTTATGGCGACCGGCTTTCACGGCTTCCACATTGTTATCGGCACGATCTTTTTGATTGTTTGCTTGGTGCGCGCCCAAAAGGGCCACTTTACCCCCGAACAGCACGTCGGCTTTGAGGCGGCTGCTTGGTACTGGCACTTTGTGGATGTGGTCTGGCTGTTCCTGTTCGCGGCAATCTACGTTTGGGGCCAATAAATCCGGGTGACGGGTTTTAAGGCCAAAATATCAGGAGGCGCGGGCCGAAAGGGCCGCGCCTTTCGCTTTCAGAAAGAACGGAACGGGACATGATACGGCGGATAGTGGTGCCCCTGCTTTTCGGGCTCTTCGGGGTCTCGATTTTAGTGGCCCTTGGCACATGGCAGATGCAGCGTTTGGCGTGGAAAGAGGAAACTCTGGCCGCGATAGATGCGCGTATCGGTGCCGCCCCTGTGGATTTGCCCGCCGCGCCCGATAGCGTTGCAGATCGCTTTTTGCCGGTGATGGTGTCAGGCACACTTCTGGATGAGGGTCTGGATGTTCTGGTCAGCCGCAAGGATATCGGTGCCGGTGTTCGCGTGATCTCGGTGCTGGAAACGGATAGTGGCCGCCGCGTCTTGCTTGATCGCGGGTTTCTGGCTGATGCCTCGCGCGGCCTGCCCCGCGAAACCCGCAAGGTTGAGGTGACGGGAAACCTGCTTTGGCCCGATGAGGTGGACGGGTTTACGCCTGCGCCGGATGCGGCCAGCGGGCTGTGGTTTGCGCGTGACTTGCCGGCGATGGCAGGGGCGCTTAAAACCGAACCCGTTCTGATCATCGCCCGCTCTCAATCCGGGGACGGGATAGAGCCTTTACCGGTGGACAGTTCCGCCATTCCCAATAATCACTTGAACTATGCGATCACATGGTTTTCCTTGGCGATCGTATGGGCGGGGATGACAGTCCTGCTGCTGTGGCGTATGAGGCGTTAGATTGCATAAAGGGGGCGTTTGATGCGCTATATCTCTACTCGGGGTCAGGCCCCGGAGCTTAGCTTTTCCGAGGCGATGATGACGGGGCTGGCCCGCGATGGCGGGCTTTACGTCCCGCAAGAGATTCCGGCCATGGCAGCGGCTGATATTGCCGCGCTTGCCGGTCAACCCTATGAGGAGATCGCCTTTCGCGTGATGTTGCCCTTCTTGGGCGACACCTTCACTGAGGCGGAGTTCCGCGGGTTGCTTGCCAATGCCTATGGCGGGTTCGGCCATCCGGCCCGTGCGCCCTTGGTGCAACTGGCACCCAACCACTTTTTGCTAGAGCTGTTTCATGGCCCGACGCTGGCGTTCAAAGATTTCGCCATGCAGCTGATCGGCCAGATGATGCAGGCCGCCCTTGCCAAATCAGGAGAGCGGATCACGATTGTCGGTGCCACATCCGGCGATACCGGGTCGGCGGCGATGGAGGCCTTTCGCGGGCTGTCGAATGTGGATGTCTTTATCCTGTATCCGCATGGTCGGGTGTCCGAGGTGCAGCGCCGCCAGATGACCACGCCGAGCGAGGCAAACGTCCATGCCATCGCAATTGACGGCGATTTCGACGATGCGCAGGCCCGCGTAAAGGACATGTTCAACGATATGGAATTCCGCGACGGGGTGCGTCTTGCAGGTGTCAACTCTATCAATTGGGCGCGGGTTCTGGCGCAGGTGGTCTATTATTTCAGCGCGGCGGTCAGCCTTGGCGCGCCACACCGCAAGGTCAGCTTTACCGTGCCAACGGGCAATTTCGGAGATATTTTTGCGGGCTATATTGCGCGGAAAATGGGCTTGCCGATTGAAAAGTTGGTGATCGCCACCAATCAGAACGACATCCTGGACCGCGCTATCAAACTGGGCGAATACCGGACGGACGGGGTTAAACCCTCGATCAGCCCGTCGATGGATATTCAGGTGTCCTCTAACTTTGAGCGTGTTTTGTTTGATGCCTACGGGCGTGACGGTGCCGCCGTTTCGGCCTTGATGGGTGAGTTGCGTGAGGGCGGCTTTACGATTTCGCAAGGGGCGCTGGAAATGCTGCGTGAGCAATTCGCCTCGGGCCGCTGTTCCGAGGAAGAAACCCGCGACACCATCCGTAGCTGTTTCGCCGAGACCGGAGAGGTGCTTTGCCCACATTCCGCCGTTGGCGTGAAGGTTGCGGCAGAACATTTGGGCGCGACGCCGATGATCACGCTTGCCACCGCCCATCCCGCCAAATTCCCCGATGCGGTCGAGGCGGCGATGGGCACCCGCCCGATTCTGCCCGACCGTATGGCGGATCTGTTTGACCGCGATGAACGCGTCACACGCCTGCCCAATGATCTTGCCGCCTTGCAAGCCCATATCCGCGAAAGGATCGCCAATTGAAAAGCCGGCTGACAACACTTCCCAACGGGTTTCGCATTGTGACCGAGGCGATGCCGGGCTTGAAATCTGCCAGCGTGGGGATCTGGGTCACCGCAGGCGGGCGGCATGAACGGGTAGAACAGAACGGCATCGCGCATTTTCTGGAACATATGGCGTTCAAGGGCACGGAAAAGCGCAGCAGCTTGCAAATTGCCGAGTCAATTGAAGATGTCGGCGGCTATATAAATGCCTATACCAGCCGCGAAATGACGGCCTATTATGCCCGCGTTTTAGAAGATGACGTGACGCTGGCGCTGGATGTGATCGGCGATATCGTTCTTAATCCGGTGTTTGATCCCAGAGAAATCGAGATCGAGCGTCATGTGATTTTGCAAGAAATCGGGCAGGCGATGGACACGCCCGATGATATCGTTTTCGATTGGCTGCAAGAGGCCTGCTATCCCGATCAACCTTTTGGGCGCAGTATTCTCGGCCCCGCCGAACGCGTTAGCGGCTTTTCTCGCGAGGACCTGACCGGTTTCGTGGCCGAACATTACAGCCCCGACCGCATGATCCTTTCGGCGGCGGGTGCGGTGGATCATGATGCGATTGTCGCACAGGCCGAGGCGCTGTTTGGCGATCGTAAAGCCACGGGCAAGGCCCTCATCCAGCCTGCCGTTTTCAAAGGTGCCGAGCGGCGCGAGGTCAAGGCGCTGGAGCAGGTGCATTTCGCGCTGGCCTTTGATGCGCCCGGATATCTTTCGCCCGATGTCTATACCGCGCAGATCTATGCGATGGCCTTGGGCGGCGGCATGTCTAGCCGCTTGTTCCAAAAGGTGCGCGAAGAGCGGGGGCTGTGCTATTCCATTTTCGCCCAGTCCGGCGCTTATGAGGATGGCGGCCAGATCACGATTTATGCGGGCACCTCTCAGGAAGAGATTGCCGATCTGACCGCAATCACCCTGCAAGAGCTGCGCCGTGCCGCGTCGGATATGAGCGATGCCGAGGTCAACCGTGCCCGTGTGCAACTAAAGGCGGGAATGTTGATGGGGCTTGAAAGCCCGTCAAGCCGCGCCGAACGTTTGGCGCGTCTGCTTGCGATTTGGGGTAGGGTGCCAGAACCCGAGGAAGCCGTGGCCAAGATTGAGGCGGTAACCACCGAGGGCGTGCGCCGCTATGCCGGTGAGATGATTACGGCCGATACGGCGATGGCGCTTTACGGCCCGATCGATTCCGCCCCGAGTCTGGAAGACATCAGACGAGGTCTTGCTGCCTGATGCTTGGGTTCCGCCGTAAAGTCCGGATAGAGACAGAGCGCATGACCCTGCGCTTGCCTATTCACACGGATTGGAACGGGTGGAGCGCGCTGCGGGCGGAAAGCAAGGGGTTCCTATCCCCGTGGGAGCCGGTCTGGGCCGCTGACCATCTGTCGCGCCGCGCCTTTACCAACCGGGTTTACTGGGCGTCTCGGGCGCAGGCGCAGGGCACGGCACTGCCGATGCTGCTTATCCGCCGCCAAGATCAACAGCTTTTGGGCGCGATCACGCTGGATAATATCCGTCGCGGGCCGTCACAGGCGGGGACCTTGGGCTATTGGGTCGGGGAACCTTTTGCGCGTCAGGGCCTTATGCGCGAGGCAATTCTTGCGATGGTGCATCATGCCTTTACCGAGTTGGACCTGAGCCGTGTCGAGGCGGCCTGCCTGCCCGAAAACAGCGCTTCGCGCGGGGTGCTGGAAAAGACCGGTTTCAAATATGAAGGCGTCGCGCAAAGCTATTTGCAAATCGCGGGACGTTGGCGCAATCATGTGCTTTATGCCAATTTGCGCGGTGACCGGCGCGGCCGGACGGATGTGGGCTGATCCCCCCACAGGATAAGGAGCCATCATGTTGAACCCTGCTGACACGGCCTTTCTTGAAACCCTAGCGGCAGCCTTGCCCGAAGGGGTGATTTCAGCGGCAGAGCCCCGCTATCTGGCGGAACCGCGCGGACGTGTTACGGGGCAGGCGGGCGGCGTTGCGCGGCCCCGCTCGGCCGAAGACGTCTCGGTGATTTTGGCTGCGTGTAATGCGGCACGTGTTGGGGTGATCCCTTTTGGCGGCGGTACGGGGCTTGTGGTCGCACAGGTGCGGCCGGACGGCCCGCCGGTTCTGGTACTGTCGTTGGAGCGGATGCGGGCGGTGCGCGCCGTGCATCCGTCCGAAAACGTGATGGTGGTTGAGGCAGGTGCCACGCTGGCCGAGGTGCAGGCAGCGGCTGAGGAGGCGGGGCGGCTCTTTCCGCTCTCGCTGGCCAGTCAGGGCAGCGCGCATATCGGCGGCAATCTGGCGACCAATGCGGGCGGGGTCAATGTGCTGCGCTATGGCAATACGCGTGATCTGTGCTTGGGGCTAGAGGCGGTTTTGCCCGATGGCACGATCTGGCACGGGCTGAAACGCTTGCGCAAGGACAACACCGGATATGATCTGCGCAATCTTTTGATCGGGGCAGAAGGGACGCTGGGTGTTATTACCGCAGCCAGTCTGAAGCTGTCCCCGATACCAGCGGCGATAGGCACGGCGCTGATGGTGGTGCCAAGCCCTGCTGCGGCGCTGGAATTGCTGGCGCTGGCGCAATCGCGGCTTGGCGGGCTGGTGTCTGCGTTTGAGCTGATCTCTGGCATGGGTCTGTCATTTCTGGCCGAGACGATGCCCGAGCAACGCCAACCCTTTGCCCAACCGCCAGAGTGGATGGTGCTGATCGATGTGGGCCTGCCTGATGGGCTGGACCCTGATGCAGCCCTTGCCGGATTGTTTGAGGCTGCCGCCGAGGCCGGCCTGGTGCTTGACGGCGTTATCGCACAATCGCAGGCGCAGCGGGCGGAATTCTGGTCGGTGCGCGAAAACATCCCCGAGGGGAACCGCCGGATCGGGTCAATCTCCAGCCATGATATTTCCCTGCCTTTGGGCGAGGTGGCGGGGTTTATTGCCGCGGGGGCACCGGCGCTTGCCACGCTGGGGGATTTCCGGATCAATTGTTTTGGCCATCTGGGGGATGGCAACCTGCATTACAATGTCTTCCCCAAAGCGGGAGAGACCCGCGCAGATCATGAAAACAGCCGTGAGGCGATCAAGACTATGGTGCATGATATGGTTCATGCGCGCGGCGGCTCGGTCAGTGCGGAACACGGGATCGGGCGGCTCAAGGTTGAGGATCTGGAGAAATACGGCGATCCGGCCAAACTGGCCGCGATGCGGGCCATAAAGGCCGCGCTTGATCCGATGGGGATTATGAACCCCGGTGCGGTCTTGCGGGAAGCGCTTTGATATTTAAATGCCCTACCGGGGTGAACCGGCAGGGCTGGGGTTAAATGGTCACGTGTTTGCAAGCAGCGACCGGTTTTTCCCGGTTTTTTCAGATTATGCCGAATTCGTTACCAAATAGTTAATGGTATTTCAGAGGCCCTCAAAGGCGCAAAGGGCATGAACCTGCATCCCCATTGCCTCCAGTTTGGCGCGGCCCCCGAGGTCGGGTAGATCGACCACAAAGGCACATCCGACAACCTGCGCACCCAGCCGTTCAATCAGCTTGATCCCGGCCTCGGCGGTACCGCCAGTTGCCAGCAAATCATCGACCAAAAGCACCTTCTCGCCGGGGTGGAAGGCGTCGTCATGCACCTCTATCTCGGCCTCGGCGTATTCCAATGTATAGGCTTGGGAAATGGTGCGCCCCGGCAGTTTGCCCTTTTTGCGCACAGGCACAAAGCCGGTCGAAAGCTGATGCGCCACCGCCCCGCCAAGGATAAAGCCGCGCGCCTCCAGCCCCGCGACCTTGTCGATATCAAGACCCGCATAGGGTGAAAGAAGTTGGTCCACCGCCATCCGAAACCCGCGCGGATCGGCAAAAAGCGTGGTGACGTCGCGAAACAGGACCCCCTCATGCGGGAAATCCTTGATCGTGCGGATATAGTCTTTGACGGCTTTGATCATACATTGCTTTCGGTTGTGAATGGTAGGTCAGAGCATGCGGCCGGCGATAACATCCAGCTTGGCCAGCAAATCAGGATCGCGGGCAGAGGGGGCTGTCATGATCGCATGGTCAAGCGCGCGGTCGCAGCCATGCGGGCAGGGCGCACGATCAGCCCCCAAAAGCGTGGGCAGGCGGGCGATCATATCCTTGGCGTGGCCGGAGTTGGCAGTCAGGGTGGCGATCACCTCGGCCACATCCACCGCGCCGTGATCCTCATGCCAGCAGTCGAAATCGGTGACCATCGCGACAGAGGCATAGCAAAGTTCTGCCTCGCGGGCGAGTTTTGCCTCGGGCATATTGGTCATGCCGATCACATCCGCCCCCCAAGCACGGTAAAGCCGTGATTCCGCCAACGTGGAAAACTGCGGCCCCTCCATCGCCAGATAGGTGCCACCCTGATGCACCTGCACCCCCGTGGCCGCCTGCGCACAGGCCGCCCCCAGGCGGGGACAGGTGGGCTGGGCCACAGAGACATGCGCGACACAGCCGGTGCCGAAAAAGGATTTCTCCCGCGCGAAGGTGCGGTCAATGAACTGATCGACAATCACAAAATCACCGGGCGCGTAATCTTCGCGCAAGGAACCGCAGGCCGAAACCGAGATAACATCGGTGCAGCCCAGCCGTTTGAGCGCATCAATATTGGCGCGGTAGGGCACATCGGTGGGCGACAGCCGGTGCCCGCGACCGTGGCGCGGTAAAAACGCCATTGGCACCCCGTCCAGCCGTCCCACAAGGATCTGATCCGAGGGCGCGCCCCAAGGAGTTTTCACCTTGACCCATGACGCCCCCTCCAGCCCTGCAATCTCATAAAGGCCAGAGCCGCCGATAACACCGATCATGGTTTCCATGCTTGCCGCTCCTTTTTGTCCAAGGCTCACGATAGGGCGCAGGCGGCGGGCCTGAAAGGGAAAAATCCATGTTCTGCCATTCGGTCTTGCATATGCTGCGCTTGCGTGTTTCTTGCGCTGGGGGTTCAGCGCAAAGGACGGCATCCTTGTACAAACTGGAACAAGAGACCGAAGCCGACGGGTGGGAGGTAGAGGCGCTATATGATCTGTGCTTTGCACCGGGTCGCACGGCGCTGTCCTCGTACCGTTTGCGGGAAGGGGTGCGCACGATTGCAGCACTCAGTCTGGTTTTGCGCGATGAGGGCGGGGTTCTGGCCGCTGCAATCCGCTATTGGCCGGTCAGGGTCGGGGCGGATGATGTGCTGTTGTTGGGGCCGATCGCCGTTCATCCGACCCGTCAGGGCGAAGGGCTGGGCGCGCTTTTGATGACCGAAAGCCTTGATCTGGCCCGAAACCTGGATTGGGACCGCGTGCTTTTGGTGGGGGATGCGCCCTATTACAACCGATTCGGCTTTACCAAGCTGGAAGGGGTGGTAATGCCGCCGCCCACCAATCCCGACCGTGTCTTGGGCTTGTCGTTGCGGCAAGATGCATGGCGTGGTGTTCAGGGGCAGGTGGAGCGTGCTGCTTGTTTTGCGCCCAACGGCACATTACCTTAAGCGTATGGAACAGGAAATTACCGCCCATCTGCCCGTGCTGCACAACCACGACCCGCTGCCCGAGATTTCGGCGCTGGCGGCGCGACAGCTGCGCGCCGACGGGCCATTGATGCGGGTTATCAACAAGTTTGGCGGCAAGATCGAAGCACAGATGGCGCATCTGCCCGCCGGACTGCGCGGCCAGATCGAAAGCATCACGACCCAAGCCCTGACCCGTGCCGTCAGCCTTGCGCAGCATGGGCGCAACGCGCCGGATTTCGGGCCACGCGGGGCCCCTGCGTTGGCTGCCTTGACGGGGGCAGTTGGTGGGGTAGGCGGGATTGCGACCGCCCTTGCCGAATTGCCGGTGACTGTCACCGTTATCTTGCATGCCATCCTGCGCGCAGCCGAGGCCGAAGGCTTCGACACAAGCTTGCCCGAGGTGCGGGCCGAAGCCCTGCGTGTGCTGACGATGGGCGGGCCGCTGGCGGATGATGACGGGATCAACACCTCATTTATCGGAGCGCGGATCACACTGACGGGCCCCGCCTTGCACAAGCTTTTGGCCAAGATCGTGCCGGGCTTTGCCACAGTTCTGGGCCAGAAACTTGCCGCGCAATCGATTCCGGTTTTGGGTGCGGTTTCGGGGGCGGCGCTGAATACGGCCTTTCTGACGCATTACCGCGAATTGGCTCATATCCGTTTTGGCCTGCTGCGCCTGACTGCATTACACGGGGCGGAACCTGTTCGCACCGCGTTTGAGCAGGAGCTGCGCGCGCAAAAGCGGCTTAAGGCGCGCTGATATTCAGCGCCGGGTTTGCCACAGGCCCGCGCGGGCACCTTCGGTAACGAAAACAGCCAGATGGTACAGCAACCGCGATAGCGCGGCATCCCAAAGGGTATTTCCGTTTTCATCGAGCTGGTTTACCCAGTCGGCGGCATCCGTGGCACTGATGTAGCGCGTGAATATCACCTCGGCGCAGGTCTTGGCCGCGGCCTTTGCATCGGGATCACCGCTCTGGACAAATTGCGCGGCATAGACCTTGCCTGCCTCGGTCAGGGGCCACAAAAGATGCGAGGCCTCGGTCACATTCCCCTTGGCGTCAAGTGCATCATAGGGCGCGCCGCCTAACGGGCCGTGGTGGCGTATACCGTGGGTTTCGACAAAGCGCTGCATCCGGCTGGCCAATGCAAGCGGGGCGGGGTTGCCGCTAAAACCGGCAAAGCGCCGCAACAGCCAGGCCCATTCAAATTGATGTCCCGGCTCGCGCCGCGCGCCATCCACCGTGCGCAATGGCAAAAGATCCGGCGCAACGAATTCACGCACAGCGCCGGTTGCCGCATCAATAAGGTGTCGCTCTGCCAGATCAACAAAGCCCGCAGCACGGTCCAGCCAGACCTGTGCGCGGGTCATCTCATGGCATTGCAAGAGCGCCTCCAGCATATGCATATGCGGGTTTTGCGAGCGTAGCGTGTCACCCTCTGCGCCCCGGTCATCCTCCCATAAGGAGCCGTCCGGCGCGGTCAGATGGTCATGGATAAAGCCCCAGCAGGCGTCGATATCATTCGTGCTGACCAGTGTCGGGTCCGCACGGTGCAATGTCGCCATCGCCAGCAAGACAAAGGCTTGGTCATAGCTACGCCGCAAATGGCCATCCGCCGCCGTGGATTGACGAAAGCCGCCGTCATTGTCGCGCAGCTGCACCAGCATATAGGCATAGACCCGCCGTGCCGCCTGCAGCAGCCCCGGCGTGCCGTTGGTCAAGTGCAGATGCGCCAAGGTGAAAATGATGCGCGCTTGTGTCAGGGTGGTTGCGGGGGCGTCAGGCGCGCCTAAGCTTTCGACCACGGGGGCAGGACCGTCGCCTGCAGGCAAGGCCCGCGCCAGCCAAGCGGGCATGAAGTCTGATGCAAAGCGGTCCGGGCTATGCGCCGAGGCGTTGGTTACTGGCAAGGTCTGCGGTCCTTTCAAGGGCTGGTCAAAGGGGCTCTTGGGCGATCGCTCGGGTCATGCCACGCGCCAGCATGATTTGCAGCCGATCGGTGCAAGCCTGCCGAAAGCTGGGGTTTTCCTTCAAGGCCTTGGGGAACAGATCGGGCAGGCCGATCAGGGCATCGCATATGGCCCCGGCAGTGGTGGCACCCTTCAGCGCGGCGTGAATTTCTGCCGCGCGCGGGTCGCGCAGGTCATAGGGCCGCCCCTGTTCATCAATGCCGGTGCAATAGCGCATCCAAGCGGCTGTCGCAAAAGCAAAGGCATCGATGTCGGTGCCTGCCTCCAGTGCGGGGGCAAAAATCCGTTGTGGCAGTTTTTCGGTGCCATCCATGGCGATTTGATAGGTTTGATGCGCGATAGAGCGGTTGGCAAACCGGGCCAGAAGCGCATGGCGGTAGGCATCCAGATCAATATCCCCCAATGCGCCCAAACCCGCCGCTGCGGCCTTCATGTGACGATCCACCAAGGCGACCAAAGGGGCATCCTGCATCGCATCGCGTACAAATTCATGCCCCGCGATGAAACCGGCATAGGCGATCAGCGAATGCGCCCCGTTCAGCATCCGCAGCTTCATCCGCTCATAGGGGGCGACGTCTTGGACGAAAAGCGCGCCTGCCGCGTCCCATGCGGGGCGACCTTGGGGGAAATTATCCTCTATCACCCATTGGGAAAACGCCTCGCATTCAATGGCGGCGGTATCCGTCACACCAAAGAGATCCTTGATGCGGTCCGCCGTGGCATCGGTTGCCGCAGGGGTGATCCGGTCGACCATGGATGAGGGGAAAGCGACATTGGCTGCGATCCATTCCGCCAGCCCCGCATCAATACGGCGGGCAAAGCCCAGAACACCTGCGCGCAGCAAGGCACCGTTTTCCGGCAGGTTGTCGCAACACAGGATGGCAGGGGCGGGAAGCCCTGCCTTTTGCCGCCGCCGCAAGCCCTCGACCAAAAGCGCCAGAACGCCGTTGGCATGGCGCGGATCCTTCAGGTCGCGGTCAACATCGGGGTGGGCGGGGTCAATATCCATCGCGGCGCGGTCAATGCCATAGGCTTTTTCGGTAACCGTCAGCGTGATCACCCGGATCTCGGGGCGGGCCAGTGCGGCGCGAACCGCTTCGCTATCGCGGGCGGCGGCAAGCGTTTCACCGATTGCGGCGATCACGCGGGTCCGGTCGGTATCGGCCCGCTCGGTCAGGGTGAAAAGCCCGTCTTGGGCGGCCAGCGCGTCAATGATGTCAGTGGAGCGCAGGCTGACACCCAGAATACGCCAATCGCCCCCCTCTGCGGCAAGCGCGTCGTCGGTATAGGCCGCCTGATGCGCACGGTGAAACGCCCCGAGGCCCAGATGCAGGATGCCGATTCCATGTGCCTCTGGATCATAGGCAGGGAGTAGCGATTGCGGCAGGGTGTTAAGGCAAAGCCGCATTACAGGCCCGCCCCGTGTTCCAGCGCCCGCATCACGCCGCGCAATTCAGCCAAGCCCTTCAACCGCCCAATGGCCGGATAACCGGGCTGCGGCTTGCGCGACAGGTCGTCCAGAATATCCTGCCCGTGATCAGGTCGGAACGGGATAGAGCAATCCACGCGCCCCATATCGCGGCGGCGCTTTTCCTCGGCCAGAACGGCTTTGACCAAGGCCACCATATCGGTGTCCCCGCCCAGATGCTCTGCCTCAAAGAAAGAGCAGGGCGTGGTGTCGCTGTCGCGTTTGATGTTGCGCAGATGCAAGAAATGCACGCGGTCGCCCAAGCGCTCCATCATCCCCGGCAAGTCATTGTCGGGCCGCGCCCCCAAAGAGCCGGAACATAAGGTCACCCCATTCGCGGGCAGATCAACCGTATCCAGTATCATGCGGTAATCGGCCTCGGTCGACATCACGCGCGGCAGGCCCATCAGCGGGAATGGAGGATCATCGGGGTGACAACACAGGCGCAGGCCCAGCCTTTCGGCCTCGGGGGCAACCTCGGTCAGGAAATCAATAAGATGTTTGCGCAGGGTGTCGGCGGAGATGTCGGCATATTCGGCAAGATGGGCGCGCACATCCTCAAGGCTGAAACCTTCGGCAGCCCCCGGCAGGCCGAATATGATATTGCCCATCAAAGCATCCCGCCGCGCCTGAGACATTGCGGCAAAACGGGTTTCGGCCTCGGCCGCCACACCTTCGGGAAAGTCATCGGCGGCCCCTTTGCGCCCGAGGATATGGATATCGAAGGCCGCGAAGTCATAAAGGTCAAACCGCATCGCCGTGCCGCCATGACCCACCCGCCATGCAAGATCCGTGCGCGTCCAGTCCAGCACCGGCATGAAGTTATAGCAGATCACCTTGATCCCGGCTTCGGCCAGATTGCGCAGGCTGGCGCGGTAGGCGTCGATATGATTGCGCCACGCGCCTTGCTGCTTTTTGATGTTTTCGGACACCGGCAGGCTTTCGACCACATCCCAACGCAGCCCCGAGGGGCTGCCATCGCGGCGGGTCGCTATTTGGGTCTGGCGAAGTTTGATTTCCTCGGGCGACCAGACCTGTCCGGTAGGGATGTGGTGCAGCGCCGAGACGACACCCTCCACACCCGCTTGCAGCATATCATCAATCGACACCCCGTCAGTCGGGCCGAACCAACGCCAAGTCTGCTGCATCGCCATCTCCATTCCGCTTCATAAAAAAGCTAGCATGGAGTGATGGCGCAAACAAGTATGGTAGTATGCGAGTTCGGGTGGCGCCCTGTTTCCCTGAGATCAGCCAGAGAAGAGGAAGTGCAGGACGTCGCCGTCTTTTACCTCATAAGTCTTGCCCTCGACGCGGAACTTGCCTGCCTCTTTGGCGCCGGCTTCGCCCTTGCCTGCGATATAATCGTCATAGGCGATGGTCTCGGAACGGATAAAGCCTTTTTCAAAGTCACCATGGATGACACCTGCCGCCTGCGGGGCAAGGGTGCCCTTTTTGATGGTCCAGGCGCGGGCCTCTTTCGGGCCGATGGTGAAATAGGTCTGAAGCCCCAAGAGGTCATAGCCCGCGCGGATAAGACGGTCCAGACCGGCCTCTTCCAGCCCCATTTCGCCCAGAAACATCTCTGCTTCCTCGGCGTCAAGCTGGCTGATCTCTTCCTCAATGCGGGCGGATATCACAACCATGCCAGCGCCTTGCTTGGTGGCCATTTCCGCCACGCGTGCCGATTGGGAATTGCCATTCGCGGCCGAGGATTCCTCAACATTACAGACGAACAGCACGGGTTTGGAGGTCAAAAGCTGCAAAAGCCGCCAGTTGCGCGCGTCATCCTCAGTCACCTCGACCGAACGGGCGGGCTTGCCCTCTTCCAGCGCCACCTGCGCCAGTTTTAGCAAACGCACCTGATCGCCCGCATCCTTGTCGCCGCCCTTGATCTTGCGCGCGAGGTTGGCCAGACGGCGCTCAATCGATTCCAGATCGGACAGCATCAGCTCGGTCTCGATGGTTTCGGCATCGGCAACGGGGTCGATCTTGCCCTCGACATGGGTGATGTCATCATCTTCAAAGCAGCGCAAAACATGGGCGATGGCGTCACATTCGCGAATGTTGGCCAAAAACTGGTTGCCCAACCCCTCACCCTTGGAGGCACCGCGCACAAGGCCCGCAATATCGACAAAGGTCATCCGTGTCGGGATGATCGCCTTGGAGCCTGCAATCGCGGCCAGCTTTTCCAGTCGCGCATCTGGCACAGCCACATCGCCGACGTTCGGCTCAATCGTGCAGAACGGAAAGTTCGCCGCCTGTGCTGCGGCCGTACGCGTCAATGCGTTGAACAAGGTAGACTTGCCCACATTCGGCAGCCCGACAATCCCCATGCGAAAGCCCATGATCTTCTCTCCATCCGTTTCACCGCCCTCATAGGCCGAAACACGGGTTATCTGCAAGCGGGCAGGGCTTCTTGTGCCGAAACAGCGCCGAGGGCCATTGATTTTCGCGCCGCCTTTGGGCAAACCTTGGCGCAACATATATAAGGACGCCAGAATGACCCGGATCGATCAGAAATTTGCCGAACTGAAAGCTGCGGGCAAGAAGGCTTTTGTCTCTTATATTATGGCGGGGGACCCGGATGTGGAAACCTCGCTTGCGGTGATGAAGGGTTTGCCGGGCGCGGGTGTGGATATCATTGAGATCGGCCTGCCCTTTACCGATCCGATGGCCGATGGCCCCACGATCCAGCTTGCCGGTCAACGTGCGCTGGAAGGCGGCATGACGCTGGACAAGACGTTGGCGATGGTTACTGATTTCCGCAAGGGCGATGATACCACCCCGATTGTGCTGATGGGCTATTACAACCCGATCTATTCGCGCGGCGTGGATCTGTTCCTAACCCAAGCGAAAACCGCCGGCATTGATGGGCTGATCATCGTCGACCTGCCACCCGAGGAAGACAGCGAGTTGTGCATCCCTGCGCAAAAGGCGGGCTTGAATTTCATTCGTCTGGCAACGCCGACCACCGATAACAAGCGTTTGCCAAAGGTGCTGCAAAACACCTCTGGCTTTGTGTATTATGTTTCGATCACCGGGATCACGGGGGCCGCGGCGCCCGAGCCTGCCGATGTTGCCCCCGAGGTGGCGCGCATCAAATCGCAAACCGATCTGCCCGTGATCGTGGGCTTTGGCATCTCTACGCCCGAGGCCGCCGAGGGCATTGCAGGCATCGCAGATGGTTGTGTTGTGGGTTCAGCCATCGTCAAAGACATCGCCGAGGGCATGCCCGTGGCAGAGGTGCTGGACCGTGTGGCCAAGCTTGCCGCCGGCGCCCATCGCGGCTGAAGATTTTCACCAAGGAACCGTCCCATGACCGCAGACATCAGCCCCTCGGGTTCCTCCGTCGCTGAGGCAGAGGCCTTTATGGCCGCGCACCCCGAGGTGGAGGCGATTGATCTTGTGCTGCATGACGCCAATGGGGTCGGGCGCGGCAAGATCATCCGCCGGCATGAATTGCTGGGGTTTTACAAGTCGGGCCGTCATGTGCCGATTTCGGTGCTGGCCTTGGATATCTGCGGCGAGGATGTGCATGAAACCGGATTGATCTGGGATCAGGGAGATGGCGATTTGCGCGCGTGGCCGGTGCCGGGCACGTTGGTGCCCTTGCATGGCACCAAGCCAGCGCGGGCCGAGGTGTTCATGTCCATGTACGGGCTGGACGGCAGCCCGATGAGCTCTGATCCGCGTCATGCCTTGCAACGGCAGGTGGATGCGCTGGCCGCCGAGGGGCTTTTCCCCGCAGGCGCGTTCGAGCTGGAGTTTTTTCTGTTGGCAAACGAGCGCGGGCCGGATGGCAAGGTGCAGCCCGCGCGCGATGTGCTGGACGGGCGCGCCGCCAGCGCCAAGACCGAGGTCTATTCGGTCGATCATTTGCACGGCATGTTGCCGCTGTTTTCCGATATTTATGCGGGGGCTGCCGCCGCCGGTATCAATGCGGAAACCGTGATTTCGGAATTTGCGCCGGGGCAGTATGAGCTGACGCTGGATTACCGCACCGATGTGATGCAAGCCGCCGATGACCTGATCCGGTTGAAACGGATCGTGCGCGCGCAGGCCCGCGCACATGGGGTGACGGCCTGTTTCATGGCCAAGCCGGTGCAGCAATATGCGGGCTCTGGCATGCATTTTCACGTCTCGATGCTGGATAGCGACGGCAATAACGTCTTTGTCGAAGCTGTCGAAGGGAAATGGTCCGACACCATTCTGCACAGCATCGGCGGGTTGCGCAGCACAATGGCGGAATCCATGCTGGTGTTTGCGCCGCATGCGAATTCATGGCGGCGGTTTGTCGGGCAATCCTATGCACCTGTCAGCCCTTCTTGGGGGGTGAACAACCGTTCGGTGGCCTTGCGTATCCCTGCGGGCGACATAAAGGCGCGACGGATTGAGCATCGTCCCGCGGGCGTGGATGCCAACCCATATCTGGTTGCGGCCACCGTCTTGGCGGGCATTCGCACGGGGCTTGCAAACCAGATCGATGCGGGGCCGCAAACCACCGGCAACGGCTATGACGGGGCAGAGGTCGGCGATATGCCGGTTGACTGGCGCGGCGCGATAGATGCCGCGCGCGCGTCAACATTTTTGCGGGATGCCTTGGGCGTGGATATGCACCGCACCTTTGTGGCGATCAAAGCGGCCGAATATGCCCGCGTTGCCAGCACCATTTCCGAGGTGGATTTCGAGCTTTACCTGCACACAGTCTAGGTGGCCTGATCCAGATAGTCGCCATAGCCCTCGGCCTCCATCTGCGCTTTGGGGATAAACCGCAAGCTGGCAGAGTTGATGCAATAACGCAGCCCGCCCATATCGGGCGGCCCGTCATTGAATACATGGCCCAAATGGCTGTCGGCATGGGCAGAACGTACCTCGACCCGCGTCATGCCGTGGGTCTGGTCGCGCAGCTCGCCGACATTCGCAGGCTCGACCGGTTTGGCAAAGGCAGGCCAGCCGCAGCCGGATTTGAATTTGGCGGCGGATGCAAAAAGCGGCTCCCCCGAGACGACATCAACATAGATCCCCGGCGCGTAGTGATCGTCATATTCGCCGGTATAGGGCCGCTCGGTGCCGCTTTGCTGGGTTACGCGGAATTGTTCTGGCGTCAGGCGGTCAAGCGCCTCTTTGGTTTTGTGGTAGGTCATTGCGTCCTCCTTTTGGGCTTGAATGCTTATTTGGGGGCGATCACGCCGGAAAGCAACTTGTGGACGAAAATCTTGTAGGGGTGTGGCACGCTCGGGGCTTTGAAATGGGGGCAAATCATGCGAAGGATTACGGCATTATCGGTGCCGCAAAACAGGGCGCGCAAAAATCTTTGGGGGGATGAAGCATGATCAATCGCAGAACGTTGCTGGGTGCGGCCTTGATCGGGGCGATGGCAAGCACGGCCACCGCGCAAGAGGTCACCTTGCGCTTGCATCAATTTTTGCCCACGCAATCGGTTGTGCCAAGGGATATTCTGGACGTCTGGGCCGATAATGTGGAGCGTGACAGCGCAGGCCGTATTAAGATCGACCGCTTTCCCTCGATGCAACTGGGCGGCACCCCGCCCGAGCTGATGGACCAAGCGATTGACGGTGTGGCCGATATTATCTGGACGGCGGTTGGCTATACCCCGGGGCGCTTTCCGTCTACCGAGGTGTTTGAGCTGCCGTTTATGGTGACCGATACCCACGCAGCCTCGGCCGCCTATTGGCAGTTGTTTGAGCGTCACATGAAAGAGACCGAGTTCAAGGATGTTCACGTGTTGGGCACATGGGTGCATGGGCCGGGGGTGTTTCACACCGCCGATCCGGTAGAGGTTCCAAGCGATCTGCGCGGCATGAAAATTCGCGGCGCATCGCGGATGATCAATACCATGCTGGAAAGTCTGGGCGCGACCCCCGTGGGGATGCCCGTGCCCGCCGTGCCCGAGGCGCTTTCAAAGGGCGTGATTGATGGCACCACCGTTCCATGGGAGGTAACGGGCGCGCTGAAAGTGGCAGAACTTGTTGAAAACCATACCGAGTTTGAAGGTGCCGCCCCCTATACGCTGGCCTTTATTCTGGCGATGAACAAAGGCGTCTATGAGGGGCTTTCGCCAGATTTGCAGGCGGTGATCGACCGCAATTCCGGTCTTGAGTTTTCGATTTTTGCGGGCATCACCCATGCGGCGGCAGATGCCCCCTCGCGGCAGATCGCGGTTGATCTGGGCAATTCGATCGTCACTATTCCGGCAAGCGATGTCGCGGCGGACTGGCTGCCCTTGGTGGCGCCGATCTATGCCGCTTGGGTTGCCGAAATGGCGGAAAAAGGTATCGACGGGCAGGCGCTGATAGACGAGGCACGCGCCTTGATGGCTGCCTACAAGCCGGCCGATTGATGCATGCTGTCGTTCTGTCCTTGTCGCGGGGCTTTGCTTATTTGGGCGGGCTGGTGCTGGCGGCGTTGATCGTGATGATCTGCGCCTCGGTGCTGGGGCGGGCGGTGGCGGACGCCGCGCATGCGATGTTGGCGGCGGGATGGTTTCCGGTCGTGGCGCAAGCTGTGCTGGATGCAGGAATTGGGGCCATAAAGGGTGATTTTGAGTTGGTGGAGGCGGGGATTGCCTTTGCCATTTTTGCCTTTCTGCCCTTGTGCCACATAACGGGCGGCCATGCTGCCGTGGATGTGTTTACCCGCCGTTTGCCGCCGCGCGCAGATCGGGCCTTACGCGCAATAACCGAAAGCGTTTTTGCGGCTGTTTTGGTGTTGATCGCCGTGCAATTGGGTGCAGGCGCGCAAAGCAAATGGCACTCGGGGCAGACGACGTTTTTGCTGCAATTTCCGCTGTGGTGGGCTTATGGGCTGTCGCTTGTCGCGGCCTTGGTTGCTGCCCTGGTCGCGACCTATATGGCGGTCATGCGGCTGGTTGAGATGTGGCTGGGACGAGACATCCTACCGGAGGCGGCATGAGCGATCTGGCAATCGGGCTTTGGTCTTTTCCGGCCCTTCTGGTGCTGATTTTCATGCGGGTGCCGATTGGACTGGCGATGTTTCTGGCCGGTCTGGCGGGTTTGATGCTGGTGGGGGGCGGGCCTGTGGTGCCGCTGGCACGGCTGAAATCCGAAACCTTCACCACATTTTCCAGCTATTCGCTCTCGATTGTGCCGATGTTCCTGCTGATGGGACAGTTTGCAACTTTGGGCGGCATGTCACAGGCGCTGTTCAAGGCCGCGGAAAGCTGGCTTGGGCATCGGCGAGGCGGGGTGGCGATGGCGGCCATCGGGGCTTGTGCAGGCTTTGGCGCGATCTGCGGGTCGTCGCTTGCCACGGCGGCAACGATGGGCCGCGTTGCCCTGCCCGAGATGCGCGCCTACGGCTATTCCGGCGGGTTCTCAACTGCGACCCTCGCCGCAGGGGGAACCTTGGGGATACTTATTCCGCCGTCCGTGGTGCTGGTAATTTATGCCATCCTGACCGAGCAAAACATAGCCAAGCTTTTTGTGGCAGCGGCCCTTCCGGGGCTGTTGGCAGCACTGGGATATATGCTGGTAATCGGGGTGTATGTGCGGCTTTATCCGGCCTCGGCGGGGGTGCGCCGCGCCGTGCCTTATGCCGCGCGCTTTGCCGCTTTGGCCAAAGTGTGGCCGGTGCTGGCGGTGTTTGGCGTGGTCGTTGGCGGGATCTATGGCGGGCTGTTCACTCCGACCGAGGGTGCAGCCGTTGGCGCATTGGGCACCGGTTTGATTGCATGGGCCAATGGCGGGCTGACGCGCGCAACGCTGGCCGGCAGCTTTTACGCCACGGCGAAATCTTCGGCGATGATCTTTTTCATTGTGTTGGGGGCTGCGTTTTACAACGGGTTTCTGGCGATGACCCAAGTCCCGCAAGAGGTGGCCCTTTGGGTTTCAGGCCAAGGGTTTAGCCCCTGGTTGGTGTTGATCTTGATTTTGGTCTTTTACCTGTTTTTGGGCTGTTTGATGGATAGCCTCTCGATGATCTTGCTAACCATCCCGATCTTTTGGCCGGTGGTGCAAGGGCTTGATTTTGGCATGGTCAGCATGGCCGATTTGCACGCTGCCCGCGCGTGGGAGGCATTGGCCAAAGGTGCCCCGCTTGCCCCGGATATGCTTGACGCGGTCCATACGGCGTTGGCCCAAGGCGCGGAGCTTTCGCGCGAACAAATCCGCGCGCTGGGGGTGCGCGGGGTCAATCAAGGCGCGCTGGCACGGATCAACATTGAACAAACCGCGATCTGGTTCGGGATCTTGGTGCTGATCGTGGTGGAGGTGGGCTTGATCACCCCGCCTGTGGGCATGAACCTTTTCATCATTAATACGATGGACCGCAAAACCCCGATGGGTGACACCTATAAGGCGGTTTTGTTCTTTGTCGCTTCGGATTTGATCCGCGTGGCGTTGCTGCTGGCCTTTCCCGCGATCACATTATTCTTGGTGGGCTGGTAGGCGCGATTTTCTGGCCTTAAATTGAGGTGTGATCTGGACCTATTCGCCCGCAGCAAAGCCTGTGACCATAGGCGCTAATACTTCGAACCGCATTTTTCAAAGGTGTCCCATGGAAAGCATGACCCGTAGCAACGATATGTCCGATGTGGTGGAGGCTGACCGCGCCCATATCTGGCACCATCTGACGCAACACAAACCGTTTGAGACGACCGATCCCCGGATCATTGTGGAGGGCAAGGGCCTGCGGGTTTGGGATGCCAAAGGCACGGAACTTTTGGACGCTGTCTCGGGCGGTGTCTGGACGGTCAACGTCGGCTATGGCCGTGAGAGCATTGCCCGCGCGATCTACGATCAAGTGTTGAAGATGAACTTTTACGGCGCGTCGGCGGGCTCTGTTCCAGGTGCGCAATTTGCCGAGCGGTTGATCGAGAAGATGCCGGGGATGAGCAGGGTTTACTATGCCACCTCGGGATCAGAGGCCAATGAGAAAGCCTTTAAAATGATCCGCCAAATTTCGGCGCGTCATCACGGCGGCAAGAAATACAAGATCCTGTACCGCAATCGCGATTATCACGGATCGACGCTTGCCACGATGTCGGCCGGTGGCCAGAATGAGCGTAACGCCCAATATGGCCCCTTTGCACCGGGGTTTGTCGAGGTGCCGCATTGCTGTGAATACCGCAAACAGTGGGATGGTGAGGATTACGGCATCCGCGCCGCCAATGCGATTGAGGAAGTGATCTTGCGTGAAGGCCCCGATACGGTCGGCGGCCTGTGCCTTGAGCCGGTAACAGCGGGCGGCGGCGTGATTACCCCCCCAGCGGGCTATTGGGAGCGCGTGCAAGAGATCTGTCAGAAGTACAACATCTTGCTGCATATCGATGAAGTAGTCTGCGGGATGGGCCGGACAGGCACGTGGTTTGGTTATCAAAACTACGGCATCAAGCCGGATTTCGTGACCTTGGCAAAGGGTGTGGCCTCGGGATATGCCGCGATTTCTTGCATGATTACCAATGAGAAGGTGTTTGAGCAGTTCAAGGACGATCCCAGCGACCCGATGTCTTATTTCCGCGATATTTCGACCTATGGCGGTTGTACGGCGGGGCCTGCGGCGGCGCTTGAAAACCTGCGGATTCTTGAGGACGAGGACCTGTTGGCCAATACCGTGAATATGGAAGCGCGGTTGATGGGCAATTTGCACAACCTGATGGACAAGCATCGGGTGATCGGGGATGTGCGCGGCAAGGGCCTGTTCTGTGGTGCCGAGCTGGTCGCGGACCGCGACACCAAAGAGCCTGCCGATGAAAAGCGGGTTGCCGCCGTGGTTGCCGAATGTGCCGCCCAAGGCGTGTTGATCGGTATGACCAACCGCAGCCTGACGGGATTGAACAATACGCTGTGCCTGTCTCCGGCCCTGATCGCCAATGCGGATGATATCGACCAGATTACCCATGCGATTGATAAAGCCTTGACCAAGGTATTTTCCTAAACGCAGCAGTTGAGCGTCATGACGACAGCCCGAGAAGCCTTAGGTGGTTTCTCGGGCTTTGTTCTGTGGCTTGACAAATCGGTATGGGTGGCGCGCAAATAGGTCCAGTTGCATTGTGATATGAGGCCAGAATGGCGATCCCACCCGAAACGTTTTTCCTGCCCGCCAATCTGCAAGGCAGCTTGCAGCAACGCATCCGCCAGTTGGTTGCCCAAGGGATCGTCGAGGGGCGGTTCCGGGCAGGCGAAAAGATGCCCTCTAGCCGCGGTCTGGCGACCCATTTGGGGGTAAGCCGGATTACGGTAACGCTGGCCTATGCCGAGCTGGTGGCCTCGGACTATCTGACATCGCGAGGGCGGTCGGGATATTTCGTATCGTCAAGCGCGCCCCTCCAGCCAGAGTTTGAGCCGCGCCCGCAAGCTGCCGCCGATCAGGTGGATTATGCCATCCGCACCGGCGCGCGGTTTTCGGGAACAGAGATGCTTAAACGCCCCCCCGATTGGGCAAGCTTTCGCTTTCCCTTCATCTATGGGCAGGCCGATGCAAGTTTGTTTGACCATCAAAACTGGCGGCAATGTGCATTGCGGGCCTTGGGCAAGCGCGATTTTGAGGCGTTGACCAGCGATTACTACGACCGTGATGATCCTTTGCTGATCGAATACATCCTGCGCAACATCCTGCCACGGCGCGGGATAGAGGCGAGTTCGGGGCAGGTGTTGTTGACGATGGGCGCCCAGAATGCGCTTTGGTTGGCGGGGCAGGTCTTGACCGGGCCGGGGGTGCGCACGGTGTTGGAAAACCCAAGCTATCCCAGCCTGCGCGGGATATTGGCGCAAACCGGCGGCGTGGTGGATTGGGTGGATGTTGACAGCGACGGCCTGCCACCCGAAGCGCTGCCAAAAGACGTTGATGTGGTCTTTACCACCGCCAGCCACCATTGTCCGACCAATGCCACGATGCCGATGGCGCGCAGGCGGGCGCTGTTGGATGCGGCAAGCGCTCAGGATTTCGTGATCGTAGAGGATGACTACGAGTTTGAGATGTCCTTTCTCAAGGCGGTCTCGCCCGCGCTCAAGTCCCTCGACCGGGAAGGGCGGGTGATCTATGTGGGGTCATTCTCCAAGTCGATTTTTCCGGGGCTGCGTTTGGGGTATATTGTGGCCCCCGAAGGCCTCATCCGTGAGGCGCGCGCCCTGCGCGCCCTGACCCTGCGCCATCCGCCGGGGCATATTCAACGTACGGCGGCGTATTTCCTGTCATTGGGGCATTATGATGCGCTGGTCAACCGGATGAAACAGGCCTTCAAACGTCGCCGTCTGGCAATGGCCGAGGCGATTGAGGCGGCGGGCCTTTGTGTAGCAGGGCAGGGTGGTGTGGGCGGCTCCAGCTTTTGGATGGCGGCCCCCGAGGGGGTTGATACCGAAATTCTAGCGCGAGATTTACATCAAGAGGGGGTGTTGATCGAACCGGGCCGCGTGTTCTTTGACCCTGCGAATGCGCCGCGC
Source organism: Pseudorhodobacter turbinis (assembly GCF_005234135.1). Taxonomy (NCBI): domain Bacteria; kingdom Pseudomonadati; phylum Pseudomonadota; class Alphaproteobacteria; order Rhodobacterales; family Paracoccaceae; genus Pseudorhodobacter; species Pseudorhodobacter turbinis. Next base: position 1,535,705 of record NZ_CP039965.1, read on the forward strand.
AACTATTACCGATTGGCCTATTCGACCATTCCTGTCGGGCGGATTGCGGAGGGGATCGAACGGATCGGGGTGGCTATTGCAAGGGCTGTGTGACTTGTTCCAAGTCAAGGCGGCACGAATAAGCGCCTGATAATCTATACATGTATTTTATGCCGGAGGCCAAAATGACCCGTCTTATGATGATTCTCTTTTCGATAATCTCGACCACGCTTATGGGGGTTGGCATGATCGTGGCCTTGGTCACGGGCTATGACACGCTGAATCCGCTTTTGGTGGCGATTGCAATCGGCTTTGTGGCGGCCTTTCCGGCAAGCTGGTTGGTTGCGAAACAAATCACCGGCTAGGGCGCGGTCAGGCGAATTGTTCGCGCAAAAGCCGTTCTTCCAGCCCGTGGCCCTCATCAAACAAGATGCGGTGGCGGATGGCGGGTTGGCTGCGGATCTCTACGGCAAGCACACCGGGGACTGACATGCTGTCGGCATCGGCGCGTACTGGGCGCTTTTCGGGCTCCAACACATCAAAGCGCACGACGGCGGCCTTGGGCAGTAGCGCGCCGCGCCAGCGGCGGGGGCGAAAGGCGGCGATCGCGGTTAGGGCCAGAACCTCGGCACCGATGGGCACGATAGGGCCGTGCGCTGAAAGGTTATAGGCCGTGGACCCTGCCGGCGTGGAGACTAGCGCGCCGTCGCAAACCAGTTCCTCCATCCGCACACGCCCATCGACAGAGATGCGCAGCTTGGCCGCTTGCGGGCCTGTGCGCAGCATGCTGACCTCATTGATCGCCAAGCCATGTGCCACACCGCCGCTGATGGTTTCGGCGCGCATGGCCAACGGGTTCAACACCTCCTCACCCGCCTCGGCCAGCCGGTCGGGCAGGTCATCTTCGGCATAGGTGTTCATCAAAAAGCCGATGGTGCCGCAATTCATTCCGTACACCGGAATATCCAGCTTTTGCGTTTGATGCAGGGTTTGCAGCATGAAACCATCCCCCCCGAGGGCGACGATATGGCTGGCCTCCTCGGGCGTGTGGTTGCCATAGCGGGCGGTGAGGGTGTGAAGGGCTGTTTGCGCGGCGTCAGCCTCGCTGGCCAGAAATGCGATACGTAGCGGCACTTGTTCCCTTTCCACGGGTCAGCACAGATGCCGACCTTTTGGCGTAGCTTGGGCCATCGGGGGGGGCAGTTTCAACCCCCGGCCGGATGCTATGGGGGCAAAACTTAATGCACTCGGGTCGTTAAGTCGCTCAAAGCGGGTATTGGGGCGGATTCTTGGCTTTCTCCGGCAGGCAAGCTGCACTAAACAATAGGCAATCAATATCACCGCCCTGAACAGGAGACGCATATGAATGCCCCCGTTACCTCCGCGACTACAAGCAAAGGCTTCTTTACCGAAAGCCTTGCCAGCCGTGATCCGGCGCTTTTCGGTTCCATCACGGATGAGCTGGGCCGCCAGCGCAACGAGATTGAGCTGATCGCCTCGGAGAACATCGTCTCGCGCGCTGTGATGGAGGCGCAAGGCTCGGTGATGACCAACAAATACGCCGAGGGCTATCCGGGCCGTCGCTATTACGGCGGGTGCCAATTTGTCGACGTGGCTGAAAATTTGGCGATTGACCGCGCCAAGGAACTCTTTGGTTGCGATTTTGCCAATGTGCAGCCCAATTCCGGCTCACAGGCCAACCAAGGCGTGTTTACCGCGCTGATCAAGCCCGGTGATACCATTTTGGGCATGTCGCTGGATGCGGGCGGGCATTTGACCCATGGTGCGGCGCCGAACCAGTCGGGCAAGTGGTTTAACGCGGTGCAATACGGCGTGCTGCAAGACAGCCTGCTGCCCGATTACGACCAGATTGAGGCCTTGGCGCTGGAGCATAAGCCCGCGCTGATCATCGCGGGCGGCTCGGCCATTCCGCGTATTCTGGACTTTGCCCGTTTCCGTGCGATTGCCGATAAGGTCGGGGCCTATTTCATGGTGGACATGGCGCATTTCGCGGGGATGGTGGCCTCGGGCCATTACCCAAGCCCGTTCCCACATGCGCATGTGGCCACGACGACCACGCATAAAACTCTGCGCGGTCCGCGCGGCGGGATGATCGTGACCAATGACGCGACGATTGCGAAAAAGGTCAACTCTGCGATTTTCCCCGGCATTCAGGGTGGTCCTCTGATGCATGTGATCGCGGCCAAGGCCGTTGCCTTTGGCGAGGCACTGCGCCCGGACTTCAAAGAGTATCAGGCACAGGTGATCAAAAACGCGCAGGCGCTGGCAGATCAGCTGATGAAAGGCGGGCTTGGCACCGTGACCGGCGGCACCGATACGCATTTGATGCTGGTCGATTTGCGCCCCAAAGGCGTGAAGGGCAATGCCACCGAAAAGGCTTTGGGCCGTGCGCATATCACTTGCAACAAGAACGGTATCCCGTTTGATACTGAAAAGCCGACCATCACCTCGGGCATCCGGCTTGGATCGCCCGCAGGCACGACCCGTGGCTTTGGCGAGGCAGAGTTCCGCCAGATCGGTGACTGGATCGTAGAAGTGGTCGACGGTCTGGCCGCCAATGGCGAAGAGGGCAACGCCGCGATCGAGGCTGCCGTCAAAGCCAAGGTAGAGGCGCTTTGTGCCCGTTTCCCGATCTATCCTGATCTGTGATGATTTGGGGCGCGGCAGCAATGTCGCGCCCTTATTCTTGCTACAAGAACCCCCGCCACATCAGCACTGCAATCAGCACAGCCACCACCGCAAGCAGGCTGAACAAGATTGACGTGGATATGCCCAACAGCATCCCGCGCAACCGATGCCCGCGGTTCAGCGCGCTTAGATATTTCACACAAATATCGTAATTCGCGGCAACGCTTTCCTCATCTATCTGCAAAAGAAGTTTTGGGTTTTGGGCCTGATGTGCGGCCTCGGCAAGGGCGAGGGCGGCTTTGTGTTCCCGACGTGGCAGGCGGCGGCCTGCGCGGGCCAGTTTTTCTTCCAGATCCTGACCTTTGACGTGCATGCGTTCGGTCATCAACACCGAAATCCGTTCTGCCAATTGCCGCGTTGTGACCGCACTCATGTTATGCACCTTTTGGTTTCGTCAAAGCTTATGCGCGCGCGCTGTGCTGTTCAACTGCACTGGCACAGCCTTGGGTGCTGGTCTATATACAAGCCTATGCTGAACATAATCTTACACCCCGCCCAATCGCCCTCTAAGCTGCCGCCTTTGCTGATTGTGCACGGGCTGTTCGGATCTGCGCGCAATTGGGGTGTGATCGCACGGCGAATGGCGGCCGATCGTGAGGTGCTGGCCGTGGATATGCGCAACCACGGCGAAAGCCCTTGGATGCCCAGCCATAGCTATGCCGATATGGCCGCTGATCTGGCCGAGGTGATCGCTGCGCATGGCGGGCGGATGGATGTAATGGGGCATTCGATGGGGGGCAAGGCCGCGATGCAGCTTGCCCTGACGCATGGCGATATGGTGGATCGGTTGATTGTGGCCGATATCGCGCCGGTCGCCTATTCCCATGATCAGAGCCTGCATATCCGGGCCATGCGCGCGCTGGACCTGACCGGCCTTACCGCCCGGTCAGAGGCGGATCGGCGACTGGCGGCCCATATGGATGATCCGTCCTTGCGCGCATTTTTCCTGCAATCGCTGGACCTCAAGGCGGACCCTGTGCGCTGGCGGCTTAATCTGGATGTGCTGGAGGCAGAGATGGCCAAGATTACCGGTTGGCCGGGCACCACGGGCCGGTTTGATGGCGCGGCCCTGTTTCTGGCGGGCGGAGACAGCACCTATATCCTGCCTGAGCATCGCCCAGCCATCCGCGACCTCTTTCCTGCGGCCCGTTTTGCAAAGATCCCCAATGTCGGCCATTGGCTCCACGCCGAAAAGCCGCGAGAGTTCGAGGAAACGATGCGGATCTTTCTGGCCCGTTAATTGGGCTGATCGGCCTTGGCCCATTGTTCCAGCTTGCGGTAAAGCGTGGAGGGGGACACATCCAGCACCCGCGCGGCCCGTGGCACTGATCCCGCGTGAAGCTCGAGCGTTGCCTCGATGATGCGGCGTTCAACTTCGGCCAGCGGAAGGCCCATCAACTCTGTCAAACCTACCCCAGGTTCGGGGGCGGCTTGGGGGGGCGGCACATGGGTTCTGGCGGCGATATCATCGGGCAGCATATAGGGCTGCACCTCGGTCCCATCATAAAGCACGGCCACATTGCGCATGACGTTCAGCACTTGCCGCACGTTTCCGGGCCAGGTCATTTCGCGAAACATGCTGCGCACCTGGGGCGAAAGGCTGGTAAAGGCGCGGCCTTCCTCGGCGGCAAAGCGTTGGAGGGCGGTTTCCGCAACCTCGATGACGTCCTCGCCGCGATCGCGCAGCGGGGGCATATGGATCGGGATCACATAAAGCCGGTAGTAAAGATCTTCGCGGAACTCGCCCCGGCGCACGGCCTCGGCGGGGTCGCGGTTGGTGGCGCAGACGATCCGCACGTTGACCTTGCGCGGCCGTGTCGCGCCCACTGGCTGCACAGTGGATGTTTGCAAGAACCGCAGCAGCTTGGTTTGCAGGGCGGGCAGCATTTCGCAGACCTCGTCCAGAAACAATGTGCCGCCATCGGCCGCCGCCGCCGCCCCCAGCTTGTCCGAAACTGCCCCGGTGAATGAGCCTTTAAGATGGCCGAAGACTTCGGATTCCAAAAGATCCGCCGGTATAGCGCCGCAGTTCAACGCGATGAAGGGGCCTTGTTTGCGCGGAGAGTTCTGATGAACGGCAAGGGCGCAAAGCTCTTTGCCGGTGCCGCTTTCGCCGGTGATAAAGACCGTCGCCATGCTTTGGGCCACCGATTCGATCTTGTCGTGAACCTGCGCCATCACGGTCGAGGAGCCGATAAAGGCACCTTCGGGCAAATCGTTAGGTTGGCGCATAATGGTGCGTGGCTGGATCGGTGCAGTTGTTGTATCGCGCAAGGCATTGTCGACACTGGACAGGAAGCGCCCCTCTTCGATGGGTTTGACCAAAAACTCATGGGCGCCGGCGCGCATCGCCTCTACGGCCTTGTTTATGGTTCCGTTCGCGGTGATGACGATGACAATGACATTGGCTTGCCGTGCCAGCATATCCTGCATCAAGTCCAGCCCATCACGATCCGGCAAGGTCAGGTCCAAAAGCACGATGCTGGGCTTTTCACTGTTAAAAAGGGCCAGACCTTCGGCGGCGGTGGCGGCGCAAACCACGCGGTGGCCAGCATTGATCAATATGGTGCGATACACCATTTGCAACGAGATCGTATCCTCGATCAGCAGAATTGGGGCGCTACCACCGGCGCTTGCTTTGCCGCGGGCGGAGGGCGCTTTGGGGCGCGAGGTCATGAAGAGGCCCGATGTTGCTGTTGGATGAAGTCGATAAAGCTGAGCAAGTCGGTAACGCCCTGTATTATATCTGTTTTCTGGATTTCTATTTGGGCTCGGTCAGAGGCATTTGCCGCATGGTTGAAGTCACGGGCTTTGGCCTCCAGATCCGATGCGCCTGCCGTTCCGGCGAGGGCGATCAAGGTATGGGATGCCGCGCGCAGGGCTTTCCAGTCAAAGGCTGGCAAGGCCTTGGCCAGTTTGTCTTGTACATCGGCGAGGTCGGCGTGGAACTGTGCGACCAGCTCTGCCGCGGCCACGGGGCCTGCGATATCAAGCAAATGCAGGAATGCGCCTGATTGGACAGGGGCCATTGCCCCCATGCGCATCGCCGCAATCAGATCGTCAGCCGAGGTGATCGGCTTGGCCAGAACCAGATCGGCACCGGCCGTTTTGGCCCTTGTGCTGAATGCATCAGAGCGGTGGGCCGTCAGGATCGCAATGCGGGGGCGATGGGGCCGCTTGACCAGCTCGGCACAAATCTGGAGCCCGGACTTTCCCGGCAGCTCCTGATCCAGCAGCACAAGGTCGAAGGTGTCTGTATTCAGCATCGCCATAGCGGCCTGCCCGTCTTGGGCAACGGTGACAAGCGCCCCGCATTGCGCCAATATCTGTTCCAGAAACATGGCCTGAGAGGTGCTATCTTCCGCAATCAACACGCGCTCGCCTTCGAGCGGGGTTGGCCGTGCGGCGGTACCTATTGGCTGGTCGGCCAAGACGGTCACCGGCAGATGGAACTCTGCCAGCCCCCCTCCGCAAGCGGGATTGCGAAGGGCGATGCGCGCGCGGATACGCTGTGCGAGGCTTTGGACGATCCGCAGGCCAAGGCCGTGCCCCGCAGCGCTTTGCCAGAGAGGAAGGGCGCTTTCGCTATTGGTCGGGCGCGATTGTGTCAGCGTTTCGGGGAAGCCGGGGCCGTGGTCCCTGACGGTGAAAAGCAATTGGGTCGGGCTGGGATGGCTGATTTCTACGGTAACCGGCTGCCCACCCGAATGTGTTACGGCATTGCTGATCAGGTTGGACAGAATCCGTTCCACCGCGGCGCGGTCACAGATCACGGTTCCGGGCAGATCCGGCTGGATGTTGATCACAACCGCGACCCGCGAATCGTCGTCATAGGTCCAACGGCGTGCAACGCTTTCGATCAGCTTGGCGAGCACCACAGGCTTGGGCCGCGGCTGGGCCGGGGCCTGGGTCAGCAACGTGGTCATCCCGTCCTCGAACAGGCGCGCCAGCCCCTTGCTGGCGGCACGCGTGCGATAGAGTTGCTGGCGATCTTTTAGCGTAAGCCCTTGGTCATCAATCAGGGACAGCCCGGCGAGGATGTCGGCGATTGCAGATTGAATATCATGTCCCAGAAGGGCCATCTCTTCTGTCATCGGATCGCCGTCGGGGCCTGGTCGGTTAATCATTGTTTTGCAAACCCTTACGCGCCCCAATCTACGGTTGAATTCGGGGCTAAAACCCTTGGTCACTACTTCGACCAAGGGTTACGCAGCGCGGGATTAATGTCTAGATGCTATTCGTAGTTAATATTATCTCTTGACGTGTATTTATATATATGATTACGCGCTAGGGTCTTTTTTACCTAGGGGAAACTCCCGATTCGGTCAAGATTTTTCGAATCTCCTCCAGCACTTGGGGGTCTTCAATCGTGGCGGGTATTTTGAAGGGTTCGTTGTCCGCAATCTTGACGATCGTGGCGCGCAAAATCTTGCCGGAACGCGTCTTCGGTAGGCGGTTTACCACCACTGCACGTTTGAAATCCGCAACAGGACCGATGCTGTTGCGCATCAGCTTGATACATTCGGCGATGACTTCGGCCTCATTGCGGTTGGAGCCGGAGTTGAGGCAGAGGAGCCCCAGAGGCGATTGCCCTTTCAAAGCGTCGGCGATACCGACAACGGCACATTCGGCGACATCGGGGTGCCCTGCAAGCACTTCCTCCATCGCGCCCGTGGACAGGCGGTGTCCTGCCACGTTGATCACGTCATCCGTGCGCGCCATAATATAAAGATAGCCGTCCTCATCGATATAGCCCGCATCGCCGGTCTCGTAATATCCGGGATAGGTGGTGAGATAGGCTTTGCGGAAACGGTCCTCGGCGTTCCACAGGGTGGGCAGGGTGCCGGGGGGCAGGGGCAGCTTGACGGTGATTGCGCCAAGCGTGCCTGCGGGGGCAGGGTGGCCGCCTTCGTCCAGCACCTGCACGTCATAGCCCGGCATCGGCACCGAAGGGGAGCCGATCTTGACCGGCAGCGCCTCAATTCCCAGCGGGTTGGCGGCGATGGCCCAGCCGGTTTCCGTCTGCCACCAATGGTCGATTACAGGGATGTTCAGCGCGGCCTGTGCCCATTTGATTGTGTCGGGGTCCGCACGCTCACCAGCAAGGAACAGGGCCTTGAGGCTGGAGAGGTTGTAATCCGCGACCAGTTTGCCTTGCGGGTCATCGCGCTTGATGGCGCGCAGGGCTGTGGGGGCGGTGAAGAAGCTTTTGACCTTATGTTCTTGGATCACCCGCCAGAAGGTGCCAGCGTCCGGGGTGCCGACGGGCTTGCCCTCAAACACTACGGTCGTGCAGCCGGCGATCAGGGGGCCGTAGCAGATATAGCTGTGCCCAACGACCCAACCCACATCCGAGGCCGCCCAGAACACGTCCCCCGCCTCGACGTCATAAATGTTCTTCATGGTCCAGTTGAGCGCGACGAGCTGCCCGCCGGTGTGACGCACAACGCCTTTGGGCGCCCCCGTGGTGCCAGAGGTATAGAGGATATAGGCAGGGTGATTGCCCGGCACAGGCACACATTCCGCAGGCTCTACACCGTACTGAAAGCCGTGCCAGTTGACGTCGCGGCCTTCGATCAGCTTGGCAACCTCTTGCTCGCGCTGGAAAATCACGCAGAAATCGGGTTTGTGGTTGGCCATTTCGATGGCCCCGTCCAACAGCGGTTTGTAATGGATGACGCGCGACGGTTCCACCCCGCAAGAGGCGGCGATAATGGCCTTGGGTTTACAATCGTCAATCCGAACGGCCAGCTCGTTCGCGGCAAAGCCACCGAAGACCACGCTATGCACCGCACCAAGACGGGAGCAGGCAAGCATCGCCTCCAGCGCCTCTGGCACCATTGGCATATAGATCAAAACGCGGTCGCCCTTTTCCACGCCCTTGGCCCGCAGCGCGCCGGCAAGGCTGGCGACACGGTTGCGCAATTCGGCATAGGTGATGGCATGTTTGGTGCGGGTGACGGGGCTGTCATGGATAATGGCAAGCTGCGCGCCGCGCCCTGCCTCGACATGGCGATCAACGGCGTTCCAGCAGGTGTTCGTCATGCCATCGGAAAACCATTCGTACAACGGCGCATTGGTGGCATCGAGGGCACGCGTTGGCGGCACTGTCCAGTCGATCTGTTGCGCGGCGTTCATCCAGAAGGCCTCGGGATCGGCTTTCCAGTCTGCATATACCTTGTCGTATGCCATTGTATACCCTTTCAGTTTTCATCTTATTACGCCGCGCGCACCTTTATTGCAAGAATGTTGCGTCAATGTTTCGAGGTGTTGGCCGTGATGATTGGTCGCATGATGGCATGACAAAAACGGCACCGCGCAAGCGATGCCGTCACTGGGGTCAAGCCCCTGCAATACATGTTGAAAACGGTGTGCTAGCTGTAGGTCGCGACCGGCGTGCCCGCAATGGCCGACATATTCAACAACCCGCGTGCGGTGATCGAAGGCGTCACAATCTGAACCTTGTTGCCCATGCCCATCAGAATCGGCCCGACCTCTAGCCCGCCGCCGCGCATTTTCAGGATGTTGCGCACCCCGCCTGCGGCATCGGTATTGGCATAGACCAGCACATTGGCCGCCCCTTCATAGCGCCCACCGGGGAACAGCCGTTCGCGCAGCGTTTCATCCAGAGCCGCATCGGTGTGCATCTCTCCTTCATAAAGGAAATCGCGCGGGGCCGAATCAAGGATTGCCAAAGCCTCACGCATCCGGCGGCCCGTATCGCTATCAAGGTTGCCGAACTGGGAACCAGAACACAGCGCAATCTTGGGCGCCATGCCAAACCGTTTGACGTGGCGGGCAGCCCCTATCACCGATTCCGCGATTTGTTCCGGCGTCGGCTCACTGTGCACATGGGTGTCTGCGATGAACAGCGGGCCATCCTCCAAGATCATCAGCGACAGCGCGCCAACGGCGTGACGCCCCTCGGTTGCCAGAATTTGCGTGACATAGTTCAGGTGCCACAGGTACTGGCCGAAGGTGCCGCAGATCATGCTGTCGGCCTCATCCCGCTGAACCATGATCGCCGCGATGGCGGTGGTATTGGTGCGCATGACGGCGCGGGCGATATCCGGGGACACACCTTTGCGGGCCATAATCGTATGATAGGTTTCCCAATAATCGCGGTAACGCGGATCATTTTCGGGGTTCACCAGATCGAAGTCGCGACCGGGGCGAATGGCAAGGCCCGCACGCTCGCAACGGCTTTCGACGACCTCGGGGCGGCCAATCAGGATTGGCTTGTCGGTGGTCTCTTCGATCATCGCATTGGCGGCACGCAGCACGCGCTCATCCTCGCCCTCGGCAAAGACGATGCGGCGGGTGACGGTCGCCGCCGCCTGAAACACCGGCCGCATGATCAGCGCCGAGCGGAAGACGGAACCGTCAAGCTTGGCCTTATAAACCTCGATATCGCCAATATCCTTGGTGGCCACTCCGGTTTCGGCAGCCGCCTTGGCCACGGCAGAGGCGACAACCCCCATCAAGCGCGGATCGAAGGGTTTGGGGATCAGGTAATCCTGCCCGAACGTCAGCTGTTCACCCTTATAGGCGGCGGCAGCCTCGGCGCTGGTGGTGGCGCGGGCAAGGGCTGCGATGCCCTCGATACAGGCGATTTCCATGGCGTCGTTGATCGTGGTCGCCCCGGCATCCAGCGCACCCCGAAAGATGAAAGGGAAACACAGCACGTTATTGACCTGATTGGGAAAATCAGACCGCCCTGTTGCCATGATCACATCCGGTGCCACGGCACGGGCCTCATCGGGGGTGATTTCGGGCGTCGGGTTGGCGAGCGCGAAAATGATCGGACGCTTTGCCATACGCGCCACCATCGCAGGTTTCAGCACGCCCGGGCCGGAAAGCCCGAGGAACAAATCCGCGCCCTCGATCACCTCGTCCAGGTTGCGCAGGTCGGATGCTTGGGCATATTCGGCCTTTTGCGGGGTCATGTCCTCGGTCCGGCCCGCGTAAACCAGACCCTTGATATCACAGAGCCAGACGTTTTCCCGCTTCACGCCCAGCTTCAACAGCATGTTGAGGCAGGCAATCCCCGCCGCCCCGCCACCGGTGGAGACGACCTTGATATCCTCGAATTTCTTGCCCGCAACATGCAGCGCATTGGTGGCCGCGGCTCCGACCACAATCGCGGTGCCGTGCTGGTCGTCGTGGAACACGGGGATATTCATCCGCTCGCGGCAAATCTGTTCGACGATAAAGCATTCGGGGGCTTTGATGTCTTCGAGGTTGATCGCGCCGAAGGTCGGTTCCAGCGCGCAGACGATCTCGGCCAGCTTATAGGGGTCGGATTCGTTCACCTCGATATCAAAGCAATCGATATTGGCGAATTTCTTGAACAGAACCGCCTTGCCTTCCATCACCGGTTTGGAGGCCAGCGCACCGATATTGCCCAGCCCCAACACAGCGGTGCCATTGGTCACAACGCCAACCAGATTGCCCTTGGAGGTATAGCGCGTCGCCGTAGAGGGGTCTTTCTCAATTTCCAGACACGCCTCGGCAACACCGGGGGAATAGGCCAAGGAAAGGTCGCGGCCATTGGCCAAAGGCTTGGTCGCGCGGATTTCAAGTTTTCCCGGCTTCGGAAATTCGTGATAATTCAGCGCCGCCTGCCGTGTGTTGTCGTGCCGTGTCTCTTCCATGAATATCCCTCCAGATAGGTTGTTTAGTGTTAAACTATTTTGCGCATGCTGCAAGGCCGTGGAGATAAAAGGCATATTCAGGATAAAATTGATAATGGCCCGCGCAAAGACCCGCCCGCTGTAACGTCACTGCTTGAATTTCATGCGTGCCGGTTCCACAGTGGGTATGATTATCAGGTGGGAGGTCCGATGTCTTTGCTCATTGCGGCGACCGAGGTGCGTGAAAACGCCTATGCGCCATATTCCCGTTTCAAGGTGGGGGCGGCGCTGCGCAGCGCTTCGGGGGCGGTTTATACCGGCTGTAACGTTGAAAACGTCGCCTACCCCGAAGGCACCTGCGCCGAGGCGGGGGCCATCGCCGCCATGATCGCGGCAGGCGATACCCGCATCACAGAGGTGCTTGTGATCGCCGATAGCCCAAGCCCTGTCCCGCCTTGCGGAGGGTGCCGCCAAAAGATCGCGGAGTTTGCAGACGGTGATGTGACTGTGACGCTGTGCACCACCGATGGAAAATCCAACGCCGTAACCGTGGCCGATCTGTTGCCCGGCAGTTTTTCCGCAGGCCATATGGCGCGGACCAATGACGGCTGAATTTGAGGTCCGCCAGATCATAGCAGATGTGCGCGCGGGCCTGCCGCCTGCCCCGGGAGCGCTGGCGTGGTTTGCCAAGGGGCTTGCCTCGGGGGCGGTGTCGGATGCGCAGGCGGGTGCTTTTGCGATGGCTGTTTGCATCAAGGGGCTGGGCGAGGGCGCCCGCGTTGCCCTGACCCGCGCGATGCAGCAAAGCGGCATGCAGTTGCAATGGGATTTGCCCGGTCCGGTGCTGGACAAGCATTCTACCGGCGGGGTGGGCGATTGCGTCTCGCTGCTGCTTGCGCCTGCGCTGGCGGCCTGCGGGGCCTATGTGCCGATGATTTCGGGGCGTGGGTTGGGGCATACGGGCGGAACGCTGGACAAGCTTGAATCCATCCCCGGTTTGCGCTGTGATTTGGGGGCGGGTGCCCTGCGGGCGCAGCTGGATCAGGTGCGCTGCGCAATCGTCGCGGCCTCGCCGGAAATCGCCCCCGCCGACCGCCGACTTTATGCCATTCGCGATGTGACGGCGACGGTGGACAGCATTGACCTTATCACCGCCTCGATCCTGTCCAAAAAGCTGGCAGCGGGGTTGGAGGGATTGGTGCTGGATGTCAAATGCGGCTCTGGCGCGTTCATGAAAACGCAAGAGGAGGCGCAGGCCCTTGCGCGGGCGCTGGTGTCCACGGCGCAGGGTGCGGGGTTGATGACCACAGCACTGATTACCGATATGTCCCAACCCCTCGCCGCTGCGGCGGGCAATGCGTTGGAGGTGATCGAGGTGATGGAAACCCTGACGGGCAATTCCGTCAATGCCGCCCTATGGGATTTGGTCACGGCCTTGGGAGGAGAGGCGCTGGCACTGGGCGGGCTTGCGGCCGACGCCCAAGACGGTGCTGCGCGTATCGAGGGCGCCTTGCAACGTGGCACCGCCGCCGAATATTTTGGCCGGATGATCGTCGCCCAAGGTGGCCCCGCCGATTTTATCGACCGTTGGCCGGACCGCTTGCCCGCAGCCCCGGTGTTGGTAGAATTTGCAAGCCCCGCCAGTGGTTTTGTCACCGAAATCTCGACCGAGGCCGTGGGCCGGACGGTCGTGCAGCTTGGCGGCGGGCGGCTGCGCGACGGGGATAAGATCAATCCCTCTGTCGGGTTGTCACATATCGCAGGTCTGGGCGAGGCGGTAGAGGCAGGCCAGCCGCTGGCCATGATCCATGCAGCAACGGTGACTGATGCGGATGCGGCCATTGCACGGCTGTCGCGGGCCTATACAGTTCGCGAAAGTGCAGAGCCTGTGCCTGCGCTTGTTTTGGGAAAGATTACATGACGGATAGACGCGCCTTTTTGATCGTGATGGATTCGGTTGGCTGCGGCGGTGCCCCCGATGCCGCCGATTTTGGCGACGAAGGTGCCAATACCTTGGGCCATATCACCGCCGTATGTGCGGCGGGTCGCGCCGATATTGGCCGCAAGGGCCCGCTGCATGTGCCGAACCTGATGCGGCTTGGGCTGGGGCGGGCGATGGCGCTGTCGGTGCCGGATACGAATTTGCCCGAAGGGGGCGCTGTCTCGGGGCGTTGGGGGGCGGCGACAGAGGTGTCGCGCGGCAAGGATACGCCATCGGGACATTGGGAATTGGCCGGCGTTCCGGTGCCATGGGATTGGCATTACTTCCCAGAAACCGTGCCTGCCTTTCCCGATGATGTGGTGGCCGAGGTGTGCCGCCTTGCGGGCACCGAGGGGATTTTGGGCAATTGCCATGCCTCGGGTGTTCCGATCATCACCGCCCATTGCGAAGAGCATCTGCGCAGCGGCTGGCCGATCTGCTATACCTCGGCCGATAGCGTCTTCCAGATCGCAGCACATGAGGAGGCTTTCGGGCTGGACCGTTTGCTGAAGCTCTGCGCCGATCTTGCGCCCTATCTGCACGCGCGCAAAGTCGGGCGGGTGATTGCGCGGCCCTTTATCGGCACATGTGGCGATTTCAAGCGCACCGCCAACCGGCGCGATTATGCGATTGACCCGCCAAGTCCGACCTTGCTTGATTGGGTGCAAGATGCGGGGCGTGCCACCCATGCGGTTGGCAAGATCGGTGATATCTTCTCACAGCGCGGGGTTGGAACGCTGCATAAAGGCAAATCGGATTCTGACCTTTTCGAACATCTTCTGGCCTTGCAGGGCAGTGCAGAGCCCGGTTCCTTGACCTTTGCGAACTTTGTGGAATTTGACAGCCTTTATGGCCATCCGCGCGATGTGGCGGGCTATGCCCGTGCGCTGGAATGGTTTGACGTACAGGTGGGGGCGTTTCTGGCGGCGATGCGCCCCGGAGATCTGGCGATCTTCACGGCCGATCATGGCAATGATCCGACGTGGCGCGGCACCGAACACACCCGCGAGCGCGTGCCGGTTCTTTGTGCGGGCGTAGGGACGGGCAGCCTCGGGCTGGTGAGTTTTGTGGATGTGGCGGCATCGGTTGCGACGCATCTGGGCGTGGAAAACCAAGGGCCGGGGAGGGCGTTTTTATGACCCGTCAGCCAAAGCTGGAACTGCATCACCATCTGGAAGGGGCCGCGCCTCCCGCCTTTATCCGCGGATTGGCCAAGGAAAAGCACCTTGATATCAGCGGCATTTTCGATGCGGCGGGGAATTATCAGTACAAGGATTTTGCCGATTTCCTGCGTGTCTATGAGGCGGCGACCCAAACCCTGAAAACCCCCGAGGATTATCATCGCCTGACCCTTGCCGTGCTGGAAGAAAGCGCCAAATCCGGTGTGATCTATTGCGAGACATTCCTGTCGCCCGATTTTTGCGGCGGGCGGGACGTCGGCGCTTGGCAGGACTATGTGGCCGCAATCCGTGACGCGGCGCAAATGGCCGAGGCGCAAATGGGCATCACCCTGCGCGGGATCGTCACGGCCATTCGCCACTTCGGGCCGGATAAGGCGCGGCAAACAGCGATTTGTGCTGCGGAAACGGCGGGGGATTTTATCGTAGGCTTCGGCTTGGCGGGGGATGAACGTGCAGGCCAACCTGCCGATTTCGCCTGGGGCTTTGATTGCGCGCATGAGGCGGGGCTGCACCTGACGGCCCATGCCGGCGAATGGGGCGGGCCGGAAAGTGTGCGCGCCGTTTTACGTGATCTGCGGGTGGAACGCATCGGCCACGGCGTGCGCGCGATTGAGGATCTGGCGCTGGTCGACGAGTTGGCCGAAAGCGGCACCGTGCTGGAGGTATGCCCCGGCTCCAATATCGCACTTGGCCTTTATCCAAACCTGCGCGCCCATCCCATCGCACAGCTTTATGCCCGCGGTGTAAAGCTGACGGTGTCAACCGATGACCCGCCATTTTTCCACACCACGATGACCCGGGAATACGAAAACCTGCACGAGGCTTTTGATTGGGACGAGGGGGTTTTTGACGGCTTTGCCCAAACCGCGCTTGACGCCGCCTTTTGTGACGTCGATACCAAGGCCGAATTGCGCAAGAAACTGGAGACATCCCATGCTTGACCATCTGACCGTCGTTACCCACCCGTTGGTGCAGCATAAATTGTCGCTGATGCGTAAAAAGGAAACCTCTACCTCCAGCTTCCGCCGGCTGTTGCGAGAGATCAGCCTGCTGTTGGCCTATGAGGTGACGCGCAACCTGCCGATGACAACGATGCAGATCGAGACCCCGATGGAGCCGATGGAAGCCCCCGTGCTGGAGGGCAAGAAGCTGGCGCTGATTTCCATTCTGCGTGCGGGCAACGGCTTGATGGACGGTATTCTTGAGCTGATCCCAGCGGCGCGTGTGGGCTTTGTCGGGCTCTACCGTGATCCCGAAACCCTCAAGCCGGTGCAATATTATTGCAAGGTGCCGGATGCGCTGGACAGCCGTATGACGATTGCGGTTGATCCGATGCTGGCCACCGGCAATTCCTCGGTCGCGGCGATCGACCTGCTGAAGGCGCAAGGGGCCACGAATATCCGGTTTTTGTGCCTGTTGGCCACGCCCGAAGGGGTCGCCCGTATGAAAGAGGCGCATCCGGATGTGCCGATTATTACGGCCTCTTTGGACAGCCGCCTTGATGAGCACGGCTATATCATTCCGGGGCTAGGGGATGCGGGTGATCGCATGTTTGGCACTAAATAAGGGATTTTTTCCTTTACTCTGATCCGTTCCTGACGGATTATCGTGCCACACTACAGGGGGTAGTTATGATCTTTAAAGCACTTGTAGTTGCCGGTTGGGCGACCATGGTTGGTATATCTGCCGTGACGGCACAATCTTTGGCAGGGCCCGCAGAAATGCCATCTGCCAGCTTCAAAGGCTCGCAATATGTCGACAGCCGGGGCTGCGTGTTTTTGCGTGCGGGCATCGGTGGTCGCGTAACTTGGGTTCCAAGAATTACCCGTGATCGCAAAGCATTATGCGGCCCGACACCTGCCTCTGCGGCGCGTGAGCTGGCAACTGCGAAAGTAGCACCGACAAAGCCTGCGTCGGCCAAGGTGGCCCCTGCGCGCAGCAAGCCGATGGAAACAGTCGCAAGCCTGCCCAAGCGCCCTGCGCCGCAACGCGCAGTTACGTTTCGCAAAACAGCGCCGATGGCTCGCCTGCAAAACGGTTGCCCCGCCTCGGCCCCCTATGGGGTGCGTGTGGATCTGACTGATGGCCGCCGCTCGCTGATTTGTTCGCCGGATGCAGAGTTTGATGTTCCGGCTGCCGTTCGCCGCATTTCGGGTCCTTCTGCACCGGCAGAGATTAAGGTGCCAAAAGGGTACCGCAAAGCGTGGAAAGATGATCGCCTGAACCCCAACCGTGCCAAAGGGACCGCATTCGGGCAAGCCCAGCAGGACCGGATCTGGACAAGAGACGTTCCCGCTACTCTGATCGTGAAACAAGAGCCTAAGGGAAAATCCCATTCCGTCTCGGGCAGCAACGCGCCGCATGGCGCCGAAAAAGCGCGGATTTTCGTGCAGGTTGGCACCTTTGGCGATGCAGCAAACGCAAAACGCACAGCGACGCATTTGCACAATCTGGGCCTGCCGGTTGCCAAATCGCGGGCCGCAGGGAATTTGCAGGCTGTGCTTGCCGGACCATTCGGCAGCCAGAGCGCGGCCCGCAATGCTTTGGGTAAGGCGCGGCGTTCCGGTTTTGGGGATGCGTTCATCCGCTAATGAAACGGGTATCCTGACGCCCCTGCCACGGGGAGTTTGGCAAGAAGTCGAGCAGATAAAGCTTACACCCCTCGGTATTGTGCCGGGGGGTGTTTTTTGTTCCGTCATTGATCTGGCGCATGGCGCGGGCTTCGCCCTCGTGATGGAATTGGCTTGCCCACGTTTGAAACAGGCGGGCGATTAACGAAAAGGAAAGCCTCATGACCAAAAAGACAGATATCAAAGCCCTGAAAAAGGAAGTCAAAGCCCGCAAGGCAAAGGTTTCCAAACAGGAAACGAAGCTGGAGAAGGCAAAGAAGGCTTTGAAAAAAGCCAGCTGAGGCATGTCACCTTGGTAAAAGGGGTCGACGGCGCACGTCGGCCCTAGGGGTTTGATTGGTGTGCCGCTGATAATGTTCTTGGCACAGGTTGCAAGATAGGTGCCGGAAAGCAAAAACACCTCTTCCCGCCTCCATTCAGACAGGCTATATGCGACGACATGACAGACCTTGATCTCATCCGCAATTTCTCCATCGTGGCGCATATCGACCACGGTAAATCCACGCTTGCCGACCGGCTGATCCAGCTGACCGGGACGGTGGCGCAGCGTGATATGAAAGCGCAAATGCTTGATAGCATGGATATCGAGCGGGAGCGCGGGATCACGATCAAGGCGAACTCTGTGCGGATTGAATATCCGGCAAAGGATGGCAAACGCTACATCCTGAACCTGATCGACACCCCCGGCCACGTCGATTTCGCCTATGAGGTCAGCCGCTCCATGCGTGCGGTCGAAGGATCGTTGCTGGTGGTAGATGCCAGTCAGGGCGTCGAGGCGCAAACCTTGGCCAACGTCTATCACGCATTGGACGCGGGGCATGAGATTGTGCCTGTTCTGAACAAGGTTGACCTTCCGGCCGCCGATGTTGGCCGCGTGAAAACCCAGATCGAAGATGTGATCGGGCTTGATGCATCGGATGCGATAGAGATTTCGGCGAAATCCGGTCTTGGGATTCCCGATGTGCTGGAGGCGATTGTTACACGCCTTCCCGCGCCCAAAGGCGACCGCGATGCGCCGCTGAAGGCGATGCTGGTTGATTCGTGGTATGACAGCTATCTTGGCGTTGTCGTTATGATCCGCGTGATTGATGGGGTCGTCCGCAAGGGTGATCGCATCAAAATGATGCAAACCGGCGCTGTTTACGGGGTCGACAAGCTTGCCGTGCTCAAGCCGCAGATGGTTGATATTGCCGAACTGGGGCCGGGAGAGATTGGCATCTGGACCGGCTCTATCAAGCAGGTGCGTGATACGCGTGTGGGTGATACGATCACCTCGGAAAAGAAGGGTTGCGAGACGCCCTTGCCTGGCTTCAAGCCTGCGCAACCGGTGGTGTTCTGTGGCTTGTTCCCGGTGGATGCGAATGATTTTGACACGCTGCGCGATGCGATCGAAAAGCTGCAGCTGAACGATTCGAGCTTCTCTTCGGAAATGGAAACCTCGGCGGCGCTTGGTTTCGGGTTCCGCTGTGGCTTCCTTGGCTTGCTGCACCTTGAGGTGATCCGCGACCGGCTGGAACGCGAATATGACCTTGATCTGATTACCACAGCGCCTTCGGTGGTTTTCCACCTTCATATGCGCGACGGTGAGGTTCTGGACCTGCACAACCCCGCAGATATGCCGGATCTGACGTTGGTGGATCACATTGATGAGCCGCGAATCAAGGCGACAATTCTGGTTCCGGATGAGTATCTGGGCGATGTATTGAAGCTGTGCCAAGATCGTCGGGGCATCCAGATGGATCTGTCCTATGCCGGTAGCCGCGCGATGGTGGTCTATGATCTGCCGCTGGCCGAGGTGGTTTTCGACTTTTATGACCGGTTGAAATCAGTGACCAAGGGCTATGCCTCTTTTGACTATGTGATCTCGGAGTATCGTGAGGATTACTTGGTCAAAATGTCGATCCTTGTGAATGACGAACCTGTGGACGCCTTGTCTATGATGGTCCACCGTGACCGCGCCGAAATGCGGGGCCGCGCGATGGTTGAAAAGCTCAAAGACCTGATCCCGCGGCATATGTTCAAAATCCCGATCCAAGCGGCGATTGGTGGTCGTGTTATCGCGCGTGAAACGCTTTCGGCGATGCGCAAGGACGTGACCGCGAAATGCTATGGCGGTGATGCCAGCCGGAAGAAGAAGCTGTTGGAAAAGCAGAAAGCCGGTAAGAAGCGGATGCGCCAGTTCGGCAAAGTAGAGATCCCGCAAGAGGCGTTTATCTCGGCTTTGAAGATGGATAGCTAAGGGCTTTCAGGACGCACAAACCAAACAGCCCCGCGTTAGTGGCGCCTTCAAGATTTTGACAAAAAAATAGCGCATCGGCAATCAGCCAATGCGCTATTTTCTTGTGCGTGTCGGGCAGCAAGGCTGGCTTGCTACCCGATGCGGTGCTTTAGGCTGCGGTTGTGCGGCCCTGCGGCTTGCCCACGCGCTTTGCTTTCTTGGGTGTGCCGTGACCGCCTTCAACGCTGCGCATTGGTTTTCCCGCGGGTTTCGCACCGGGTTTACCTTGCCCGGAACGTGGTTTGCCCTGCCCGCCACCGCCGCGTGGTGGACGTGCGCCGCGCTGTGGTGGTTTGGGCGCGGCTTTGATGTCCGCAAGCCCCCAAGGGGCGCCACCGATGATTGCAATCGGCTTTTTCAGCATCTTTTCGATGTCTTTCAATTCACCCATTTCAGCGGGGGCGCAGAACGCAATGGCGCGGCCTTCGGCACCCGCCCGCGCAGTCCGGCCAATACGGTGAACATAGTTTTCCGGCACATTCGGCAGGTCGTAGTTATAGACATGGCGCACACCGGGAATATCGATCCCGCGCGCAGCAACATCTGTGGCGACCAGCACGTCCAGCTCACCATTGCGGAATTCTGTCAGTGTGCGGTCACGTTGGTTTTGCGATTTGTTGCCGTGGATGGAACCAGCCTTGAAACCCCAGCTCACCAGCAGTTTCATCAGCTTTTCAGAGCCGTGCTTGGTGCGGCCAAAGACCAGCGCCTGCTCGCCCTTATGTTCCGTCAGATAGCTTTCCAGCAGTTTGGCCTTATCGCCCTGCGGAGTGTAATGGACGGATTGTTCAATCCGTTCAACGGGTTTGCCGGGTGGTGCAACCTGTACCTTGACCGGATCGCGCAGATAGGTGCCTGCCAGATCCTCGATCAGTTTTGGCATGGTCGCGGAAAACAGCATGGTTTGGCGCTTGAGCGGAATATATTGCGCGATTTTGCGCAGCGCATGGATGAACCCCATGTCAAGCATCTGGTCGGCCTCATCCAGCACCAGATAGCCGCAAGCCTCAAGCGTGAGGGCCTTGCGATCAAGCAGGTCGATAAGGCGGCCGGGGGTTGCAACCACAACATCGGCCCCGCGTGCCAGCTTTTCCGACTGGCGGAAGATGGACGCGCCACCGGTGATCATCACGACCTTGACCGGGGTGCCTTTGGTGTAATTCGTCAGGTTGTCCGAGATTTGGGAAACCAGCTCGCGTGTCGGGGCCAAGATCAGGCTGCGCACGGTGCGCGGCGCGGGCGGGTGGCCGATGTCGAGCAAACGGTGCAGTAAAGGCAGGCCGAAGGCCGCTGTTTTGCCGGTGCCGGTTTGCGCCAGCCCCATGATGTCGCGGCCCTGCATGATATAGGGAATGGCTTGCACCTGAATCGGTGTGGGGGTGGTGTAGCCGGCATTGTCCAAGCCAGCCATAAGCTTAGGGGAAAGCCCCAAGTCAGAAAACGTCGTCATATAAAATCTTTCCGGCGCGTGATTCCACGCACCTTGCGCCGCACCAGCGGCAAAAGGGAGCGGCGCGCGCCTCGACTATCTGCACTTGCAAATACCCCGTCGGCACCGCGGAACCCCTGCGTGACGGTGGGAACCTCTATTCGGGCCGTTCACATGCTCACGCGGCACGGGCACTCGAATAAAGCCCAGATGATCTACCTTGCGCCATTTGTCAAGGGTCAGATGATCCGGGGCCGCTCTCGGCAATCTTTAGGGGGCGAGGAAGGTAACCCCGTCCATGGCAATGATTCGCGATACATCCAGATCATAGGCGACGGTCATCCGCGCAACCAGATCCTCTGACCAGCCTTCCATCTCGATCTCGACGCTGATCTCTTCGGGCAGGGCAAATTTCGCGAGAAAGGCCGAAACCACGCGGCGGCGCTGTTCGGGGTTTGGCGGCGGGTGCATTTCCATATAGGCGTTCATCCGCTTCATCCCGTCCGCAGACATGATACTCGCCAAAAGATCATCGGTATCGGTAAGTTTGGCCGCAGCACTGTGCCCGGACACGGCTTGCAGCACCTCAGGCCAAAGCAGGGGCGTATCCTCATCACACCAGACGGTGATCGGCACATTCGGGTTAGTGTCGCGCAGGTTTTCGATCAGGGTCGACCAGCGCAGGGTTTCCACATTTACCCCATTCATGAATTCGTCATAGGACCGGCCATTCTGTTTTTGAAACACGGCAGGCACGAAGGTGGCCGGATTGCGGATGGCGATATGAAACTCGGCCTCCGCCTCGGGGAAGATCTGGCAAAAGGCACGCATACGTTCCCCGCCAGAACTATAGATCCCACGCCGCAGCGCACCCTGCGCATAGCCCAGAAAATTTGCCCATGACAGGATCATTCGGTCGGCCTGCGCGTCCGAGGTGATCTGCCCCAGAACGCTTGCCTGCATCTCTGCCGGGGCGGCTTGTCCCTTGAGGGTCATGGCGGTATCGCGCAAAAGGGTGCGGTATTTGGCTGGGCCGGGTACAATGATGCCCTCAGCCGCCAGCACATCACGGTTTTTCAAAAGGCAGCGTAAAAGCCGCTCTTCATCGGTACAATGGGCGCCGAGATGGTAAACGATGCGCATGAGGACCTTTCGGTTACTCGAAACAGGGCGCGGGTTGGGCCCACGCCAATTCTTGTGGATTATACGTGCTTTTCTGGACAGTTAAACCGCTTTCCTATATCGCTGCGTTTATGACCAAGCAAAACGCTCAACAACCCGACTCACTGTGGCGTGGATTGCCGCGGTTTCGTCTGCCGGATTTTTGGTCCGTGGGGGCGGGATTGATTGCGGTTTTGGTGCTGGTGCCGGTGGTCTCGGTGATCTGGCTGGCCTTTCATCCGGCAGAAAATATCTGGCCGCATTTGATGTCTACGGTGCTGCCGCGCTATTTGGGCAATACCTTTTTCATGATGGGGGGCGTTGGCGTGCTGACGGCGATTGTCGGCACGGGGGCGGCCTGGCTGGTGGCGATGTACCGCTTTCCGGGCAGCCGCTGGCTGGATTATGCGCTGCTGTTTCCGCTGGCGATTCCGGGCTATGTCGGGGCCTATGCATTGGTGGATTTCTTTGATTACTCCGGTGTGGTGCAAACCGCGATGCGGGCCAGCTTTGGCTGGGAAAACGCGCGCGATTACTGGTTTCCGGCGATCCGCACGCGGCAAATGGCGGTGGTTGTGCTGTCGGCAGCGCTTTATCCTTATGTCTATCTGCTGGCGCGCGCCGCCTTTCGCGAGCAGTCAAATTGCACCTATGAGGTTGCCCGCGCGCTTGGCGCTGGCCCCTTGGCTGTGTTTTGGCGGGTGGGCCTGCCTTTGGCACGGCCCGCAATTGCCATGGGTGTGGCGCTGGCCCTGATGGAGACTGTGGCAGATTTCGGTACGGTGGAGCATTTCGGCGTGCAAACCCTGACCACGGGGATTTTCTCGGTCTGGTTGAATGGCGGTAATGCGGGCGGTGCTGCGCAAATCTCTTTGGTTATTCTGGCGCTGGTCGTAGGGCTTTTGATGGTAGAGCGGGTGAGCCGCCGCAATGCGCGTTTTCACCGGATGTCACGCGCCACGCGCCCGCTTGCGCCGCAGCACTTAAAGGGGGCACGCGCTTGGACCGCGACGGCGGCCTGCCTTGTGCCGTTCGGCGTGGGTTTTGTGCTGCCGGTGGCGGTGATGCTTGGCCATGCCGTCAAACACCCCGAGGCATGGGTTTCCAAAGGGTTGGTGCAGGCCTTGGCCAATACGATTTTCGTCGGCGGTGCTGCGGCGGCCCTGACGGTCGGGGCGGCGATCTTTTTGGTTTACGGCGTGCGCTTGGCGGGGCGAGGCTTGCCACGCATGGTATTGCCGCTGACGTCGGTGGGTTACGCCGCACCGGGGACGGTGCTTGCGGTGGGGCTGCTGATCCCGCTTGCGGCCTTGGATCACCGTGTGGCCGATGCGATTTTGGCGGTGACGGGCACCGATCCGGGGTTGTTGCTGACGGGAACTGCGGCGGCTTTGGTCATCGCCTATATGGTGCGGTTTTTCGGGATCGCGCAGGGGGCCGTGGATTCGGCCTTTGGCCGTGTGTCGCCTTCGCTTCCCTTGGCAGCGCGCTCTTTGGGGCGTGGGCCATCGGGGACTTTGGTGTCGGTCTATATCCCCTTGATGCGCGGTTCTGTGGCGACGGCGCTTTTGGTGGTTTTCGTTGATTGCGTCAAAGAGCTGCCCGCGACTTTGCTTCTGCGCCCCTTCAATTACAACACCCTTGCCACCCGCGTTTACGAACAAGCGAGTTTGGAACGTTTGGGCGATGCTGCACCGGCGGCCTTGTTGGTGATGCTGGTGGGCCTCGCGGCGGTATGGGTGATGGCCCATACCAACCGCGCTTAACGCCAGACCTCGGGGTTGATCATATGGATCGGCGCGCCGCTGGTATAGGCGTTGATCTGGTCAAAGATATCCGCAAACTGGCTGTCCAGCTCATCCTCGGTGACAAAGCCGATATGAGGGGTGGCGATGACATTCGGGTGGTGGACGAGCGGGTCGTTTGCATCGGTCAGGGGTTCAGTCTCAAACACATCGATACCTGCACGTCCCGGCCGTCCGGCGTGCATCGCGGTCAGCAGGGCGCCCCGCTCCACCAATCCTGCGCGTGAGGTGTTGATAAAGCTGGCGCTCGGCTTCATCAGGGTCAGATCGGCTGCGGTGATAATGCCTTTGGTTTCGGGCTTCATGCGGACGTGGAGGCTTATGAAATCGCTTTCAGCGAAAAAGGCCGCGCGGCTTTCGGCCACGGTCTCACCATCGGCCAAGGCCCGTGCGCGCCCCTGTTCGGAGGCCCACCAGACCACCTCCATCCCGAAGGCGCGGGCATAGCCAGCCACGGCCCGCGCGATGCGCCCGTAACCGTAAAGCCCCAAGCGACGCCCGGCCAGCGATTGGCCAACGCCCATTTGCCATTGGCCCGCCTTGATCGAGGCATTCTGCGCGGTCAGTTGCCGCGCGCAGGCCAGCATCAGCGCCCAGGTCAGCTCTGCCGCGGCGACCGAATGACCGTCGGCCTTCATGTTGGAACACAGCAACACGCCCTGTGCCGTGCAGGCGGGCACATCAACATGCGGGTAAACGCTGCGCTGGCTGATAAGCTTGAGGTTAGGCAGGCGGTGCAACAGATCGGCAGTGATCGGGGTGCGTTCACGAAACAGCACCAAGGTCTCGGCCTGTCCCAGTTTTTCGGCCAGCAAATCCGTGGATCGGAAATGGGCGTTCCAGACCGTGACGTCATGGCCCTTTAGCTTGGCAAAGCAGGGCAAGCCGCGTAGGGTATCAAACCAATCGTCGAGAATATGGACTTTCATAGGGCCTCTTTGGGTTCATCAGAACTTCATATAGCGCGCCACGATGGGGGCTGCGGTGATAACCAAGACGATGCGCGTCAGGTGGTGGACGATCACAAAGCCCAGATCCGCCCCCGCAACAATCGCCAGAACCGTCATTTCGGCCTGCCCGCCCGGCGCAAAGGCAAGGAAGCCCTCTACCGGCCCCGCAAGTCCGCTCAGCACGACAAATTCGGTAAAGGCAACCGCCAGCAAGGCCAGCAGAATGACATAGGCGATGCCCGCCAGCACAACCTTGCGCAACTCGGTCAGGGTCACACCAACATAGCCGACCCCGATGCCGATGCCGATGAAATATTGCGCGGCAAGGATCGCCTCGGCAGGGGGGCGCACCGTGATCAATCCCGCAAGCGACAGGGCGGCGGTCACGATCATCGGCCCAAGGATAGAGGCCCCGAAGAGGCCAAGCCGCTCTCCACCCTTCCAGCCGACAAGGGCGGCGATGATCATCAACCCGATCTGGCTCAGGTCCATACCGATGATCGGCGCCCCGATGGGTTGGGTGAGGGGGGTATCAAAGGCTTGTGTCAGCAGGATCGGCGCGACGCTGACGATAATCAGAACCCGCGTGGCATGGATCAATGACAGCGCACGGCCATCGCCCCCCGCCTCTGTGCCAAAGATCACCATATCTTGCAGCCCGCCGGGCATCGCCGCGTAATAGGCTGTTACCGGATCAAACCCGCAGATGCGGCGAAAGAACGGGACCCCCACCAGCCCGATGCACAGCACATAAAGCGGGATCAGGGCTACTGATAGCGCCATCTGCGGCAGCAGGGTGATCAGATCGGGTGTGATAGAGGCCCCGACCGCCACCCCCAGAATGGTGCGCGCCCCGACCGCAACCTGCCCGGTACCGCGCAAGGGCACCCCCAAAAGCGCCGCGATCAGGCAGGCAAGCATCGGCCCGAACAAAAACGGCAACGGCAAGCCAAGAATGCTGAAAATCGCGGTGCCGAGGGCCGCCAGTATCAAGGTGCCTGCCGTGCGGGCGAGGGGCGGAAGGGTGACCATGGTTTCTGCTCTCGTTGACAAGTTATGAATCCGACTGTATCCAAGTGTATACAAAAAGCAAGCGCGGAGTTTATCGTGGCCATTAACCCATCGCCAGTTCGGGACCTTAGTCAAGGTCAGGACGCGTACCATCGGCTGATTGCCGAAATCCGTTCGGGGGCGCTTGGCCCCGGCGACCGGTTGACAGAAACCGATCTGGCAGAGCGTTTGGGCATCAGCCGCACCCCCGTGCGTGAGGCGATCCGCGCCCTAGAGGCGGACGGCTTGGTGGTGCATGTGCCGCGAGTCGGGGCCAGCATCCGCCGGTTGACCTATTCCGAGGTGACAGAGCTTTATGAGATGCGCGCCGTGCTTGAAGGCACCGCGGCCCGTTTAGCGGCCCGTACCGCGTCGGATGTGGAGTTGGCCGAGCTGCAGATGATCTCGGATGAGATGGCGCTGACCCCGGCCGAAGCCCCCCGCCTTTACGCCCTGAACCGTCAGTTCCACGCCACGCTTCTGGATGCTGCCCGCAACCGCTTTTTGTTGGAGGCAGTCGCGGGGCTGGAGAAAACGCTGCTTATTCTTGGCCCCACCACGATGGAGGACGCTAATCGCGCGCGTCAGGCGCAGGCCGAGCATGAGGCGATACTGGAGGCACTTCATGCGCGCGATGCCGAACGTGCGGAAACCCTGATGCGCGCCCATATCAACGCGGCCCATGCCATGCGCCTACGCCAGTTTCGATCAGAAGAACAAGGAAACCAGCCACTATGAAAGATATAGACAAACTTTGGGATGTGGTCGTGGTCGGCGGGGGGAATGCCGCCCTCTGTGCCGCGATAGAGGCGGCCGAGGCCGGCGCCAGTGTTATCATTCTGGAAGGGGCGCCCAAGGATTACCGTGGTGGCAACTCCCGCCATACTCGCAACTTCCGCTGTATGCACCAAGGTCCGCTTTCGGTGTTGACCGATGCCTATGAAGAGGCCGAATATTACGATGACCTGCTGCTTGTGACCAAGGGCAAAACAGACGAGCGTCTGGCGCGGCTGGCCATTCGTACTTCGGAAACCTGCCTGCCATGGATGGAACGGCAGGGTGTGCGGTTCCAGCCTTCGTTGTCGGGCACGCTGTCGCTGTCACGGACCAATGCGTTTTTCCTTGGGGGCGGCAAGGCGCTGGTGAATGCCTATTACAACCGAGTTGAGGATCTGGGCGTGACCGTCGTCTATGAGGCGCAGGTTCAGCATGTGGATATCGAGGATGGCACCTTTCGCGGCGTTGACTGTGAAATCGCCGGGGCACCTGCACGGGTGAACGGCCGTGCGGTGGTGCTTGCCTCGGGCGGGTTTCAGGCCGATCTGGACTGGCTGGCGCGGGCCTGGGGGCCTGCGGCGCGCAACTTTCTGATCCGGGGTACGCCCTATAACCGGGGTGTCGTGCTGAAGGATATGCTGGATCAGGGCGCGGAATCGGTGGGCGACCCGACGCAATGCCATGCGGTTGCCATCGACGGGCGCGCGCCAAAGTTTGACGGCGGTATCGTGACGCGGCTTGATTGTGTGCCGTTTTCCGTGGTCGTCAACCGCGACAGCCAACGCTTTTATAACGAGGGTGAGGATGTCTGGCCCAAACGCTATGCCATCTGGGGCCGTTTGGTGGCTGCCCAGCCCGATCAGGTCGCCTATTCCATCATCGACAGCCAAAGCATCAATGCCTTCATGCCCTCGGTCTTTCCGCCGGTTATGGCTGACACGATTGAGGAATTGGGTGAAAAACTGGGCCTTTCCGGTGCCGCGTTGAAAGAAACGATTGAGGGTTTCAATGCCGCCTGCCGCCCCGGCACCTTCCACGGCAACGAATTGGACGGGCTGGCCACCGAAGGGTTGGAGCCGCCCAAGACCAACTGGGCACGCCCCATCGTCAAGCCGCCGTTCTACGGATACGCGCTGCGCCCGGGTGTGACCTTTACCTATCTGGGGCTGAGGGTGGATGACACTGCACGGGTCACAGGGACCAACGGACTTATGACCAACGTCTGGGCCGCGGGGGAGATCATGGCAGGCTCGATCCTCGGGCAGGGCTATCTGGCGGGGTTCGGGATGACCATCGGCACCGTATTTGGACGCATCGCAGGCAAGGAGGCCGCAAAACATGTCGCTTGAAACGATAAATCTTGCCGGGCTGGACCTGACCCAAGAAGCCCGCCGTCAGGTCGAAATTTGCAACGCCTGCCGTTACTGTGAAGGGTTCTGTTCCGTCTTTCCGGCGATTGCCGAAAAGCGGATGTTT
Organism: Pseudorhodobacter turbinis; assembly: GCF_005234135.1. Classification (NCBI taxonomy): domain Bacteria; kingdom Pseudomonadati; phylum Pseudomonadota; class Alphaproteobacteria; order Rhodobacterales; family Paracoccaceae; genus Pseudorhodobacter; species Pseudorhodobacter turbinis. The sequence goes on from NZ_CP039965.1 coordinate 1,563,744, forward strand.
GCGGATGGCGATATCACCCAGCTTGCCAGCCTGTGCCACAATTGTCAGGGCTGCTATCACGCCTGCCAATATACCGCCCCGCATGAGTTCAACCTGAACCTGCCCGCCATTCTGGCCGAGGTGCGCCATGACAGCTGGGACCGTTTCGCATGGCCCCGCGCTTTTGCCGGTGCGTTCCAGCGCAGCGGTGTTGCGATTGCTCTGGCTCTGGTCGCGGGGTTTGCGCTGTTGTTTGCGGCCCTTGTGGCCCTGCGTCCCGAATCGGGTGAGGGGTTCTATGCCTTTTTGGCGCATACCGGCATGGTGGCGATCTTTACGCCGGCCTTTCTTGGCCCCTTGGCGGTGATCGCGATTGGTCTGCGCCGCTATTGGGTTGAGGTTGGCGGCGGCCCGATCCGGCTGTCGCATCTGCGCGCGGCCTTTGGCAGTGCGGCAACCATGCGCAACCTTGGTGGCGGACAGGGGCAGGGCTGTAATTTTGAGAACGGCAACCGTTTTTCCAACAAGCGGCGCATGGCGCATCAGATGGTGATGTACGGCTTTTTGCTTTGTTTTGCGGCGACATCGACCGGCACATTGATGCATTACGTCTTGGGGATGGAGGCACCTTACGGGCTGTTTTCACTGCCTAAATTGCTGGGCGTTCCGGGTGGTTTGCTGTTGACGGTTGGGGCGGTTTGGCTGGTGTCGCTCAAGATGCGGTCAGAAAAAGCGCTGGGCGCTGCGAGTGCCTGGGGCGGTGAGATGGCCTTTGTGATCTTGCTGGGGCTGACGGGGTTCACGGGGCTTGCGCTTTATGCGGCGACGGGTACGGCCCTTGTGGGGCCACTGCTTGCGGTGCATCTGGGGGCGGTGCTGGCGTTTTTCCTGACCACGCCATACTCCAAGATGGTGCATGGGTTTTACCGTCTGGCGGCCCTGATCCGCGATGCGCAAACCAAGGGCTAGGCGCGTTCCTTTTCATCCATCAGCGGGATGTGCAGTTCAAACAGTGCGCCCCGCTGGCTTTCCAGAACCCGGGCGGTGCCGCCATGGGCCTCGGCAATCTTGCGCACGATGGCCAGGCCAAGCCCGCAGCCGCCCGAGCTGTCGTCATTCAGGCGGATGAAACGGTCAAAGATACGCTCGCGCATATCTGGCGGGATGCCGGGGCCATCATCTTGCACGGTGATCGTCACATCCTCCGGCCCGAAGGTCAGGGCCAATGTGATCTCTCCGCCATTGGGACAGCCGTAATGGCTGGCATTATCCAGCAGGTTCTCGATTGCCTCTGACAGCATAATCTGATCGCCGAAAACAGGATGCGGCTGGCCCGAGATGTTGAACGACACCTCAATCCCGCTGCGCATCCCATGTTCGGCAAAACGTCTGGTCAGCGTTTCTGCGAGGGCGCTGATATCTATCGTTTGCCAGCTGTCGGTCTCACTGCGGCCACGGGCTTTCTCCATCGACAAAAGCTGTTGCGTCAGGCGGCCTGTCCGGCGCGCGGTTTCGGCAAGCTTGGTCACGCGCTGGCGCAAGATGGCCTCATTGGGGGCGGTGGTGGCGGCCTCGGCCTGGGCCTGAATTGCGGCGATGGGGTTGCGCAATTGATGGGCGGCATCAGAGATAAAGGCATCACGCAGGGCGAAAGCCTCGGTCAGACGCGCGAATAGCGAATTTACCGCGCCGACCAGATTGCGCACCTCCTTGGGAACCACGCGTTTGATCGGCCGCAGATCGCCGTCCGAACGTTCCGCCACGGCCTCGCGCAGTTGCAAAAGGGGCCTTAGGCCAAGGTTGATCCCGAACCAGACCAAAAGCGCGGCCGCGCTGACGACAACGGCCATCAACACCACCGATTGCCCGAAAAGCTGAAGGCTGAGCGCCTCTCGCTGGATCTTGGTTTGCCAGACATCCACGGTGACCCAGCCACCGAATTCCTGCTCGGCGATGAATTCGCGCAGGGTGACAACGCGCACGGGCTGGCCAAAGCTGGTGGCATCGTAAAAATATGGGATGCCGGTGTCGATTTCTGCCGTGTCTGGTCGTGGTGGTGCGTCGGAATAGCCGGTGACAAACCGTCCCTCGGGGCCTTCAATGCGGTAATAGACCGGATCCCCCAGCGCATTGGTCAAGGCATCCAGAAGCTGTTCGGTCAGCATATCGCCATCGCTTAGCACCACATCGCGCGAGATGGTCAGCGCGACCGCCAGAAGTGTGTCGTCATAAAGCTGCTGCGACATGCGCTCGGCCATGACAAAACGGGCCGCCGCCGCCAGACAGGCGACCAGGGCAAGTGGCATGACGATCAACACGAACAGGCGGCTGCGCAAAGACCAGCGGTTCATGCGGGTGTGTCATCCAGCAGATATCCCAACCCGCGCGCGGTGCGGATGCTCACGCCGGTATTGGCCAGTTTGCGCCGCAGACGGGATATCAGAAGCTCTACCGCATTGGCCTCTACCTCGGAGCCGATGCCGTAAAGCGTATCCGCGATCCGCTCTTTGGAGACAATCCTTCCGCTATGGTCCATCAGACATTCCAGCAAGGCCAATTCACGACGTGGCAGGTCGATCGGCCCTGCGGGGCCAATGACGGTGCGGGCGGTCTGGTTGAACTGGATCTGGCCGATTTCACGGATGCCGGTCTGGATATCGGCGCGCCGCCGCGACAGGGCCCTGATCCGGGCCGTCAGCTCTGCCATGTCAAAGGGTTTGACCAGATAATCATCCGCGCCCGCATCCAAACCCGTTACGCGGTCGCTTAAATCACTGCGCGCCGTCAGCATGATTATGGGTATGCCAGAGCCTTGTTTGCGCAGGGCGCGCACGATCTCTATCCCGTTGCGGCCCGGAAGGTTGATGTCGATAATCGCGATATCCCCGCCCTCGGAAGCAAGGAAGCGGTAAGCCTCATCGCCGTCGGCCAACCAGTCGACAGCATAGCCCTGATCGCGCAGGGCATTCGCAATCCCTTGTGCGAGGCTTTCATTGTCTTCGACCAGTACAATCCGCATTTGTTTGCCCGCAATAGGGTTTCGACAGGTTTTCGACAGCATGCGCAAATACTGTGCAAATTATCAAGTCGCTTTGGGGGACGTTGTTTGCGGCGACTTTTTGGGGGCACGACATTTTTGATGTAATAGCACAAGATATCGGGCAACCTTGTTAGTGAAATATGGGAGAGAATGAAATATGACTAAATTATTTTCAACAACGCGCCGCGGCGCGCTTGGGCTTGCACTCGGTGCGGCTGCCACATTGGGGCTTTCAATGCCCGCAGCGGCAGAGGTTTCCTTTGAGGGCAAAACGATCGAATTCATTATTCCGTTTTCTGCGGGTGGCGGCTCTGACACTTGGGCGCGTTTCAATGCGCCGCTTTTGGGCAAATACCTGCCCGGCAACCCGACCATCGTTGTGGTGAACGAGCCCGGCGGCGGGTCGACCAAGGGGGCCAACCTCTTTGCGGCGCGCGCCAAGCCCGACGGGTTGACGGTGCTTGGTACCTCCGGTTCCACACAGTTTCCCTATCTGCTGGGCGATCCGCGCGTGCGTTATGAATATGCCGATTGGGAAATTGTGATGGCGGCGCCAACGGGTGGTGTTGCCTATGTTTCGCCGTCAACGGGCGTTTCCTCGTTTGAGGAAATCGGCAAGCTCAAGGGGCAAAAGCTGATCTATGCAAGCCAGGGGGCGACATCGCTTGATCTGGTGCCGCTTTTGGGGTTCAAGCAGCTGGGCCTTGATGTGCAGCACGTCTTTGGCTTCAAAGGTCGCGGCGATGGCCGTCTGGCGTTTGAGCGGGGCGAGACCAATATCGATTATCAGACCTCCTCGGCCTATATCAAGAACGTACAGCCATTGGTGGAGGCTGGCACAGCCGTGCCTTTGTTCAGCTGGGGCGCTTTGGACGAGGACGGCAACCCTGTGCGGGACCCGACCTTCCCCGATCTCCCCGATTTTTCCGAAGCCTATGAGCTGATGACCGGCAATGCACCCGAAGGCCCGGAATTTGATGCCTATTTTGCCTTCTTTACCGCAGGCTTCCCGGCGCAAAAGATGATGTTTCTGCCCAAAGGCACCTCGCAAGAAGTAGTGGATGCATATCAAGCGGCCGTTACAGCAATGAAGGGCGATCCGGATTATATCGCAAAGAAGGAAGCCATTCTTGGCACTTATGAGCAGGTAACCGGCAAAGCGGCTGATACGCTTTACAAGCGCGGCACCGTGATTTCGCCAGAGTTGCGCAAGCAGGTGGTCGATATGCTGGCCGCTGAATACAACGTCAAACTCGGCGATTGATAATCTTCCGGCGGCCCAACTGTTGAGGCGGGCCGCCGACCCCGATTTTCGCATCGAAACCGTCGTAAGTCCGGTGCCCCTGCGCGCGCCGGGCGGGAGCATTTGATATGATCGATACACTGCTTACAGCCCTCGCAACCCTGCTGACATTCCAGCACATGGCCTACATGCTGCTTGGTGTGACTGTCGGGTTGACGATTGGCGTTATTCCGGGCCTTGGCGGGATCGCCGGCCTGTCTTTGTTGGTGCCGTTTCTATATGGGATGGACCCGATTTCGGCGCTGGGCATGTTGATCGGTCTTGTGGCCGTTATTCCTACCTCGGACACTTTTGCATCCGTGTTGATGGGAATTCCGGGCTCAAGCGCCAGTCAGGCGACTGTGCTTGATGGCTTTCCTTTGGCCAAACAGGGCCAAGCGGCGCGGGCCTTGTCGGCGGCCTTTATTTCATCCCTGTTCGGCGGCATCGTCGGTGCGGTTATCCTGACGTTCTTTGTGCTTGTTGCGCGCCCGTTGATCTTGCTTTTCGGATCGGCGGAATTGTTCATGCTGGCGCTGTTCGGCCTGTCGATGGTGGCGGTTCTTGCGGGCCGAAGCTTGCCCAAGGGGCTGGCTGCTGCGGTGATCGGGCTTTTGATCGGCTCTATCGGGGCGGCACCTGCCACCGGCGAATTCCGGATGATCTTTGGCACCGAGTATCTTTACGACGGTATCCCGTTGGTCATCATCGGCCTTGGCCTTTTCGCCATCCCCGAGATTTCCGACCTTCTGCGTAAGAACGCCTCTATTGCAGAGCGTAACGCCCTTGGCAGCGGCTGGTTTCAGGGCTTGCGCGACTGGTGGGCGAACCTGTTCCTGTCCATCCGTTGTTCCGGTTTCGGCTGTCTGATCGGTGCGATTCCGGGGCTTGGGGGCTCGGTGGTGGATTGGATCGCCTATGGCCATGCGGTGCAGACGAGCAAGACAAACCCGAATTTTGGCAATGGCGATATTCGCGGCGTGATCGCACCTGAAAGCGCCAATAACGCGATGCAGGGCGGTGCCCTTCTGCCGACAATGCTGTTTGGTATTCCGGGGTCGGGCTCTATGGCGGTGTTCCTTGGCGGCATGGTTTTGATCGGGATTGAGCCGGGACCGTCAATGGTCGGGGCGGATCTGAATATCACCTATTCAATCATCTGGTCGCTGGCGATTGCCAATATCATGGGTGCGGGCATCTGTATGATGCTGGCGCAGCCGATCTCCAAGCTGACATCGGTGCCGTTCCATTATCTCGCACCTTTCATGATCGCGCTGATCTGTTTTGCCGCGTTTCAGGCAACGCGTGACCTGTCGGATCTGGTGGCCCTGTTGGTCATCGGGGTTGTCGGCATCTTGATGAAACGTTTTGGCTGGCCGCGTCCGGCCTTGCTGATCGGTTTCGTGCTTGCCCCGCAGGCAGAGACCTTCTTTTATCAGGCGTTGCAGTTCAACGGTTGGGGATTCCTGATCCGTCCGGGCGTGTTGATTATCGCGGCGATGACCTTTGCCTCGGTGTATTTCGGGCTGAAGAACCGGGTCGATGATACCGGCGCGACGGGTGAGGGCGTGATGACATCGCGGTCCAGCCGCACGATCCAGATCGGCTTTGCGCTTGCGATGATGGCCTTCTTTGCTGTCGCGCTTTGGGATGCGCTTGAACATTCCTTCCTTGGTGCGGTCTTCCCACTTGGGGTTGGTGTGGTTGGGCTGGTCTTCGGGCTGATCCTGTTGGTCCACCTGTGGCATGGGCATGAGGATCATCCGGCGTTTTTCGACTATGAGATCGTCGGGGATCATGTTGGCAACAGCGGCAACAGCTGGTTCTGGACGGGTCCGGCATGGATCGCGGGTCTGGTCGCGGCGACGGCGGTGGTCGGGTTCTATATCTCGATGATCTTGTTCTTTGTCGCCTTCTTGCGGTTGCGGGCCAAGGCGAGCTGGTTGATGACAGCCGCGCTGACGCTTGCCGCTGCGGGGCTTATTCTGGCGATGGCCTATATGCTTAGCCTGAACTTCCCGTCGGGATGGTTGCAAGGCGCCTATGATCTGCCTTGGCCGATCCGTTGAGGAGTGTGGATATGACACAAACAGCAATCCCGTTTTGGTTCCTGCGCGGCGGTACGTCGCGCGGGCCCTATTTCAAACGCAGCGACCTGCCCGAGGATCGTGAGACTTTGGCCGAGGTACTGCTTGCGGTGCTTGGCTCTGGCCATCCGCTCAATATTGACGGTATTGGCGGCGGGGCGGCGGTGACCACCAAGGTTGCCATGCTGTCGCGTTCGGACGATCCCGAGGCGGATGTGGATTACTTCTTTGCGCAGGTCTCGGTTGAGGATCGCACTGTCGATTTCAAGCCGACCTGTGGCAATATCCTGTCGGGTGTCGGGCCTGCCGCGCTGGAAATGGGCTTGGTGGAACCGACGGGCGATGAGACCCGCATCCGCGTTCTGGCCGTCAATACCGGCGCGCGGGTAGAGGCGGTTGTTCAGACCCCTGGTGGTTCGGTGAACTATGAGGGCACTGCTGCGATTGATGGCGTGCCGGGGACGGGTGCGCCGATCTACCTCAACTTCATGGGGGTTGTCGGGTCCAGCACTGGGGCTTTGCTTCCGACAGGGGCTACGCGCGATGTGATCGATGGGATAGAGGTGACTTGCATGGATGTTGCCATGCCGATGGTCATCGCCCGCGCTGCCGACTTTGGGCTGACCGGCCATGAGAGCGCCGCCGATCTGGATGCCAACCGTGATTTCTATGCGCGGATGGAACCCATTCGGATTGAGGCGGGCAAGCGTATGGGCATGGGCGATGTGTCCGGCTCTGTCACGCCGAAGTTCGGGCTGCTGTCGGGGCCCAAGGCGGGCGGTACCATCACCGCGCGTTATTTCATGCCCAGAAACTGCCACCCGACAATGGCGGTGACCGGCTCTCAATGTCTGGCGTCTTGTGTGCTGACGCCCGGCACCGTGGCCGAGGGCTTGTTTGACGCCCCAAAGGGCAATCCCGCACTTGTGGTGATTGAACATGCGTCGGGCACGATCGAGGTTACGGTCGATTACAGCAATGACGCCGACGGCTTTCACCTGCGCTCTGCCGGGCTTTTGCGCACGGCGCGATTGCTGGCCCGTGGTGAGGTTTTTGTGCCTACAAACATCTGGGCCGGTCTCGCATAACAGCTATCCACCGCGTGCCGAGGGCGGGCTGAACCCCTCGGGTGAGCTGCGCAAACGGCTGGACCTTTTCGCCAATATCCGTCCCGCCCGCAGCCGTGCCGGTATTGCGCCGCGCACAGGGGTGCCGATTGATCTGGTGGTGGTGCGCGAAAACACCGAAGGGTTTTATGCCGACCGCAATATGTTTGCAGGCGCGGGTGAGGTGATGCCGACCGAGGATGTCGCACTTGCCTTTCGCAAGATTACCCGCAGCGCCAGCCTGAACATTGCCCGCGCCGCCTTTGCCGAGGCCGAGGCGCGGCGCAAGACGGGTACGGGGGCGGGCAAGGTGACGGCTGTGCATAAGGCCAATGTCATGCGGGTCTCGGACGGGTTGTTCCTGGATTGTGTGCGCAGCGTTGCCAAGGAGCACCCGCAGATCGCCTATGACGAGCGGCTGGTGGATGCGATGTGCGCCCATCTGGTGCGCAATCCGGCAGAGTTTGACGTGATCTGCACCACCAATATGTTTGGCGATATCCTGTCCGATCTGGCCTCGGAAATCGCGGGCAGCCTGGGGCTTGCGGCCTCGCTGAACGCGGGGGCCGATAACGCGATGGCACAGGCACAGCACGGATCGGCCCCCGATATCGCGGGGCAGGACAAGGCGAATCCGTCCTCCTTGATTGGATCGGCGGCGATGTTGCTGGATTGGCTGGGTGCCAAGCGCAAGGATGCCACTTTATGTGCGGCGGCCAAGGCCGTCGATGCGGCACTGGAGGCGGTGTTGTTGCAGCCCGAAAAACGTACAGGCGATCTGGGCGGGAGGTCGGGCACCCGCGCCTTTGCCGAGGCGGTTGCGGGCGCGTTAAAGCCTTAGTTTGCCAAAATTTTCAGGTGCGCAGGCGTGGCCCCGGACCGCGATTGATTTGCCCCCGAAGCTCTGCCATAGCTCTGTCGCTGCATCATAAAAATGCAGCGGCCATTTTCAGCGAATGCGCGGCGGATTTGTGCATGACGGTTTGTTCCGGAGCCACGAGATGCTAGACAGGGGATGAGTAAAGGGATAGATGAAGGCAGTTAGCGCTAACAATTACGCAGCCCCGCAGAAAGGTAGACCCATGGTCTCACGCGTTATTCCGGTCGATGTCTTTGATCTGGTGGTGTTTGGCGGCACTGGCGATCTGGCACAACGCAAAATCATTCCGGGACTATATCGACGGTACTGGGGTGGGCACATCCCGCCCGAGAGCAACATTATCGGTGCGGCACGCTCCGAATTGGACGATATGGGCTACCGTGCGCTAGCACGTGAGGCGATTGCCGAATATGTATCCGAGGACAAGCGCGACCCCGAGGTGATCGAGGCCTTTCTTGCCCGACTGAGCTATGTCGCGATTGATGCCAAGGGCACCGATGGCTGGGACGTTCTCAAGACGCGGGTGCGCAAGGGCACGGTGCAGGCCTTCTATTTCTCGGTCGCGCCCTCGCTGTTCGGGGACTTGGCCGAGCGTTTGCACTTGCATGAAATCGCCAATGCCGAAAGCCGGATCGTGGTGGAAAAGCCCTTTGGCCGTGATCTGGAGAGCGCCAAGGCGCTGAACGCCGTTCTGGCGCAGCATTTCACCGAGGCGCAGATTTACCGGATCGACCACTATCTTGGTAAGGAAACTGTGCAAAACCTTATGGCGGTGCGCTTTGCCAATATCTTGTTCGAGCCGCTGTGGAAATCCGAATATGTCGATCATGTGCAGATAACGGTGGCCGAAACCGTATCTGTTGATGGGCGTGGGTCCTATTATGATCGGGCGGGGGCGATGCGCGATATGGTGCAAAACCATATGATGCAGCTTTTGTGCCTGATTGCGATGGAACCGCCGTATCACTTTGATCCGGACGCGGTGCGCGATGAAAAGCTGAAGGTTATCCGTGCTTTGGACCCGGTTTTGCCGGATGATATCGTGCGTGGTCAATATCAGGCCGGCAACGGGCAGGGCGGTTATCTTGAGCATTGCGAGGATCCGGCAAGCAAGACCGAAAGCTATATCGCGCTCAAGGTGCATATTTCGAACTGGCGCTGGAAGGGGACACCCTTTTATTTGCGCACGGGCAAACGCCTGCGGGCGCGCACCTCGGAAATTGCGATTACCTTCCGCGAGCCGCCGCATTCGATCTTTGATGATGCCGAGGGCTGGCGCGAAAACGTACTGGTGATCCGCCTGCAACCCAACGAGGGCATGAACCTGAAGGTGATGATCAAGGAACCGGGGCCGGGCGGGATGCGTTTGACCCAAGTGCCACTTGATATGTCCTTTGCCGAGGCGCTGGGTGAAAGCGGGACCGACATTCCCGATGCATATGAACGGCTTATCATGGATGTGATCCGTGGTAACCAGACCCTGTTCATGCGCGGCGATGAGGTAGAGGCAGCTTGGGGCTGGACCGATCCGATCATTGAGGGTTGGGAAAAACGTGGCGACAAGCCGATGCCCTATGATGCAGGATCATCGGGGCCAGAGGATGCTTTGATGCTGATGCACCGCGACGGGCGGCGCTGGCGGGAGATACGTGAATGAATCTGATCGAATACCCGGACCGGGAAATGATGATGATGTCGCTGGCGAATAAGATCGCCGGTGAGTTGGGCAGTGTCTTGCGCCAAAAGGGTCGTGCAAGCCTTTGCGTGCCGGGCGGGACGACGCCGGGGCCGGTGTTTGATATGCTCTCGGCGGTGGATCTGGACTGGGCGAATGTTGCGGTGTTCTTGAATGATGAACGCTGGGTGGCTGAAGATAGCCCCCGCTCCAACACGCGGCTATTGCGCCAGCGGCTGCTGCAAGACCGTGCCGCCAAGGCGCAACTGGTGCCGCTTTACGCGCCCGTGGACCAGCCCGAGGACGCGATGGAGGCATTGGCCGAAGGCATCGCGCCGCATCTGCCAATCTCGGTGCTGTTGCTGGGGATGGGCGCGGATATGCACACGGCCTCGCTCTTTCCCGGTGCGGATCGGCTGCAAGAGGCATTGGCCGAGGATGCGCCCACTTTGCTGCCAATGCGCGCACCGGGTGCTGATGAGCCAAGGATCACGCTAACGGCGCCTGTGCTGCGGGATGCGTTGAATATTCATATCCTTATCACCGGCGCGGATAAGCGCACCGCGATTGAACGCGCGGCAAGCCTGCCGGTTGAGGAAGCGCCAGTGCGCGCCGTGCTGGCCGATGCAACGATTCACTGGGCGGAGTAGACCTATGACAAGCCACTGGCAGCGCCTTCGCGACCACCACGCAGAGATCAAAGACCACCGTATCGCCGACATGCTGGAAAACCCGTCCCGCGCGGCGGAGTTTTCGGCGCGCCATGGCGAGATGCTATTTGATTTCTCCAAGACGGGGATCGACGTCAAAGGGCTTGCGATGTTGTTGGAGCTTGCGCAATCGGCAGATGTTGCAGCCAAGCGTGACGCGATGTTTGCGGGCGCGCAGATAAATGAGACCGAGGGCCGTGCGGTGCTGCACACAGCCTTGCGCAACCTGCAAGCCGATGTGGTGGTGGACGGCGAAAACGTCATGCCCGAGGTGCGCGCAACCCATGCGCGGATGGCCGCTTTCGCGCGTGACGTGCGTGAGGGCAAGATTGCAGGGCAGGGCGGGACCTATACCGATGTGGTCAACATTGGGATTGGCGGATCGGACCTTGGGCCTGCAATGGCCTATACCGCGCTTACACCCTATACCGACGGGCCGCGCTGCCATTTCGTAAGCAATGTCGACGGTGCCCATATCCATGACACATTGCGCGGATTGAACCCCGAAACCACGCTTGTCATCGTCGCCTCCAAAACCTTCACGACGATTGAAACCATGACCAATGCGCAAACGGCCAAAGCGTGGATGGCGCAGAAGGTCACTGATCCTGCCGCACAGTTCGCAGCCGTTTCCACCTCTGCCGATAAAACCGCAGCCTTTGGCATTGATGCCGCGCGCGTGTTCGGGTTCGAGGATTGGGTCGGGGGCCGCTATTCCGTTTGGGGGCCGATTGGCCTGTCATTGATGCTGGCGGTCGGGCCTGCGGGGTTTGATGACTTTTTGGCCGGTGGTGCGGATATGGACGCGCATTTCCGCCAGGCCGCCCCTGCGCATAACCTGCCTGTGCTGCTGGCGCTCATCGGTATTTGGCACAACCAGATTTGTGGCCATGCCACCCGCGCGGTGCTGCCCTATGCACAACGTCTTGCACGGTTGCCGGCCTATCTGCAGCAGTTGGAGATGGAGAGCAACGGCAAGCGCGTCTCAATGGATGGGGCCGATCTGACGGAACATTCCGGCCCTGTGGTCTGGGGGGAGCCGGGGACAAACGGCCAGCACGCATTTTACCAGCTGATCCACCAAGGCACGCGGGTTATCCCTTGCGAATTCATCATGACCCGCGAAGGGCATGAACCGGAGCTGGCGCATCAACATCTGCTGCTGGTCGCCAATTGTCTTGCGCAATCGGAGGCGCTGATGCGCGGGCGCTCGCTGGCCGAGGCGACTAAGATCATGGCTGCCAAAGGCCTGACGGGGGCCGAGCTGGACCGGCAGGCCCGCCACCGCGTTTTCCCGGGCAACCGGCCTTCGACCACGCTGGCAATCCCCAAGCTGACGCCTTTCACCTTGGGGCAGATCGTCGCCGTTTATGAGCATCGCGTCTTTGTCGAAGGCGTGATTTTGGGGCTGAATTCTTTTGACCAATGGGGGGTGGAGCTGGGCAAGGAGCTTGCCGTGGCCCTGCAACCGATCCTGGAGCGTCGTGCCTCGGCGGAAGACAAGGACGGCTCTACGCGGATGTTGGTCGATTATTTGATGGCACCGCCGAACGGCTAAGGGGGGCAGCCCCCCTTAGCGTGATATTATGCGAGAGCGGCGATCACCAACACCTCAACCCGGTAACCGGGGGTGGCAAGTTTGGATTCGCCTGCCGCGCGTGCTGGTGTGTGGCCTTGGGGCACCCAAGCATCCCAAACCGCGTTCATTTCCGCGAAATCGGCCATGTCGGCCATCCAGATTTGGGTGGTCAGGATGCGGGTTTTATCTGTGCCAGCCTCGGCCAGAAGCTTGTCGACCTTGGCAAGGCAGTCTTTGGTTTGCTCGGCCACGGACGCGTTTTCGGTCCCGACTTGGCCAGCCAGGTAGACGGTGCCGTTATGAATGACGGATTGGCTCATTCTTGGGCCGGAATGGTTGCGGATGATTTCAGCCATGACAAAACTCCATATATTTCATGCAATGACTTTGCCTAGCGCGCCGCGCGTCATGTGGGAAGGGGTGATTTCGGGGCGGGTGGTTTTAACCCTGCCCGACATCAAACCCAGCCTTGCGGATAATCCCCGCGATATGGGTCAATTGTGCGCCCAGCGGGTTGGTCTTGCGCCAGAGCATGCCAATTTGGCGGGTGGGTCGCGGGTTTGCCAGCCGCGCAATAGAGACGGCGGCAGATCTGGTTTCAATCGGCACTGCCATTTCGGGGATCAGGGTCACGCCAATGCCCGCGCCCACCATCTGCACCAGCGTTGACAGGGCGCTGCCTTCCATCACATCGCGCGGCAGGCTGGAGGATATCTTGCAAAAGGACAGTGCCTGATCACGAAAACAGTGGCCCTCCTCTAGCAAAAGCAGCCGCATCTCGCGCAGGCTTTCGGAATTCGGCACTGGTTTTTCGGCGTCGGCGATGGGGCGCACCAGCACGAATTCCTCTTCAAACAGCGGCTCTTCGTGGAGGCTGGGCTCATCAATAGGCAGGGCCATGATCGCGGTGTCGAGCTTGCCATCCCTAAGGTCGGCCAGCAGTTTTTGGGTCACGGCCTCTCGGGGGCGCAGGTCCAATGCGGGGTATTGCGTGGTCAGGCTTTTGATAAGGCGCGGCAACAGATAGGGGGCAATGGTGGGAATGACGCCGATGCGCAATTGGCCCAGCAGCGGGCTGTAGGCCGCGCGGGCCAGATCGTCCAGCTCATCAACTGCGCGTAAAATATCGCGGGCGCGCAAGGCAAAAGCGGTGCCCAGACTGGTCAGCTGGATCTTGCGCGCCCCGCGTTCCACCAGCGGCGTGCCAAGAATGGTTTCCAGCTCTTTTATTTGCAGCGAGAGCGCGGGTTGAGAGATGGCGCAGGCCGCGGCGGCGCGGCCAAAATGACCGTGCTGGGAGAGGGCTTCAAAGTAGCGCAGATGTTTCAGGCTAATATTACTCATAAGCTTAGCATATCGCTGGGATTAGAAAATGCAAATTTTATAAATGAATTGGGCGTGCTACGGTTTGCTCAACAGGGCTGTGGCCCCTAAATCCAAAGAGGAGAATGACATGGATGGACGTGACAACGCAGGCGGCAAATGCCCGGTAATGCATGGCTCGCAAACCGCATCGGCGGGCACGGATTGGTGGCCCAATGCCCTCAATCTGGATATTTTGCACCAGCATGACAGCAAGACCAACCCGATGGGCGCGGATTTCGACTACCGTGAAGAGGTCAAAAAGCTGGACGTGCCCGCCTTGAAGGCCGACTTGACCGCCCTGATGACCGACAGTCAGGATTGGTCGCCAGCCGATTGGGGCCATTACGGCGGGTTGATGATCCGCATGGCGTGGCATTCAGCCGGGACATACCGCTTGGCGGACGGGCGTGGCGGCGGCAATACCGGCAACCAGCGTTTTGCGCCGCTGAATTCCTGGCCCGATAACGTTGGCCTTGATAAGGCGCGCCGGTTGCTTTGGCCGATCAAGAAAAAATACGGCAATGCGCTGAGCTGGGCTGATCTGATCATTCTTGCGGGCACCGTGGCCTACGAATCTATGGGTTTGAAAAGCTTTGGCTTTGGCTTTGGGCGGGCTGATATCTGGGGTCCGGAAAAAGACGTCTATTGGGGTGCGGAAAAGGAATGGCTGGCGGCAAGCGACGGGCGCTACGATGATGTCGAGGATGCCTCGACCATGGAAAACCCGTTGGCGGCTGTGCAGATGGGGCTGATCTATGTGAACCCCGAGGGCGTGAACGGCAAGCCGGACCCGTTGAAAACGGCCGCCCATGTGCGCGAAACCTTCGCCCGTATGGCGATGAACGATGAGGAAACCGCGGCACTGACGGCGGGGGGCCACACCGTCGGCAAGGCGCATGGCGCAGGCGATGCAAGCCTGATCGGAGCAGCGCCAGAAGGGGCCGGCCTTGAGGATCAGGGCATGGGCTGGCGCAACAACACCACCGCGAACAACGGCCTTGGTCGGCATACGATGTCGAGCGGTGTAGAAGGTGCTTGGACCTCCTATCCGACCAAATGGGATGGCGGTTTCTTCAAAATGCTGTTGGGTCATGAGTGGCAGCTTACCAAAAGCCCGGCCGGCGCGTGGCAGTGGGAGCCGGTCGATATCGCCGAGGCTGATATGCCTGCGGATGTCGAAGACCCCTCGATCCGTTGCAAACCGATGATGACCGATGCCGATATGGCGATGAAGGTTGATCCGATCTATCGCGCGATTATCGAACGGTTTGCCGCCGATCAGGATTACTTCTCGGAAACCTTCGCGCGGGCTTGGTTCAAGTTGACGCACCGCGATATGGGACCAAAGGCGCGTTATATCGGGCCTGAAGTCCCTGCCGAGGATTTGATCTGGCAAGATCCGGTGCCTGCTGGCCGGACCGATTATGACGAGGCGGCGGTCAAGGCCAAGATCGCGGTATCCGGTCTGTCGGTATCCGATCTGGTGGTGACGGCGTGGGATTCTGCACGCACGTATCGCGGCTCGGATTTGCGGGGCGGGGCCAATGGCGCGCGTATCCGGCTTGCACCGCAAAAGGATTGGATCGGAAATGAGCCCGCCCGTCTGGCCGCCAATCTGGCCAAGCTGGAGGCTGTGGCTGCTGATACGGGTGTAAGCCTTGCCGATGTGATCGTGCTGGGCGGCAATCTGGGGGTGGAGCTGGCGGCCAAAGCGGCGGGGCATGAGATCACCTTGCCCTTTACCAAGGGCCGCGGCGATGCCACCGCCGAGATGACCGATGCGGAAAGCTTTGAGCCGCTGGAGCCGATCCACGACGCCTATCGCAACTGGCTGAAGAAGGATTACGCCGTCGCCGCCGAGGAGCTGATGCTGGACCGCACGCAGCTTATGGGCCTGACTGCGCATGAGATGACCGTGTTGTTGGGCGGTATGCGGGTGATCGGCACCAATCACGGCGGTACGCAGCACGGGGTCTTTACCGATCGCGTGGGGGCGCTGACGAATGACTTCTTCGTCAATCTGGTCGATATGGGCCATAAGTGGGTGCCTAAGGCCAAGAACCTCTATGAGGTGCAGGACCGCAAAACCGGCGCTGTGAAATGGACGGCGACAGGGGTTGATCTTGTGTTTGGCTCCAACTCTGTCCTGCGGGCCTATTCCGAGGTTTATGCGCAGGATGATAACGCGGGCAAATTCGTGCGCGATTTTGCCGCTGCTTGGACCAAGGTTATGAACGCCGATCTGACGTAATCTGTCTGATACCAAAGAAAATGCCGGGCAACGCGCCCGGCATTTTTATGTCTGTAGGTTGGCTCAGGCGTTTTTCGCCATGGCCTCCAATTGATCGCGCAGCCCTTCAAGCTGATAGCCATAGCGCGCGGGAATGCCGATCAGATCATCCGTTGGCATCTGCCCTGCATGCGCCAATGCCCAAGCGATCGAGGACCGGTTCCCCGAGGCGCAATAGGCCAGAACAGGGCCGTTGGCGGCCTTGATGGCTGCGGCTTGTTCGGTCACGTTTTCCATTGTCATCATGCCGCCAATGATCGGGTTGGCATAGAAGGCAAGGCCCAAAGCCTCGGCGGCCTCTTGCATGGCCTGGGTGTGCAGGAACGGCATGATTTCGCTGTCAGGCCGGTTGTCGATCACTGCGACAAAGCCCGCCGCCTTGATGTCGGCCAGATCTGCGGTCTCTATCTGTGGTGAAACGGCATAGGTCGGGGTGAGAGAGCGAATTTCCATCGACAATCCTTAGGCTTGAGTTTCATGTTGGGGGATCCATGCACGGACCTTTGGTGCGGCCAACATACCCGCAGCCATCGCCGATAGAAAGAGCAAGCCGCCCCATCCGCCAAAGCTGATTGACGCCATCGCAGGCCCGGGGCACAGCCCAGCCAACCCCCAGCCCATCCCAAAGAGGATCGACCCGATGACAAGGTTTGACCCAAGCTTCGGGCTGCTTGGCGCGGGCAGGGGCGTGCCTAACATCCCCGTAGGTTTGCGCGCCGCAAACCGCCATGCGACGATCATTGGCAAAATCGCGCCACTCATAACGAAGGCAAGCGTCGGGTCCCATGCGCCAAAGATATCCAGCCAGCCTTGCACTTTGGTGGTGTCCGTCATGCCCGACAGCAGCGTGCCTGCGCCAAACAGCCCGCCCGCGAGGAAAGAAAAGATATTACGTTTCATCAAATCACCCCCAAAAGATGGCGGAAGGTCACCATCACCAAAACACCGGCCAGCAGGTAAAACACCGTGGCCACTATGCCGCGCAAGGAGAACCGTGAAATCCCGCAAACGCCGTGCCCCGAGGTGCAGCCATTTGCAAGCCGCGTACCCACGCCCACCAACAGGCCCGCCGCGATAATCACGATCGGGTTGCTTGTGACATTCGTGGTCGCCCCGCCGAGCAACAGCGCAAGCACGCCCGGCACCAGCATGAGTCCCGCGATAAAGGCAACCCGCTCGGCGGTATTGCCCCGACCTGAGCCATCGACAAGCCCACCCAAAATACCGGATGCCCCCATGATGCGCCCATTGATCAGCAGGAACATCGCCGCCGCACCCCCAATCATGAGGCCCCCGATGAGGCCCCAAATCCAGTCCATTTCAATCATATAATCCTCGGGAATTTAGGGGCCACGGCCCTGTGCCATGGCCTTGGGAATTGGCCATCAAAGACCGTTCAGCGGCACCTTGAGGTAGCTTACGCCATTGTCTTCCGGCTCTGGCATCTGCCCTGCGCGCATGTTGATCTGCAACGACGGGATGATCAGCCGCGGCATCGCCAGCGTGGCATCGCGGGCGTCGCGCATGGTCATGAAGTCCTCTTTGGATTTGCCCGCGCCGATATGGACGTTCAATGCTTTTTGCGCGCCGACCGTGGTTTCCCAGGCAAACTCATCGCGGCCCGGGGCCTTATAGTCATGGCCGACGAAAATTCGGGTCTCATCCGGCAGGGCAAGGATCTTTTGCACGGAATCGAACAAGGTCGCCGATGATCCGCCGGGGAAATCACAGCGCGCCGTGCCAAAGTCGGGCATGAACAGCGTATCGCCGACAAAGGCCGCGTCACCAATCACATAGGTCAGGCATGCGGGCGTATGACCCGGCGTGTGCAGCACGTCACCGCGCATCTGCCCGATCATGAAGCTGTCGCCCTCTTCAAAAAGCTGGTCAAACTGCGACCCGTCGCGTTGGAAGTTCGTGCCCTCATTGAACACTTTGCCAAAGGTGTCTTGCACCACGGTGATCCGCTGGCCGATCCCGATCTTGCTGCCCAGCCGTTCCTGAATATAGGGCGCGGCTGAAAGGTGGTCGGCATGGACATGGGTTTCCAAAACCCATTGCAGATCAAGGTCATGGCTGCGCACAAAGTCAATCACCGCAACGGCGGATCTTGTGTCGGTGTGGCCCGATGCATAGTCGAAATCCAGCACAGAATCGATAATCGCGCAGGCACTGCCGTTCGGCTCTTGGACAACATAGGTCAGGGTGTTGGTGGCTTCATCAAAGAAGGCATGGATTTGCGGTTTCATTTTGACCTCATAGGTTGCGGGCTTGGAACTGATATAGCATGTTTTACACATATTTCAAGAATTGAATATGTATGATCGCGCATTGTTGACTTGGGTCAATGCCCGGACAGGGGGGATGTGCTATATGAATCTTGCATCAATGGAGGTCGCGATGAAAGGCCAAGATATTCGGCGGCGAGAACTTGAGACACGGCGTGACGTGTTGACCGCCCGTTTAGGTACGATTGAGGATGAGCTGGACAGCCATCAATCCAAGGACTGGGATGATCTTGCGACCGAGCGCGAGTCGGATGAAGTGTTGGAGGGATTGGGCCTGTCGAGCCAGCAAGAGCTTCGCATGATCGAGGCGGCTTTGGCGCGCATGGACGCGGGGGAATATGGTGCTTGCACCAAATGCGGCGCTGATATCAGCGAGGAACGCTTGGACGTCGTGCCCTTCACGCCGTTCTGTCGGGATTGCGCCGCGTAGATTAAATAAGACCAGGAGGAGAAGATCATGACAGACAAGATCAAAGACCAAGACAGCCAGCCACAAGCCTCGGCTTATGCCGCTGACGGGGCTGACGGGCTTTCGGCACTTTTTAATGAGATGCGGGCGATGATGTCGACATTCCCGGGCGCTGGTTTCAACCCCGGTGCGCCGGTCTCGACCGAAGAGGAAACCGAGGCGATGTTCGATAACATGCCGCTTTGACCTGAAATCGGCGCTAGATTGCTGTTTTTTGCAGTAATTTGGCGCTATTGGCCGTGGATGGGATTGCATAATCTGTCCGCTGCCCTGTTAAATGGGCCAAATGCGGGCACGGGGCCTGCTGGACTTCGGGCGGCCTTATGCAAAGCGATACACCCTCTTTTGTCACCCGTGAGCAGCGTGGCGCGGTTCTGGTCCTCTGGATCGATAATCCACCTGTGAATGCGCTGGGGGCCGGTGTGCGTGCGGGCCTTGCGGATGGCATTGCAAATGCCAATGCGAATCCCGAAACCCGCGCAGTGGTGCTTTTGTCGCGCGGCCGCATGTTTTCTGCCGGGGCCGAGATATCCGAGTTCAACCAACCCCCGAAACCCCCACGGCTCACCGACCTGTGCAACCAGATCGAGGCTAGCCCCAAACCGGTTGTGGCCGGAATTCAGGGCCGCGCCCTTGGTGGCGGGCTGGAGCTGGCGCTGGCGGCCCATGCCCGTGTGTCGCTGGCCGATGTGCTACTTGGCCTGCCAGAGGTGAACCTTGGCATTTTGCCCGGCGCGGGCGGCACCCAGCGGTTGCCGCGTCTGATCGAGCCTGATCAAGCCTTGTCGATGATGATTTCCGGCGATCCGGTTTCGGCGCCAGAGGCGCTTGCGATGGGGCTGTTGGACAAGGTAGTAGAGCAGGATCTGGAGGCGGCGACGATTACCTATGCGTTGCATATGGCGGCGAATGGCCCCCCCGTTCCGACGCGCGACCGGCGTGACGGCTTTCGCGATGGCAAGCGCTTCTTTGCCTCCATCGCGGCGGCGCGCAAGACGCAAGAGGCCTGTCCCCTGCCTGGCCCAAGACGGATTATCGACTGCGTAGAGGCGGCCAACCTGTTGCCCTTCGATCAAGGGCTGTCCTTTGAACGTGCCGCCTTCGGCGAGCTTGTCGTCACCCCGGAATCACAGGCCCTGCGCCATGCGTTTTTTGCCGAACGCCGCGCGGCGCATATGGAGGGCGCGCGGGCCAAACCGCATCCGCTTGCGCATATCTCGGTCTTGGGCAGCGGGAATGATGCCGTGGCCTTGATACTGGATCTGCTCTCGGCGGGCTATGATGTGACCATCGTCGACCAAGACACCCAAAGCCTGTCAGAGGGGCTGGAGGCCGTGGCTCTTTTCCTGAGCGCGGAAGTCAAGGCGGGACGGATGCCGCAGGCAGAGCATGATGCGCAATGGTCGCGCCTGTATCCGGCCCTGTCGGGCAGCGATGATGGCGAGGCCGCTGATATGCTGCTTTTGACTGGCCCATATCGGGCGCGCGGGGCTGAGGTGCCTGCGGTTCCGGTAAAGGCAGGCGCGCCGATTGTGACTTTGGGGCATTTGAGGGCAGGGGGCGCGCAGGCCATCGGGTTGGTCTTGATGCCTGCAACGCCCAACGGGCGCTTGGCCGAAATTCTGATCGCGCCCAACACGCAACCAGAGGCGATTGCCACATTGCTGCTTTTGCTGCGCAAATTGGGACGGCGTGTGGTGCAGGGACAAAACAGTGGCGTGAATGCAGGGCTGATTTTGGCGCTTCAATCCAGCCTCAAGACCCTGGAGGCCCTGCACGGACCGGAACCTGTGCAGGATTTGCTAAGTCGTTGGGGCATGTTGCGCGATAAGGACGGGCATGTGCCGCCGCCTTCGGGCCCTGTAAACCTGTGGTCGGGGTTGGCCGCACCGGTGATGGGCGCGCTTGCCAATGCGGGGCTTCGGATGATCGGAGAGGGAACGGCACTGCGTCCGTCGGATATCGATTTGGCGCTGATCCTTGGGCATGGCTTTCCGCGTTGGGGCGGGGGTCCGATGCTTTGGGCAGCGCGTCGCGGGCTTATGGTGCTGCGCGATGACCTGAACCACTGGGCCGGTGACGCGCCTGAGATCTGGTCACCGTCTCCG
>NZ_CP039966.1 GCF_005234135.1 Pseudorhodobacter turbinis
CGGCCGGAAACGTCGCAAAACCGCATAATCCAAAATTTATTTTAGCACCTGACAAGGGGCGGCCCAACGGCCGTCCCTTTTTTTGTTTGCCTTATGGGTCATGCCCCGACCCTCGAACCTCCAGACAAACACATAACATACCGGATTTATTTCCCGTACCGGAATTACGTCGGACAAACATCCCCCCCTGAGACCATGGCCTGTAATTTTATAGCTCCCACAAAAGATTATTACCTTTCGGGACTAAAATCCGGTGTTGGAAATAAATCCGGTATGATATACAAAACCGGTAATAGAAACATTACAGGTAAATCAAATGCCCGTTATCGTTATGGCCAGCCCGAAAGGCGGCGTTGGAAAATCAACCTGTGCCGTTTTGCTGGCTGCAGAATTTGCCCGCATCGGCGCACAGGTCACCGTATTGGACTGCGACCCCAACAAGTCCCTGTCTCGCTGGGCATCACACGGGTTGCCCAAAGGGGTCACGCTTCATGCCGAAATCGGCCGGTCAGAAATCGTGCCTGCGATCCGCAAAGCCGATGGGGACGGGCGGATCGTGATCGTCGACCTTGAGGGGATTGCCTCACAGCTTGTCAGCCGTGCCATCTCTCAAGCCGATCTGGTTATTGTCCCGATGCAGCCAACAGCCCTTGATGCAGAGATCGGGTCAGAAGCCCTTGCCTTGGTGCGGGAAGAGGAAGAAGCCCTTGGCCGGACCATCCGCCACGCCGTCGTTCTGACGAAAACCAACGCCGCTGTAAAAAGCCGTGTCCAGCGGGAATTGGAAATCCAATTGCGCGGGGCAGGGATCGACATGATCGAACCCGCACTTGTCGCCCGCGCCGCCTTTTCAGAAATTTTTGCCTATGGCGGCGATCTGACGGCCATGTTGAATGATCCGAAAATGGTCACCGGCGGCAAAATCGACAAGGCGCTGGAAAACGCCCAAGGATTCATGGAGGCGGTGTATGAGCGGCTCAAATAGACTTGCAGGCCTCATGGCGAAGCCGAAAACATCGACGGTCGCAGAGGTGCGCCGCGTCGATGAGGTCGGAGAGGCGAGAGGATTTGTAGACCGAACCCCCCGCAAGAAGCCTGGACGCAAACCCAGTCCGCGCACCTATCAGCTGCATCCCAAAGTGCTGCCCGGGGTAGGGGAGGCGATTGCCCTTGAGGCAGAACGACTGGGGCTTACCCAAGGACAGCTGATTGAGCTTATGTGGCAGGCCTACGAGCCTTAATTGCATATTGAATAGGTTGCCATGCGAGCTTCTATCCAAAAGCTCGCATGGCAGCGAAAGCTGGATCTCCAACCATTGAATGCCGGTCAGGCGTTTTGATCAGTTGCGGTTCAGTCGGGCGCAGAGTCACCTCAGCGCGCAAAGCGCACGGACGAGGCAACAGCATAATAGATAACTATTACTAGTTACCTATTATCTTCTGCGGCCATCGATCTCGGCATTGGCTGGGATATCTAAGCCACCGGCCCTCAGGCACTCATACAGCAGCTCTTTCTGTGTCAATCGCCGCTTTTTTGCTTCGGCAGCAAATGCTTCCTTTATGGGCTTCGGTACATTTGTGAACGAGAATTGAACGCGCGGCGCATCCTTCAATGCTAAGGACTTAGCCCTGCTCACACTCGGAAAAGGTGCCGCCATCTCCTTGATCTTCCGAGCGCTATCATCGCCATCAAGATCATCTTCAAGATTTACACTTACTTTTGCCATGAGCTGCTCCTGTAGAAGTTGATAAGGCCCCTGCTTTGCAGATCAGCCAGAACAGATTGCGCGGACGTTTTGGCGGCCCCTTGTGGGGCCATACCTGTTGAAGTCATTTCCTTGAAACCCGTGCGATGTGCGCACATCGCGTTCAGTCGTGGGACATTCTGTGCATCCAAGGCGTCAATGATCGCTTGTGTGATGTTAGTGTGCGCATCCACGTCCATCATGACGACAAGGGCCCGAATTTCTCTTTCCATCGTCTCGGCAACGCTCTGCACATGAGAGAAGGTGCGCTTCGCACCTTTAGCATCCGCCTCATTGGCTTTTGATGGTATAAGGATCAGATTTGCAGCAGCAATCGCGTGCATTGCCATCGCTGACTTGAAACCTGCTGTATCCACGAAGATTGCATCATATGCAGGCTCGGACTTTTTGAGCGATTTAACCGTAGGAAGAAGCTTTTCATCATCTTCCTCGAATAGCCAATCCAAGCGTGTTTGTTCCTTTTTTGCCCATGACTCCAAGTGACGCTGAGGGTCCGTGTCGATCACAGCAATTTTTGCACCGTCCGCGACCATTAGGCTGGCAAGTGCTGTAAGTAGCGTCGTTTTTCCCGCGCCGCCTTTTTCCTGAACTACGCTGATAACTTGCGTCATGGAGCCTCCTATTTTTCCCGCAATACTTAACAGATAACTGATAACAGTCAACGCTTAACAGGTAAGCCATAACCGTTATCTATCATGACGCATTTCCCTTCCGTTCATACCACTTTCGGCAAAAACCAACAAAAGCGGCGTCAGCATTACGAGGGGCCTCACTCATCCACATCCGCCACTCTTGTTCTAAAAAATAGACGTCCCACGATGGTGCCGCTTCACGCGCACTTTCGTAGGCGGCGGCAGAGAGGCGCACTATTTCGGACAAACTTGTGGTTGATTGGTCTCCATAAACATCGAGAAACTCGGGCTTTGGAGTGATCTCCAAGATATCGTGTAGTAGCCTAAACCGATAATCCGGCATATGAGATTGATCTTCATCGGCTTTGCAGATGGCCTTTACGAGGCGCTTGAATTCCTTGGACGTAGAAATTGACCCGGTTTTTAGCTGCAGCTTGTCCAGTCCGATCCGCCAAACATCCTGCTTACCACAATGCTTCCGGGCTAGCTCATAAAGACGGCGTTCCAAAGGCTTTCGTAACTGAAAATACGCCCTGTGAAGAGTTAGAACATTTTTGTTTTCAATAGCTTTTACAAGCCAGTCTCCCATCTCGAGTTCAACACTCAAGAGTCTTCCGGTAGAATCCTCCTTGACGATACGCGCATCTGTGATGAACGAAATCGAACGCCACTCTCCAATCCCATGATCGTGAATATTGGTTTCGATCTGTGTAAATTGAAGACGGGTGAGGGAACGGCGCAACGTTGCATAGGCCTGCCCAGTCGTATGGGTAATCGCCCCCTTTTTAACGGGGTGCATCTGTAGAACTTACGCGGCCATTTTCAGTTTCATAGCGGGTGTGATGCCGCCGATGCCCATGTTCGGGCGGTCGTTGTTATATGTCCAGAGCCATTGTGTGGCCTGATCCTGAGCCTCCTCGATGCTTTCGATGATGTATTGATCCAGCCATTCATGCCGAACCGTCCGGTTGTAGCGCTCGACATAGGCGTTCTGCTGGGGCTGTCCGGGTTGGATGTGCTGGATCGTAACACTATGTTTCTCAGCCCATTTTCTCAGTGTTTCGCTGATATATTCCGGCCCATTGTCGACCCTGATCGTGCCCGGTTTTCCGCGCCATTCGATAATGCGATCAAGGCTGCGGATGACCCGTTCGGCAGGGAGCGAGAAATCAACCTCGATCCCCAGCCCTTCGCGGTTGAAGTCGTCCAACACATTCAAAAGCCGAAAAGCCCTGCCGTCGCCGAGGCGATCCGCCATGAAGTCCATGGACCAGGTCACATTCGGTCTGTTCGGGACCGCCAGAACGTCAGGCTTCTCCCGTTTCAGCCGCTTGCGCGGCTTGATGCGCAGGTTCAGTTCCAGCTCACAGTAGATCCGGTAGACCCGCTTGTGGTTCCACGGATGCCCCTTCACGTTGCGCAAATGCAGGAAACACAGGCCAAATCCCCAAGTCTTGCGCGCATCCGTCAGCCCTGTCAGCAGATCGGCGATCACCTCGTTCTCGTCTTTCAGCTTCGGGCTGTAACGATAGCAGGTCTCGCTGACCTCGAAGGCCCGGCACGCCAGCGCGATGCTGACGCCCCGTCGCTCTACCGCCGTTTCGGCCATCTCGCGGCGCTGAGATGGCCCCGTTACTTTTTTCCGAGGGCTTCCTTCAATAAGTCCGCCTGCATGCTCAGATCTGCATACATCCGCTTCAGCCTGCGGTTCTCTTCCTCCATGGCTTTCATCTGGCTGACCATGGATGCATCCATGCCACCATACTTCGCACGCCATTTGTAAAACGACGCATTGCTCATGCCATGTTCACGGCAAAGCTCGGCCACCGGCACACCACCTTCGGCTTGGCGCAGGATCGCAAGGATCTGGGGTTCGCTATATCTGGTCATTTTCATTCAAAATCTCCTCGTTCATCTTGCCGAGAAAATTCTACTTCCGCAGCCCCTTACTTTCGGGGGGGATTACCCCCCCCGTGTCGCTGCCGCGCTGGAAAATCCGGTATTTTTTTCCCTGCCGGTCGGCGCTGTCAGGATGCGTGCGCGAGACATCAACCCATCCGCCTGAGGCCGCGATGAGGCTGATATCGAGATGCTTCATGCGCTCGATTTCATCCTGGTCATTCTCGCGGAGGTGATGCGCAATGCGACGCAGCCCGTCTTCATCGCGTTTTGCCACATTTGGTGACGGCTGGGGGGAGGGGGCCTTGCGCCCATCAGGCAGCTCCGCGAGCTTTCTATCCCGATCTTCTTGCGCAAATTTTCGGAAGGCCGAGGGCAGGGGGCTCCGGCTAAAGCCAATGGCGTCTTGCACGGCTTTGGCCTCGCCGGTGATTTCCGCGGCCTGTGCGGCCCTGCGGGCGCGATCTTCGGCATTTGTCGTCAGAACTGCCTCACGGGCAACCTGGTCCTGTAGGTGCCCGTCCAGTGCCGCCTGCGCGGCCTGTTCGATCTGGCTTTGCCGCTCTTTGGCCTGTGCCAGCGCTTGATCAGCCACGAGCTGGATAGCAGGCGGCAAGCCATGAACGGCAAGGCCAGCGCCTGCACACTCCAGCGCCATCTGGCGGATAAAATCAGGTGGTCCTGTGAGCGTGACCGCAGGCCAACCTTTTGCTTTTACCATCGCGAGCATGGTTGCTCGGGTTTCACGGGTGCTCTGCGATGTTGACAGTTTGTCACCATGATCGACAACCGTGGTCCCGTCCTTAAAGGTGATCTGCGGTGGCTTATCCGCCAAATCCACAAACTGGATCGCCTCGGCTGTCACAGGGTCAAGATGAAGCGCCGTGTAAGTGCGGCGCAACAGGGTGACTTTGAACGCCGCCGCCCGCGTGATCTTCTCACCTTCTGGCGAGGGTGCGCAGGTGATGGAGCCTATGGCAACATGGTCGGCTTTGACGTCGTTGGCATAGGCCTCTTTGGGCTCCTGAAAGGGCCCGAACGCAGCTTCCATCTTCGCAATGCTGTACTTTGAGCCAAAGGCCGAGGCTTTGGCAAATTCAGTTGATCCGATGATGCCAATGCGCGCCCCAGATCCAAACTTGCTAAAGGTCAGGCCCATGGCGCCAAGGCCGGTATGAAGCTCCTGCCAGCTGGACGCACCGGCGACAGTGGCGGCAAATTTCTGCTTCAACGGGGCAGGGATGGCCTGCGCGAAGGTCTCGAAGCCTGTGGTCTTTTCGAACTTCAGATCGCCAGAGGTTTTCGGACGTTTTCCGACTGCGCGATCCGCCGTCTTTTTTTGCCAGGCATCCGTATTGGGTTTCAGGACCGCGATCTTGCTGCCCGCCCGTTCAACGACATCAAAATCAAAACGTCCGCGATCATGCGACCAGCCCTGATCGAGCTCGATCTGACGACAGGCGGATTCTGCTTTTTGGTGATCATTCGATTTTGACCAGGTTTTGCCGGTGAGCGGATGGACTGTATTGGCGATGGCATGGATGTGTTTGCGCGGGCTGTCGTGATGCGTGCCAATGACAATCTGGTGCTCATCCAGCCCCAAGGCCGCAATCATGTCGTCCATGGCAGCCAACATCTGGTCATCGGTCGGCTGTTCTTGCTCATGCCAGGAGAGCACAAAATGATAATAAGGCTTTTGCACCCGGGCCGAGAGCTCCGAGGTGAGGATCATTTCCTCCGCCGCATCTTGCCAGTCTGTAGAGGCAATATTGTGCAGCTTGATGCTGATCGCTTTGCCGCAAACATAAGTGATGCCGGGGCTAAAGGCATCCCGACCGCCACCGCTGCCCTTCTCGCCCGG
The DNA here is from genome assembly GCF_005234135.1 of Pseudorhodobacter turbinis. Lineage (NCBI taxonomy): Bacteria > Pseudomonadati > Pseudomonadota > Alphaproteobacteria > Rhodobacterales > Paracoccaceae > Pseudorhodobacter > Pseudorhodobacter turbinis. The sequence goes on from NZ_CP039966.1 coordinate 6,159, forward strand.
CTTTTGGATGATTTCGCAGATCATGGCCGCAACGCCTTGCGGATTTCGGCGCCGATCTTTTCAACAGCGGTGCGGGCCTCGTTGATCGCTTTTGTTACTTCTTGCCCCACATTCGTCAGGCGGCCGACATTGATCGCACGGGAGATCTGGTTGAGATTGGAGCCGATCTTGCCCAAATGGCCCAAGCTGAGCGTGATGTCCTTTTTCGCGGCCAAATACGGTGTGATCTGGCCGCGAATGAAGGCCGTCAGATAGTCCCGATGATCGGTAAACCCCGCCGCATCGGACCGTTCAATAAACGCCGCCAGCTCGTCATCGGTCACACGCTTATAAAGCTGATGCCCGGTGCGCCGCTTGCTTGATCTGGCCTTGCCATCCCCTGTTCTTGCCATGTCACGCCTCACTCACTTTTCTCTACCCGTCGGATGCCTTCAAATCTCACCCAACACTTCCCCCTGTTTCGTTCACCCATTTTCCCTCCTACCGCCCAATCCGATCCCGCCGACGCCAGCTGGCGGAGAAGGGATCAGTCAACATAACAGGCCGCCAATCCGTCCGACGCGAGCCCCTTAGGCCCGCTGCACATGCCGATATGCAATTCAATGTAGAACCATGCGATCACAGCCCCCAACCCCATGAACACAAGTGCCAGAACGAGCGTCGTGATGCCGAGGATGAGTGTCCTTTTCGTGGACTGCGTATCTGCCGTGGTTTGGTTGTGTTTTACCATCTGGGTCGAAATGCGTTCAGCGGACTTTTCGACGATTTGTGCGACGGCGTAGTCGGATTTGATGCGCGCCTCTTTTTCAACGCCGTGTACCGCCGCCTGGGTCAGCGCCGGAAGGGTTTCGAGGGCTTTGAGCATCTCGCGTCGGCCACGCTCCATGGTCCAGCTGTAATGATCGAAAGTAAGGATAACTGGCCAAAGCTCGTCGCGCTCGGAAAGCCCCAGCGCAGCTTTGATGCCGGTCAGCCGCGCGCGGTCGGCATCAGTTGGCGCACGACGGTAAATCTGTTCGAACAAAGTCTCGGGTATTGCCTCAGCCATTGATCAAGCCCGCCTTTGTTAGCTCTTCACGCCAGATCCGCAGAGCCGCTTTGGCCCGCATCTTCGTCAGCACTGACGCCTCTGCCACCTCATCGATTTGGCCAATATGTGCCTTTGCATCGACCAGAAGCTCGATCACACGGCGATCGAGGGCGGGCATATCAATCACCGTCAGACCTTCGCGGCCGGTTCTCTCCAGCCACGCTTCCAAATATTTGAAGGGGTCATCAACCCGGCCATTTCGCACGATAATCCAATCCGTGACGCTGGCGGGCAGGCGGGCGATCTCATGGCTCAGTGCGACCATGGAATCGCGTGATTGGTCTATGACAAAAAGAATAACAAGCCGATCTCCAGTTTGCCGAAACAGGGCCTCGATGTCGGTTTTACCAACCTCCGGGCGGTCTTCAATAAACCCGTCAGTGACTTCGCTGCCCCCGGCGGGCAGGTCGACCAAGACATCACAAGATCCGCTTAAAAATAATTCCAGAAGCTCATCGATGCCTTCAGGTTTGCGCACATTGATGCGCAAAACCGGATCGGGTTTCCCATCGAACAGGCGATGGATGCCGGGGTTATTGGGGTCGCCATCGACCAGAGTGACAGGATGCTCGACCTGCTTTAAGGCTGCTGCGGTGTGGTGTGTCGCATGGGTTTTTCCGACACCACCCTTATCGCCATGAACGAGAATAAGCCGCTTCATCAAAATTCCTCCGAGTCTGTCCGAAAGTCGGACGCCGTGCTTGTACGGGGTGTAGCGTTGTTCGGTTCAGGGGATGGCACGGCCGCAGTTACAACCGCAGCTACGTCTACAGTCACGGCAGGTGGACGTGGGCCTTTGCGACCGCTGGTCTTGATCGGGGCCAGCCCGATTTCCTGACGTGCATCCTGCCAGTACCGTTTGAATGATGTCTGCGTGAGCCGCGCCTCTTGGGGTAATTTTGCCCTGACGATGGCATAGAGATCCACCAACTTTTCGCCCGCGCGCAGGCGTTCATGGATGGTCGGCGCAAGGGCAACCATGACCTCTTTGGTGGTCATGCCCCGGTCCGTATTACCGGCAGTTTTGAGGTCTTGCTTGATCTCGTTTAAGAGCTTCTTGTCAACGCCCATAGCCTGCTGATCCTCGTGTGGTTGTCCTGCTCAATTCTCACATAACTTTATAAATTCATTTATCAACTCAATCAGAGGTCACTCTAGATTTCTTAGAGTAGTTCTTCGGATTGATCGTCTAAGGTTCATGGCCAGATCACCTATTTTGGGTATAATACGATTTGCTTCACTTTAGCAGGGTATGGGGACTGCAAGCCGTCCCCCCATGACCACAAGTGCTCAATCTACGCTTCCCCGCGGCGTCCCCCTAACGGGTGACTTCTAGGCGTGGCGCATGAGGACATCTCGGCGCTGCTAAGGCAGCTTCTCGGTGTCCAAAGAGGGGCGGTAGGGAAAGGGAGTTGTTAGGGGGTGGGGGCTGTGGCGGGTGAATTTATGGGGAGCCTGGAAGGGCTGCTGGCGGGCGTGACGAGGAGGTAAGGTCGTCTGCGTTTCAGGTTTTTATTACGGGGCACCTTGATGTTTGACTGTTTTCGTGTCCGCATGACGGCGCGTGGAGCCTGAATCGGGAGTAAGACCGCTGGCTGACGGCATGTTGGTTGCGGAGTGGCGAACGGTGCGTCTTTCAGGCTCGGGTTTTCCTGCTGCGCGATCTGATTTGCCTGATTACTGGGTGCTTCCCCACGCCGGACTCGGGCTGATGCGGCATAACTGGCAAAGGCGGCGCATGTTGTAGGCGAGGCTTTTCATCCCGATCTTGGCTCTGGCCCGCACCAGGCTGATTGTGCGCACCAAGGTGCCGCCCATGTCGTTGGCCTGCGCGCCGAAGACATGTTCAACCCGAACCCGCACGGTAGATTTGCCCCGTTTGCCCTTGCGGTGGATGTGGCTTTTCAGCTTATGGTCGTGCAGCTTGGTCTCCATTTCTTCGGATCTGTAAGCAGCATCTGCCCATACACCGGACCCCGTATTGCCCCGCATCAGTAGGTGGTCCACCACCTGACTGTCCTGCTGGGCCGCGTCGGTAACGTGATAGCTGTCAATGGCGGTGGCAAATTGGACCATTAGGGCGGCATCAGTTTACGTCAGATCGGTCGCCTCATTACAACGATGCGCAACAATGGCAATAACGGTCCAGTCCATTGATGCATGCAGCTGATATGGATCAGAGAGTACCGTCCACACTTCTAAAGGAAAACTGTCGAATATTGCCTTATATTTCAAATACCAAAGTGAGGATAAAGATCGCACAATGATGAGAGTTTTAATGGAAACGGCTTTTTTGATCCCCTCAACAGGTGGAGTATATATCCTTTATGAGAGAGGCAAAATTTATATCGGGTTCAGCCTTGATCTGAAGCGCCGCGTCCTAGAGAGCATCCAGGAAAGAAGGTTTGAATCGACCGTCAAAATTTTCTGCTGGACGCTACCATATGATTGTAATTTGGAAAAAAAAGATGATTTGGAAATATTCCTAAGGGTATTAGAGCATGAGACGATCACAGCGATGCATACGATAATCTACGGAAATGCGCTGGAAAGGCAGTTTGGCTTGCACATCATTAACGATGTCTATGCAAATGACTCCGCACAGTTATTGCCAGCATCTGCTTGTGATGAAGGAAATCATTATTTTGATCTGCCGATCGAAATAGTGCAAACCTTCCTGAAAGATATAGGCGTACCTGAACCATTAACAGGACTACCTTACTACCCTCTTCTTTTGCATCCGGATTTCCCAAAAATGTCTAAGCTTTTTGGGCATCCTGACCGATAGGGCCCGATATTCCGCGGCTTTTTATCGCCCTCTCGCAATCTCTGTGGAGCATGTCGGCACTCCTAAAACGAAGGCTTCTGGGAGGGCGTCAAAGTCCAAAGTTGCCGTTCATGCATCGCGCGGACAGAGAACATTGGCGAGGTTGCAAAATCCGGAACGCTGGTCAGGCAACACCCGCAACGGGCAACCCGGCGGACCCGTCTGGCTCAACCCCGAACGCGAAATCAGGGCCCTGAAATCAGAGACGCCGCATGAAATCGGCGGACAACTCCTTTGACAAACACCGGCCGCGAGGCCCACCGCCTTGTCGTATTTCACGCCGTAGGTTGCGGCAAAGAAATCAAAAGCTGCCTCGGCAGGGGGCTGTGACGTGGATTGTCTCAACCGTAATCCGTGCTTTACCGTGGCGCCAGAAAAGAAGCGCCGCAGTTGGTGGCCTTTTTGACAGTAAAAGGGCCAGCGTAATGCTGGCCCTCTATTCTTGTGTGTTGGGCAGGGATGTGCTCGTGCCAAACAGGTATTAGCTAGCCAACGCAGTGTTCAGGCGTTGACGCAATTCGGAATCCAGAAAGTCCTTGCCGCCGGTCAGCAGGCCTTCAATGCGTGCAGCTTGGTCTGCTGTCAGATTATCGAAAGATGCGCTTGGCAAAATGTGATTTGCCTGTACTGCTGCAGCGTTCGACAGCGTGGTTGTCGAGGTCATTGCGGATACGGAACCAGCAGTTGCAAGGCTAAGGACAGTTGCGATCAAAATGCGTTTCATGGTGTTTTCCTTTTCATGTGTATATCTAAACAGCCAGCGTCTTTGGCTTGGTGATATACAGATGCGCCTTGCCGTATCGCTTTACAAATCACATGCCGCTCACGGCACATCACGCACATTTTTTCACACGTGTGGTCATTTCGATGGTCAGGATTTAAATAGCGCAAATACCTAAATTCACAGTGTAAAATGGAAATCTAAATGCTGTAATTTGTTACAGAACTTCACAGCCTGATTGCTTGCAGGCATCAAAAACGCCCGCAAACAGTTTATGTGCATTTATGCAATCTTCACAGGATTTTCACTTAATATTCGGTGTCGCGACTTCAGCACAAACTGCGAGCGCGGCAGACGGTGGCGCACGAGCCGAGCACGACCAGCATCCGTCTTGTCGGAGGCATAGGCCTCCAGCAGAACTGCAAGTTCGGCTTCAACGGCTTGCTCAATCAGACGCTGCGCGCCCGATCGGAGCAGCTCCGTCAGTGGATCATGCGAAAATCCCTGTGGATCGGTCAGCTGGGTAATGGTAGTTGTCGTCATGTGGCATATCCTTTTCTCGGTCGAGAATTGCGGCGCGTGAACAACGCCATGATATGCCGCCCCTCAGGGGCCATCACCAACTTTGAGCTATATCTCTCCGTAAGGCTGGTTTGATCCGTAGATGGTTTGGACGCCACCGCCAAGCGGCAAGCGAGGTCGGCAACAGCAATTCAGTGACGCCACCATTCAGGCCTGCTTGTGTGCATCAATGGATGCCCTTTTCGTCCCACCTCTAGAAATCAAATTTGCAACCGGCTTCCGGGTGAGGGATCGGGCAAACAGTCTCTCAGCATGCTGGGCTGCTTGTGTAATAATTTCGATATCTCGGGCAGACCAGCGCCGTTGTTTTAGCTCCACCGCACAAAAAACTCCTGTGGTTTTACCCTCATGTGCATGCACAGGTACGCCAAGATAAGCCACTATTCCTAAATCTTGAAAAGCCAAACTGTCGCGCAACAACGGATGGGTGATAGTATCATCGATAATCAGTGGAAAATCCATTGCGATGGTACGCATGAAAAAAGGCCGGACAAAGATGCAAGTCATGCTGTGCCGCATGACATACCCCCTGAAATGCGCCGCGTATAATCCGCTCCTACGCAGTAGCCCGTCAGCTGACCGACTGTTGCGCGCTTCAGGTGAAACTTGCCGCTCTACGGTCGCGAAACGAGTCAAAAATCGAGATGCCCCGCTATGTGTAGGCTGGGTTGGCCATATGCAGGGTAAACGGACGTCTGAACAGGCTGTCAGGGCGCCCCTGCTTGTGGGGCCGCAGCTGCGCTTTGCAACAAAGATGGATAACGAGCCTTTACTAATCTTTCTGAAAAGTGAAGACGCGCCGCCTCGATGGCGTATAGAATGTCACCTCAAGGGTGGGCGCCTTTACGAATGGAACTTCCTTATGCTGATAAATTCTTTGGCCTCGTGGCTACTGGGGTCACCAAAGCCTGCTGTACCAGAGCAAACGCCTTCCTCGACATCTCAGGAATCACAATCGAGCCAGAATACGGCCCCGTCGACACAGGTCGAGACGCCACAGGAAACGGAAGCTACCACATCTTCCCCGTCACCCGTTGTCAGCCAACCCAGTCGGCCGACTTCGGAATCGATTGTTGTTGCTCTTAGCGAGGAGGTCGCACCTTCTGACGCCCATGATGTGTCGGACAGCCCAGCTGACGAAGGCGCATCGCGTGCCGCCGCAGAGGCCTATGGGGGCGAGGCTTCCAAGGATATGGCCAAAGATATAGGGCGTGTCGCCTCAGCTTCGGTCATTGCTGCAAGTCAGTCCAGCCGGTCCACCTCGCAATCCGTGACCATGGTCGACAATGATGACTCTGGGGTTTCCACTACGCGGATAATGCCGGAAGTCGCACTTGACGAAAACGCTGCTCGTGCTGCCGCTGAAGCATATCGTGCCGAGGCCCGTCAGACGAGCATTCTAGAGAGTATCGCAGCAACACCTGATGTTATGGATCTTGGCCAGCAAGAGACCAAGGCCACCAACGCGACCGCCGCAGCTAATCCCTATGGCCAAGTGGCCGTGGCAGAGAGTGGGTCGAGCAATGCCTTTGTCTCTGCGGCCCCGTTAAATAAAGTCGCCTGATCATCAGTTGCGGGACGCGGCGCCGGGGACTTACAGATGCAGTCCTCGGCATTTCGATGTTAGGGGCTGGCATGAAAAGTTCTGCAAGGCGACCTCGCGCCTGCGCGCAAACCCTAGCTCCAAGCTTCGGTAACGGGATCGTCCCAGTCAAGGCATTTTTCGCATCCAGATTGATCCCGCCGAAGCAGGAGATAGGCATATTTTGTCGTTCGTGCCTGATCTTCACGCCACCCTTTATTGAAATCCTTTGGGCACATGCTTCGGTCCGTGGTCAGCGCTTAGCTGCCGACATGATGCTGGTTCGATGCAATTCCGATGTGCCAATCCCATAGGCGTGCTTGACGGATGCCAGCGACGGTCCAGAGCACAACATCATCGGAACCACGTCCATGCGGGACCTCAAGGGCCTGCGATCAGGCAGGCAACGGGTTGCGGATCGGGTCGTCGGCCCAGCCTCCATTTAGAATGTCGTGCCGTCGATCCACATGCGATGAAGGATAACTGAGGTCCGGCGTGCCAGCGCGACCATGGCCCTTTTTCAGCCCCGGCGTTTTGCAACCTGAGCGATCCAGCGTCTCAGCCATGTCGCTCTACCCCGATTCATCATGACGGTTGCGGCCTGGCACAACGCGCACCTCAGGTTCACGTCACCTGCTTTGGTTATACCGCCTGAGATATAGCGCCAACCTTCAGGTCAAAGTTCCGCAAAAGCCCGCGCAGTGACATCTCCAGTGCGAGTATGTTTTTCTGGATGGCCTTGCGAGCACTGAGAATGGCGCGCACACTCGGCTCTGGACTGGCTGGCCGAGCCCTACATGAAGCGTCCGCCCGGGCGTAGGCCGCTGGAGCCGCGCATGTGGCTCTACGAGCTGCGCTATCAGGCCGAGAGCTGGGACAAGCTGCGCCGGGTGATCCTGGTGGTGAAGGAGCGCGCGGACGATCTGCTGCTCGGCCGCTTCTTCCTGGTCACCTCGCGCGACTGGCCCCGACAGACACGCCACGCCACGAGCGTTCTGGCGCACTACCCGCGAACCCGGCAAGGCCGAAGGCCACATGGGCGCGCTGAAGGACGTACTGGCCCCGGCGCGCTCGTCGACCAACCGGACGAAGTCACATTAGAGGGGGCGAAAGCCGAAGTCGGCGGCACCCGCTGTCGACGCCTTTGCCTGCCGCGAGGTCCGGCTGCTAATTGCCTGTCTCGCATATGGGATCATGCAGATCACACGCCTCAGAAAACCGCTGAAAAAAAACAGGCCAAAGGGCGCGACCACTACACCAGCCATCGCAAGACCACGCCCAGAGCCCCGGGCAAAGGCCCAACCGGGCCTCGAAACCGACTAGAAACGCCAGCCGAGGAGGGTTCGGTGAATATGCCAGGTTATAGGTTCTGCAATACTCAAATAAAATGGCACGTGAAGTGTGGTCACGACATCTGGAATTTCTACAGACGCTAATCAGCCAAGACAGGATTCGCATCAAATAAAGGAGAGTGTTTTACTTATATTACAACATTACAACCTAAAGCTGCGTCTTTCGTCTTTAAATTAATTAATTTATCCAGCAATTACATTGTTGAACGCTGAAACAACCAATCAAAATCACTTTTTGCTTTGAATAGGTAAATTTTGTGTTAAAATTTTCCTCATCAAAGGTTTTTAAAATTATTGTACTGGAGTTCAACATGATGAAATCAAATCGAATACTGGCTATCATGGCCGTTTCGGCCAGTGTCGTCGCACTCCCGGCTTTTTCCGATACTATTGCCCCAGAAACATTCAGTGCCGATCTTGCCCTCAATGAAAGCGTGACAATCCAAAAGACAGTTGTTGTTGAGGCGACCGGCCCGAAAGAGGCCGTGATCGACGTACACTTCCTGATCGACACTTCAGGCAGTATGGGCGCGCAGGTCAATGCCGCGAAAGCTGCGTCAAGCGATCTATTTACCTCGCTTGAATCCAGCTTTGGCGATGTTTCGGCAGGTGTCGGCGTATTCTCGGAGCTTGCGTCGCTGACGGATCCAAGGCCGAATGCCAATGCCATTATTGGTGGCGGGCTTTCTACTGACAATGCGACATTCACTGCCAACGTAAATCAGGTTACCCTCAGCGTTCCTGATAACGGCGGCGATTTCCCTGAATCGGGTCATACCGCTATCGCTTTGGCCGGGAATAATCTGGCTTGGCGTCCAGGGTCGAACCGCTTCATGTTCGTCTTTACCGACGCATCTGCGAAAGGCGATCTTGCCGGGGCACAAGCCAGCCTTGCCAATAACGACATTTCCTTGGTGACCCTGTCTTATGGCACCTTGGGAACAATCACCGCATCCTATGGTGATGGTCTCTTTGCCGGTGCCACTGTGTTCGCCAGCTCCACAAGCGTTGCTGATATCATCAGCGATGTTACAGCAGGGATCACCGCCGGCTTTGCCAACTACGGGGCAGTTACCGTTGGGGATCTGGGTGCAGGCCTGCCGCTGGGGATCGAGGTTTCCACGGTTTGTACCGGCGCTGATATTGGGGCCTGTGTCGGTGCCGAAGCACTTGGCGATTATGATCGCGAAGTCGACAGGACCTTCACCTTCGATGTGACGTTCAAGCGTACTGCCGATGGCGATGCTGACTTCTTCACAAACGCACTGGTTGACGGTGGTATCGTTGCCCGTGAGTTTGACAGCTTCCCATCGCCCGTTCCGCTGCCTGCCGGCCTTCCGCTGCTGATGACAGCTTTCGGGGCTTTGGCTTTTGCGCGTCGCCGCCGCGCAGCCTAACATAGCCTGTTGAAAAATAATTGAGTGTGGCGCCTTATGGTGCCACACTTTATTTTTTGTACTTTTCAAAGTGAGGCTGGTTATGTCCATCGTTCCCGGTAAACTTCGCACCAAAATGCTTTTGCCGCTCGTCCTCGCTGCGTTCACGCAAACGGCCTATGCCGCAACAACCGATTATGAGCTGCTATTGCCACAAGCCCCCAAAGACACCGCCTATCTTTTGCCCATTTCGCAAGCCCTCAGCGACGGGAACCTTGCGCAGGCTGAAACTCTTGTGCGCGCCAGGGTAGGCATTGCCCCCGAGGATGCCGTCGCCTGGGAGGTTCTGGGCGTGACGCTGGCGCTTGGCGGGGACGCAAGCGGTGCAGATGCCGCTTATGCAAAAGCGGTGGAGCTGGAGCCAAAGCGGTTAAGCGCATGGGTCAAGCGCGGCGACCTTGCCGAGGCGGCCGGCAAGATGCCCGATGCGATGACCTATTGGACCGCAGCGATTGAAATTGCGCCGGCCTATGCCGCTGCACATCAACGCCTTGGCGGGGCCTATGCCGCGGCCGGCAATCTGCCCCGCGCCATTGAACATCTGGAAGCGGCCGTTGCGATCGAAAAACCCGACGTCTTTGCCGTCAAGACAGAGCTGGCTTTAGTCTATAACAGGGCAGGGCGCCCGGGTGATACGCTTGCGCTGTTGGCCGATGCCGCCACCAAAAAGGATGCCCGCCTTATGCTGGCGCTTGGCAATGCCCATGCCCAACTGGGCGATGCCGAAACCGCGCTTTCCCAGTACCAACGCGGGATCGATGCCGCGCCGGATGATAACGCGCTTCTCAAGGCCAAGGGGGCGCTGCAGGTCGAAACCGGTGATATGACAAATGCGGTGGCAACCCTGTCCAAACCCGCCGCAGCCATGCCGGTAGACAGCTTTTCCAACCTCCAATACGCCCGTGCATTGCTAGCAACCGGCAATTCAACCGATGCCATTGCCGCCGCCGAACGGGCTGCAAGCACGGACAAGACCTCGGACATTGCCAGACAAGCGCTGTTCGTTGCCGCCCGCGCCCATCTTTTGAACCGCGACTTCCCTAAGGCCATCGAAACGACAGCGCAGCTGGTGGCCCTGTTTCCCGATGATCCGGCGTCCTGGCGTGAACATGCGGCGATTAGCGGCGCGATCGGGCGATACCCTGCTGCCAAGGATATCTACGACGAGGCGATTGCCCGTTTTGACAATGATGCCGAACTTTTAAGGGGGCGTAGCATTGTCAATCTGCGGCTGGGGCAGATTGATGCCGCAGCAGAGGATGCCGGCCTGGCCGCAAGTCTGGCACCGGACTGGCTGGAGCCACGATTCCTGCTTGGTGAAATAGAGCAAGCCCGCGGACAAAACGACAAGGCCGAAGCCGCCTTTCGGGCCGCCCTTGCAATCAATCCTGCCCACTGGCCAAGCATGGTGAACACCGCCGCCCTAAGGCTTGCCGCAGGGGATACTGCCGAGGCGCTGCAACTTGCACAAATGGCCGTAGAGGCATCAGGAGGCGCGCAGGCGGCGCTCGATGTCCTAGGTAAGGCAAAGGCCCAATAACAGCAGCCTCACGCCCAGAACGGCCCTGCAGGGCCTCTGGCGGGCCGTTTCGGGCTGACTTGCGTCTTAGCCCCTCTTGATGGGCGAGATCTGGACGCAACCCTAGCGCCCAAAAGTTGGGGCCAGCACCCTCGGGAGGAGGTGAAGATGCCGGCCCTTGGCATTGGCGCTCCCTGTTGGTGTTCGCCGCCGCTCATGCTGGCTTACCCTGGGAGGAGCGAGGACCAGCACTTTCCTGTGTTCCGGGCGATCTGTCGCCGCCAGAACATGTTTTTCTTAGTCATCTGCCATCAGGCTCACCGCATATTGAGGGATCTCGGCGCGGGAGATCCCGATCTGCGCAAGCTGGCGATCGTTCATACCCGAGAGAGTGGAGATCATCCGGGACATCTGAAGAGCTTTCACGAGGGATCCGGCAAGACCATACGCCTTGATCCCGACCCCGGCCAACACGGCAAGAAGCTTTGATCCTAGCCTGAACGCTGCCGTTAAAGCGGGAGTGATCTGGCGCGGTGCAGACCCGCTGGTGTGGGAACTAACAGCCATATGCCGCCTCCAATGCCATTCTTTTGATGCTGCAACGCGGAATCCCCAGATCCCCGAGCTCGCGATCCGTCAACACAGAAAGCTCTTGCAACGTCGTGCGGTAGACTTTGCGTTTCACAAGCGCCTTTCGCATCCGGGCATTTTTCTGATGAAAAAATGTGCGGCCAGCATCCCAAACGATGTCGAACCCGCTGTTTGATCGTGTCGTTGCCATAATAAGCACCTCGGTTCTTGCTGCGATGCAGTATCCATGCTGCACTGCAGAAGTAGCCTGATTTGGTAGCGCTCACAATTGCTCCAGATGGCATAGGACCCATGCCGATTTGGAACAGATCAAGGCGGCATGGGCCAAATCGGAACGAGAAGGTCATAAAATGGATATCTCTGCGCAGATGTTGATGTTTGCGAATGTTGTCGAACAGGGCAGTATCTCTGCCGCGGCGCGGACAATGGGGCAGACCCCCTCGGCGGTTAGCAAGCAGATCGGCTTGCTTGAGGATCACGTTCATTACCGCCTTCTCAATCGGACCAGAATCGGGGTCTCACCCACGCAGGAAGGTCAGGAATTCTACGAAAAATGCCAAGCGATGGCCGAAAAGTTCAAGGAGGCCGAGGCGCTGATCCTGAACCTGGATGGGATCCCGCGTGGGAACCTTAAGATCGCGTCCAGTGTGGCATTCGGTAAGGCCCAGTTGATCCCGGCCTTGCCAAAATTCCTTGAAGAATACCCCGAGGTTCAGGTCTCGCTGGATCTGACGGATCGCGATGTGGACTTGCAAAGTGAGGGTTTTGACGCCGCGATATGTTTTGCCGAACAGTACCAGAAGCCCGATATTGTGGTTCGCCGTATCATGCAAAGCCACCGGGTTCTATGTGCTTCCCCCGCCTATTTGGCGCGTTGCGGTACGCCGACAACTTTGAGTGATCTTGCAAAACATAATTGTCTTAGAATTTCTGGAAACCGTAAGCGGAACACCTGGAATGACGCTGAAACATCTGATGATCTGGATTTTGAGGCGCATGGGAATTTTGAAGGCAACAGCACGGACGTCATCTATCGTGCCACACTTGCGGGCATGGGGATTGCGCGGCTTCCAAGGTATATGACGGACCAGAAGTTCCAGACAGGAGAGTTAATTCATGTCATGCCGGAATACGCCCCTCCGAGTACCGACATTGCCATCATGTTTGCAGACAAACGCAACCTTGCCCCTAAAACGCGTGTTTTCATTGATTTCCTGGTATGTCAGTTCCGGGAGATGCCAGGAAATGCGACAGCAACCTTTAAACCCCGAGTCTGTGCCTGTTGAAGTTCTCTAATTGCATTTGTCAAGTTCTTTGATTGATGCCTTAGCACGCGCCGGGTTCATGGTTCTCTCCGCGGTCGATCTCGACGGATCGCCGCATGTTGGCGTCGGATGGCCGGATCGGCCTAAGTGGTCCTCGCACTTGCTTCGGTGTGCAGTGCATTCAGAGGGACGGCCTGATCCGCGCCATACGTCCCGGCGGGGACGCGTCCGCTGGCTTAGTCGCGCAACTTATCCCTACTTATGCTGCCGACTGGGTCCAACGGAATGGCGTGTTGGTTTTCCACATGGCGTGCAGAGCCACGGCAAGTTTCCGGGCGACCGCAATACGCGCCTTTTTGACGTCAAACCCTTTCTAAAATCGGGCACTTTCGCCAATTTCATGCCCCAGGTCTTTAGGGACGAAGATCGCAAGTTGCGCCTCAGCAAGGTCGTTGCCGCCTCATAGAGGTGCTTTCGCACCATCTTGTCGCCCTGCTTCGAGATGCGTCCATTTCTACTGGTTTCGCGGGACTCGTATCGTCTTGGCGTCAGCCCGAGATATGCGCCCGCACTTTATGACCTTTTGAAGCGTGATGCGTCATCGAATGCTGACACAACTGACAGTGCGGTGATGATTCCCACACCAGGCGCGGTCATAAACAGCTTGAGGGTCGGGTTTGCTCTGGCGATCGCGGCAAGCCGTGTGTCCAGAACCTTGATCTGATCGCAGACGGACGCTCGTGCTTTCATCAAAGTTTCCACAATAATACGCATTTCTGGCGATGCTTCCAATTCACCACAAATGATCTCATGAGCGCGCCCTGTGAAGCCACCCACGCGCTTGCCAAACAGAACTCCAAAAGTCCGCAGAAGCCCACGGAGCTCGTTTTCTATCTTGACCCGAATGCGCACCAACGTTTCACGCGCTGTCAGCAACGAACGAACCTGATAGCAGTCATGGCTCTTGATCCGCACCTGCTTGAACCAACCGACACGCATGATTTGAGCCAAACCGGCGGCGTCATTTCGATCCGTTTTAACTGGCCGCATCTTGAAGGCTGCATTGGCGTGGTAATCGCCCCCTTTTTAACGGGGTGCATCTGTAGAACTTACGCGGCCATTTTCAGTTTCATAGCGGGTGTGATGCCGCCGATGCCCATGTTCGGGCGGTCGTTGTTATATGTCCAGAGCCATTGTGTGGCCTGATCCTGAGCCTCCTCGATGCTTTCGATGATGTATTGATCCAGCCATTCATGCCGAACCGTCCGGTTGTAGCGCTCGACATAGGCGTTCTGCTGGGGCTGTCCGGGTTGGATGTGCTGGATCGTAACACTATGTTTCTCAGCCCATTTTCTCAGTGTTTCGCTGATATATTCCGGCCCATTGTCGACCCTGATCGTGCCCGGTTTTCCGCGCCATTCGATAATGCGATCAAGGCTGCGGATGACCCGTTCGGCAGGGAGCGAGAAATCAACCTCGATCCCCAGCCCTTCGCGGTTGAAGTCGTCCAACACATTCAAAAGCCGAAAAGCCCTGCCGTCGCCGAGGCGATCCGCCATGAAGTCCATGGACCAGGTCACATTCGGTCTGTTCGGGACCGCCAGAACGTCAGGCTTCTCCCGTTTCAGCCGCTTGCGCGGCTTGATGCGCAGGTTCAGTTCCAGCTCACAGTAGATCCGGTAGACCCGCTTGTGGTTCCACGGATGCCCCTTCACGTTGCGCAAATGCAGGAAACACAGGCCAAATCCCCAAGTCTTGCGCGCATCCGTCAGCCCTGTCAGCAGATCGGCGATCACCTCGTTCTCGTCTTTCAGCTTCGGGCTGTAACGATAGCAGGTCTCGCTGACCTCGAAGGCCCGGCACGCCAGCGCGATGCTGACGCCCCGTCGCTCTACCGCCGTTTCGGCCATCTCGCGGCGCTGAGATGGCCCCGTTACTTTTTTCCGAGGGCTTCCTTCAATAAGTCCGCCTGCATGCTCAGATCTGCATACATCCGCTTCAGCCTGCGGTTCTCTTCCTCCATGGCTTTCATCTGGCTGACCATGGATGCATCCATGCCACCATACTTCGCACGCCATTTGTAAAACGACGCATTGCTCATGCCATGTTCACGGCAAAGCTCGGCCACCGGCACACCACCTTCGGCTTGGCGCAGGATCGCAAGGATCTGGGGTTCGCTATATCTGGTCATTTTCATTCAAAATCTCCTCGTTCATCTTGCCGAGAAAATTCTACTTCCGCAGCCCCTTACTTTCGGGGGGGATTACCGCGTGACGGGCGTCGATACACAGAACTGGTAGTTGACGTGCAGCCAACTCATTCCAGAGCCAAACAGCAAGCGGACCTGTCTCAAGCCCAACACGCGATAGATTGGGTGCTCTGTCTCTCAGATAACTTGTGATCACGTCCGGGCAGGTCGCGACCGTCGTCTCCGCAATTATGGTGCCATTATCATCGACAACACAGATGGCAGTCGTCTCCTGTGAGACATCCAGGGCGGCAAAGCATGGCATGACAGTTCTCCTTTTCATCTGAGCCTTGGCCAATCGGTTTCCATTTGATCAGTTTGAAGCAAGGGCCCTTGGTCGAAAAGAGGTGCCCTCCGCGATTACGCTAAGTGGTCCGTTTGTGCTTGAATTTTTTTAAGCGGATTTGGACCTCTGATCTTTTAGACAGGTTATCGGGGAAGGCTGTTTCTTTTGTAACGAGCTGATGTTTCATGGTTTGGAACTGTCGTTTTAAAAGTTATCCACAGGCCTAGGTGTTAAATAGGTGTTAGAATCTGTGTTAAGCAAAAAAAACAGGTTGTAAGATTTTGATCTAGAATGCTTTTTCAACATACCCTGTGTGTAAAAGTACGATAGAGCGTGTGTAAAAGTACGAAGAACCGTGGGTAAAAGTACGAAAGGTGTGGGCAATAGTACGAAAGCGGGTTACTGTGTGTGATAGTACGAATCTAAATGGACTTAGCTGTTTGAGATACGCAGCGTGTGCGATAGTACGAAAGGCTTGAACGTGTCAGAAGAAATTATAGCAAACCGCTCACCTCTTCTCCCTGATCGGTATCCGCAGGGAGATTTCTTTGTGTGTGATATTTTCGATGCCGTTCCCAAGGCGGATATGGCGTCGATGGAACACCCGATCTTTTCGCTGTCGACCAAGCCTGACACGCGCGTGCGGGAGTATGAACATAATGGGATCAAGATTGCGATTAAGCCGTCGGTTGATGGTTTGGCGACGGTGCATGATCGTGATGTGTTGATCTATTGTATCAGCCAGCTGATGACTGCGCTTAATGACGGTAAAGAGGTCTCCCAGACGGTTCGATTTCGGGCTTTTGACATGCTAGTTGCGACAAACCGGAATACGGCGGGAACTGGTTACAGCCAGCTCAAAGCGGCTCTTGAACGGCTTGCCGGCACAAGGATCAGCACCAATATCGTGACAGGTGGCCGCGAGGTTTTCCGGACGTTTGGCCTGATCGAAAGCGCGGAAGTGGTTCGGGAAACCCGTGACGGGCGCATGCAGGAAGTTGAGATCAAGCTGTCGGATTGGGTGTTTAATGCAATCCGGTCGAAAGAAGTTCTGACCTTGCACCGGGATTATTTCCGGCTGCGAAAACCTCTTGAGCGGCGCATTTATGAGCTTGCCCGCAAACATTGTGGGGCACAAAAGGAATGGCGGATCGGTCTCGGGTTGCTTCAGAAAAAAAGTGGCTCGAATTCTACCCAGCGAGAGTTCCGTCGGCTGGTCCTGAATATTGTTCGGGAGGATCATTCCCATGCGCATATTCCGGACTATCGCATCACATATGATGAGATCGACGACATGATCATCTTTACCAACCGTCACGGTGTGAAGCTTGTTCTGCCGCAGGCCGTCGCCCCCCAATTGGACCCGGACGTTTATGAAACGGCCCGTATGTTGGCTGCGGGGTTTGATGTCCATCACCTCGAACGTGAGTGGCGGGCGTGGCTGCCGGAAACACCTCACAATCCGGAAGCTGCCTTTTTGGGGTTTTGCCGCAAATGGGTACTCAACAGGAAAAATGCTGAATAGCTTTGCGTGATGTTGGGGGCGGCATATATATCAGATATAAATCCGGTTACCTTTTTATATCCGGTATAGTAATTGTAAGATGACGGGGCGCTGCCGGTTAATGCGCAAAACTATTAACCACTATTGCGAAAATACATTCGGATTAGGCAGGAAATCGTCAAAACAACTATCATTAAGGCTGAAAACCCGCTGGTGAAGACAATAGTGGTTTCACATCCTGCGCGGGTGATTTAGTCCATGCTGCATGTGCATATACGCCAGATAACGAAAACAGGATAATCAATGACCTCCCGTTTAGAGCGCCACATTTTGATTGTTGTCGAAAACCTGCCGGTTCCGCTGGACCGACGTGTGTGGTTGGAGGCGACAACATTGGTGCAGGCCGGATATGATGTTTCGGTGATCTGTCCCATGGGGCGGGGTTGGGACAAGCCTTACGAGGAAATCGACGGCGTTCACATCTATCGCCACAGCGAGCCGCCAGAGGCGCATTCGGGCGCGATTGCCTATGCCCGCGAATATGCCCATGCGCTTTGGCACTGGTTCCGGCTGTCCCGCCTTGTCTGGAGCAAGAAGAAATTCGACGTGATCCAGGGCTGTAACCCGCCGGACCTGATCTTTGTTCTGGCGCTTTGGTATCGTCTGTGGGGCGTGCGCTATATGTTTGACCACCATGACGTCTGCCCCGAGCTGTTCGAGGCGAAATTCGGCAACCGCGGTTTGCTCTACCGGATCATGCTGATCTGGGAGCGGATGACATTTGCCACGGCTTCGGTGTCGATGGCGACCAATAACAGTTTTCGTGAAATCGCGATCCGGCGGGGCAAGATGGCCCCCGAGGATGTGTTTGTCGTGCGCTCTGCCCCGCGGATCGAAACCTTTGAGGTTGGCCCCGGTAACCGCGATTACCGCAAGGGTGCAAGTACGGTGATGGGCTATGTTGGTGTGATCGGCCAGCAAGAAGGCATGGATTTGCTGGTGGAGGCTGCCGACCATCTGGTCAACCGGCTGGGGCAGGGGGATGTACATTTTGTCATCGCCGGTTTCGGTCCCCAGCTTGAAGAAGTGCAGCGCGATGTGGTCCAGCATGGGCTGGCCGACTATTTCACCTTTACCGGCCCGCTTTATGGCCCGGATCTTCTGGATGCGCTGAATGCGATTGATATCGGCGTGTCGCCTGACCCCAAAAACGCGATGAACGACATTTCCACCATGAACAAGGTTATGGAATACATGACCCTGGAAAAACCTGTGGTGCAGTTCGACCTGACGGAAGGGCGTTTTTCTGCCGGGGAGGCATCGCTTTATGCGAAGGCCAACGATCCGATCGCGTTTGCAGAAAAGATAGCAGAACTGATCGCCGACCCCGAAACAGGGAAGCGTATGGGAAAAATGGGCCGCAAACGGGTGCTGGATGATCTGTCATGGGGCCATACCACGAAGAACCTGCTGGCCGCCTACGACCGGATTTTTTCCAAGATGACCGGCCGCTGATCTTGATGTCAGGTGGTTTTAGAAGCGGGTGATGAAGGCCCGGCGCAGCTCCAGGAACACGCTGTTGGATTTGGCGCGGCCCGAGGTGTCACTGTCTTTGATGCGGTGCTTGTAGCCCGCGTCTAGCGCCCAGTCTTCTGTCAGATCACGGCTATAGGTTGCCCCCAGCGTTGTGTTGATTGACGACAGATCGGTTGCTGTCTCTTCGGACTGGGACCAGCTTGCATTGAACTTCAGGGCCGACAGCGGCGACAAATCCCGCCCGTAGCCAAGATTCAGCGATGTGCGCAGACGCTCGCTATCTTCCTCGTTGTCCGAGGAGACATCGCGCGACAGGCCGAGCGTGAAGGTCGCAGTCGGTGTGCTGTGGCTGTAGTTCGCGGCGGCCGTCAAATAGCCATCCCCGTCAACGCCACGGGTCGCCCCGATCTGCCCCGAGAATTTGCCATTCGGAAATTCCAAGGAACGGCTGACAGAGGCTGACAAACGCTCACCGTCATCAACGCTTGTTACGCCCAGATTGATAGAGAGGGGGCCGCGCGGGCGGTCCAGTGTCAGGCTGCTGTTCACGGAAAGCGTGTCGCTGGTGCCGGAGACGGTATCTTCTTCGAACTCGCTGTAGCTGAGCGACAGGTTCAGCGTGGCGGCCTGTGTCAGATCCATGCGGGTAGAGGCGCCCACTGTGGTGCGCAGGTTGTCGTTCAGGCTGCTGCCGCCAAGGCTTGTCGGGGTGCCACCGCTATAGGTGTTCTCCAGACGGCGGGCAAAGACGCCAAAGCCGAGCGAGGTAGTGTCACCCCAGTCAAGCCGTGTTTCCAGCATGGTCCTGCGCCGGGTTGCCCCGTTGGCCCGCAATATCTCCAGCCCGTCATCGGACAGGATATCGCTGTCCGACAGGTCGGTTTCGCTGAGAGATGCGCTGACTTCCAGACGGGAATTGGCGCTGCTCAGGGCGTAATTCAGCGCCACAGAGGGTTCGACAAAACCATCATCGACAGTGCTGCTGTCGCCATTATAGGCGCGCAGCTTGCCGCCGAAATCCAGTTTGAAACGCTGGGTCCGCGTTTCAGACAGTATCCCGAAACTTAGATTGGCCACCGATTCAACCGAGGAATCCGGGTCCGTTGCGGAAAGCGAGCGGTTGTCTTGCGCCTCGGCCCGCAGCTTTATGCCAAAGCTTAATTGAACGCCGCCCGTCTCATAGGCATTTTGCGACATCGCAGTGGTGGCCAATCCACCCAAAAGGGCGACTGAGAAGGCCGTGGTTTTGATGACAGTAGAGTCCATCGGTATTTTTCCTGTCCACATGCAATGTCTGCCGGGGGGCGGGTTATTCAAACAAGCGGCGTTGCGGTACAACGATCACATCCCCGTCCATCAATTTGGCGCGACTGCTTTGCTTGCCTGCCTCGATCATGGGGTAGTTCAAAGTATAGACGCTCTCGGCCTGGGTCTTGGGGTTGGTACGGCGCAGCTGGATACGCTTGGTTGCCGCGAATTTTGTAAAACCGCCCATGACAGCGAACATCTGCAACACGCTTGTGTTGGGGGTCACGTCCAGTTTACCGGGCTTGTTTACCTCACCCATCACATAGACAGAGATGCTAGCCGCAGCGCCACCCGTGCGTGCTTCGGCTAGCCGCTCAAGGCTGACAAACACATTGGGGGTTGCCGCAAAACTGCTTGCCAGACGCTGTGTCAGGCTGTTTTGCACGGTTTCAACTGTCTGCCCCGAAGCCCGCAGCGTTCCCGCCGAGGGAACCGAGATGCGCCCGTCGGGGGCGACCAGAACGGTCCGGTTCAGGCTGGAATCTTCCAGTACTTCGATGCGTAGGGTATCCCCCGCACGGATTTTGTAGCTTTGGGCCGCAGCGGGACCGGCGATCAGAAGCGCCGCGATGCCGATGGCAAAGGCAGCCTTCATCATTGCAAAGAGATATGAGACAGCAGAAATAGAGCGGGTCATGGTTTATCCTTTCGGCATATGTCGAGCCGTGCGCGTTACTATGAGGTTTACGTCCTAAGAGGTCAAAGTTTCAAAGGAAAACCCCCTTCATCGTTAAAAAAACAGAACTTCGAGGGCGGTCGCGGCGGGTTTGCAACATGTTCCCCTGCCGTTGCGTGCTTTGCCGGTTGTGTTAGGGTGTGGGTTTCTGGTCCAGCTCTATCAGCGTTTGGCGCGCGGTTTCAAACTGGGGTAGGGTGCTGTCTCCGGCGCGATCCAATGCATTGGTCAGAGCTGCGCGGGCATCCTCGGCGCGACCCAGGGTGGCATAGGTCATGCCCAGATGATATTGCACCAATGGATCCGTCGAAAGGGCTGCGGCGGCAGGTTCGAGGTATTCCAGCGCCTCTTGGGTATTGCCGCGCCGATAGGCAATCCAACCATATGTATCCTGGAACGCTGCGTTCTGGGTGCCACGCAGACGGCGGACGATCGTTGCCGCCCGCGCAAGGCTCTGCTCATCCGTGTGATGAGTTGCCAGCAGGCTGGCCAGATTGTTGGCGACCAGCGTGTTGCTGCTGTGCAGGCCATAGAGCTTTTCGTAAATGGCGATGGCCCCGTCGATGTCGCCCCCATTCTCAAGGCTACCGGCTTTTAGGAACAGAAGATTTGACTGCTCGGGGGCTTTTGCCAAGGCGTCATCCAGAACCGTGGCGGCATCTGCGCTACGGCCCATGCTTTCCAGCATGTTGATCAATATGCGGACGGGGAAATCATTGTTTGGGAAACGGGCGATCAGATCGCGATATCCACGCTCTGCTTCTTCGACTTCACCCATCAGGGCATGTAGATTGGCATCCAGCAGTTGCAGGTCGCTGTTGTCGGGATGAGTGGCCAGCGCTTCATCCAGGGTGGCGCGGGCTGCATCCACCTTGCCGCTGCGGATCTGGGTCTGGACAATCAGCCCCGTTGCGCGCGCAACCTCGGAACCGGATGCATCATCCCCGCCCTGATCGAGCTGTCCCTGCAAAAGAGCCATGCTTTCATCCGCACGGTTCTGGCCCAATAGGATACGGGCCTGTAGCTCGGTCGTGGCCTGTTGCGCTTGTGGTGTGTCGATCTGGCTTAGGGTTTGGGCGACGGTTTGGGCTTGGGGCCAATCGCGCGATTGCAGGTGCAAATCGGCGAGGAAAAGCAGCAGTTCAACATTGTTGGGCGCGTTGCGCTGTGCATCTGTCAGTACGCTGACCGCGATGGGCATACGCCCCTGAGAGAGCAGGAAGCGTGCATAACGGATGGCCTCGGGAACGGCAGAATTGGTGACCTCGACGGCAAGCGCCAGCCGTTCGCCCATCAGCTCGGTGTCGCCGTCGCGTTCATGTGCGAGGGCCATCAGCGTCAGGATTTCAGGGTCCTGCGGGCTTTGGCTAAGGGCGGTGCGCAAATCGACGATTGCCTCGCCGGAGCGGTCCTGATCGATAACGCGGGCCGCACGCATCTTGAGGGCAGCGACATTGCTGGAATCCTCGCCCAAGACTTCGGCGATTAGCGTATCTGCCGCAGCCGTATCGCCCTGTTCGATGAACATACGCGCCAGCATGGTTTTCATCTTGAGCGTTTCAGCCCCTGGTTCGGCGTTGCTTAGGATGCTGCGCATGTCGGCGATGGCGCTTTCGGTGCTGCCATCCTCATAATCCATCAACGCCAGCAAGGAACGGTAAAAATCTTCATTGGCGGTGCCTGTGTTGGCGTCGATTAGACTGTTCAGCTCTTCACGGGCAGCGGGGCGCCCGCGGGCCATTTGCAAGAACTGCACCACGCCCACATGCTTGTCTGTGGGGCCGGTGACCTCGCCGCTAAGCTCGCGCATATAGGCCTCTGCGCCGTCCAGATCATTTTGTGCGAGGTACCAATTCAGCAAGGCTTTCTGGATGTCGACATTATCGGGGTCCATTTGGATCATTTTTTCAAGCTGCGCGCCGGTTCCGGCGACATCGCCGCTGGAGGCCAGCAATTGGGCCTTCAGCATATTGAGATCCGGTGCCTCGGGGCTCCGCTCAAGCGCCTCATTGACGGTGGGCAAAGCATCTGCCGGTGTATCGCTGCGGACAAGGTTGTCGATCACAATCCGGACCAATGCTGCGTTTTCGGGCTGACCGTCGGCGCGTATCTGTTCAAGCAACTTTGTCGCGTCATTGGCCAGCTTGCTGCGCGCCTCTGCATCATTAGCAACGGAGGCATTGCGATAGGACAGCGCGATATCAAGCGCCTTTACGTCCGGGCGTTCCGGGGCCAGCCGCAATGCGGCGTTGCCATGGCGCTCAACCTCTTGCCAGTCGTTGTTGGTAATGGCCATCTGGGCCAAGGTCACGCGCACATCGACCGTATCGGGATATTGCTCAATCAACCGCAGGTATTGGCTATAGGCTTCTTGCTGGCGACCAAGCTCGATCAGAATATTTGCATATGTCTGGCGGGCATCTTTATGGAAGCCGTCGTGGTTGAATACATTGCGAAGCTCCAGCAAGGCCCGCTCTGGGTCGCCTTCCTGATAGAGGGCAAGGCCGGATTGATAAAAGTTCTCGGCTTTATCTTCATCGCTTTGGCATCCGGCAAGCAGAAGGCCGGAGCAGGACAGGATCAACATCAGGAAAAGACGCAAACGGGTCATCATGGGGCTCACTTAAAACAGGAAACTAACTCGATCGGGCCTCAGACGGATGCCGATAGGGGCTATTATAGGGGCAACATTCTATAGAAATCGTGAAAGTTCAAGGTGGCTACTGTGATCCGAGGGTCAATATCCCGTTGCTTTCAAAACCACACGGACGGTTGCCGCCAGAATGCGGGTATCATGCGCCAAGGACAGGTCTTTGTTATAGGCCGTATCAAACGCCGCACGATCCGCAAAGGTTGACTCGTTGCGCTCGGAAACTTGCCAGCTGCCGGTAATGCCCGGGCGCAGTTCATAATAGTCGTGACCGGGGTAAATCGCTTGTTGCGATGGCATCATCGGGCGGGGGCCGACAAGGCTCATATCGCCGCGTAAGACGTTCCAAAGCTGGGGCAATTCATCCATGGACGAACGGCGCAGCAGCTTGCCGAACCGTGTGATACGCGGGTCGGATTTCAGTTTTTGATCGCGCACCCATTCGGCCCGCGCGTCGGCATTACTGGCCAGATAGGCTTCCAGCTTGCTTTCCGCATTCACAACCATGGAACGCAGTTTCCACATTTTATAGAGCTTGCCCTGCGCGCCGACCCGACTTTGAACATAGAAGGGATTGGCACCGTCACGGGCAATCAAAAGCGCTAGTATGGCAATAATGGGAACCACAAAAGGGGCAGTCAATAACACGATGACGATATCGAGGACCCGCTTCCCGCCGTTGCGGTAAGGTTTTTTGGATGCCCGCTCGGGCGTAACACGAACAGCGCGCTGCGCTTGTTCGGATGTTTCGCTATAATGAACTGTCATATCCAACCAATTTTTTCAGTATCAAAATTACCTCCCCTGTCAGGCAGGGGCGCACAGACACGCGGTGCAACAGGCAGTCGTTTTTTGCCCCTTTGGTCCACGCAAACAGCCACTGGCCTCAAGGGGAGTCCGGCCGTCATGCAAAGCTTTTATCAAGAACAAAGCCAACATCAAAGTTTTTAATAAAATAGATTAAAATTCGGCGTACTTTCCGACAGTGTTCTCCTATTTTGGAAATTGTTAACAGGAAGGAAACCCTGAGCCTGGAAGTTGTCGCCTGTGGGTGTCTTTTTAGACAATACAGGCAAAAAACAGGGGATAACGGTTGCGTTTGGCCATAAAAATCGTCATTTGATCGCATAAAGCGGATGATAGTATCCTTGGTCGCGTTACGTAGCATTGTCATAGTGCGATCGCCTGATTTGAAAGTCCCCGAGTTGGCATGAATAGTACCCTCGACATCTACACTCAGTTTTTCGGATTGTCGGAGCGGCCATTCTCGCTGGTTCCCGATCCTGATTTTCTGTACTGGTCGGGGCCGCACAAACGGGCCTATTCGATGCTGGAATACGGTATCGTTACACGCGCTCCCATCACATTGATCACGGGCGAAGTGGGGGCAGGGAAAACGACATTGCTGCACCACTTGCTGAAATCAGTGGATGATACGGTTCAGATCGGGATGATTGCAAACCCGCATGGTGGTCGCGGAGAGCTGTTGCGCTGGGTGCTTTTGTCACTGGGGCAAGAGGCCCGCGCAGATGAAGACTATGTGGACCTCTTTGGTCGGTTCCAAGCTTATCTGATCGCGCAATATGCCGCGAACCGCCGGGTTATCCTGATTTTTGACGAGGCGCAGACCATGACCCGCGAGTCCCTTGAGGAGCTGCGGATGTTCACCAATATCAACGCCAACAAGGATGAGCTGTTGCAGCTCGTTCTGGTGGGGCAGCCCGAATTGCGGGATCTGGTGCGCCGTCCCGACTTGCGCCAATTCGCGCAGCGGGTCTCTTCGGCGTTCCATCTGCCCGCGATGGATGTGGCAACCGTGCGCAAGTACATCTCGCACCGTATGTCCAAAGCCGGCGCGACCCATGAAATCTTCCAGATCAAAGCGCGCGATCTTATCTTTGAGGCATCGCGCGGAGTTCCGCGCCTTGTAAACCAACTTTGCGATCTTGCCTTGGTTTATGCCTTTACCAAAGGTAATAAAACTGTCACGCGCTTGACCGTTCAACAGGTGTTGGATGATGGCGTGTTTTTTATCGATACTTTGGATGATCCAGATGCGCAGGGACCGGATTCCTCTTCGGGCACAAGCGATCCTGGAAAATCCTCGACTTTGGTGCTGCAAGGGCACCAGAAAATAAAGGCAGACTGAGCATGGACTTCAAATACTATTTTTCGCTCTTTCTGAGACGTGTACACTGGTTTTTGCTGTTTTTGGTAATTGGGTCGACCATAGGTCTGACTTTGGCCAAGGTGTTGCCGCCTGTCTACCGAGCCCAAGCGCGGTTGCTGGTGGAATCCGAGCAGATCCCTGACAGTTTGGCGGCCTCTACCGTGCAGACCGAGGCGACCGAGCAGCTTGAAATCATCCAGCAGCGCATTCTGACCCGCGACACGCTGATCGAAATGGCCAACCGCCTGAACATATATGGCGCGACCGAGGGGCGGCCTGCGCAGCGGATGGATGCGACAAAGATGGTCGATGACATGCGCGACCGTATCGAAATTGTGACGACGGGCGGATCAACCCCGCGCGGTCCGGCGCGGGCGACCCTTGTTGCGGTCAGCTTTGAAGCCCCTACCGCGGCCATGGCCGCCACGGTCACAAACGAGCTGGTAACCCTGATCTTGCGCGAAGACGTTAGCATGCGCACCGGTGTTGCGCGCCAGACACTGTCGTTCTTTGAGCAGGAATTGAGCCGTCTGGATAAGGAGCTGGCCGATCGCGGAACCGTTATTCTGAATTTCAAAGAAGCAAACCAGCAATCCCTGCCGGACAGTCTGGATTTCCGCCGCTCGCAACAGGCTGCCAATCAAGAGCGCCTGACAGATCTGGAGCGCCAGGAAGCCGCGCTGCGGGACGCTCGGGCCCGCGCAGTCCGGCTGTATGAAGCCTTTGGTGGTGAGGGTGGCGTGTTGCCACGCGATCAGACCAAAGAGCAGCAGCAGCTTCAGGGACTTCAGGATGAATTGGCCGCACAACTGTCGATCCTTTCCCCTGAAAACCCAAAGATCACCTTGCTGAAAGCCCGCATCAAAGCTGTAGAAGCAATTGTAGAGGCGCAACAAGCGCGCTCAGGCCTGTCGCAAGAAGGTGTTCCACAATCCGCCTATGAGACGCAACTGGCCGAGATCGACGGGCAGCTTGAATATATTACGGCCCAGCAGACCCGTGTTCAGGCCACTCTTGATAATCTGCGCCAGAGCATCGAGGCGACCCCCGGAAACGCCATCACACTTGACACGCTGGAGCGGGACTACGCCAACGTGCGCAAGCAATATGATCTGGCTGTGGCCAACAAGGCCCGCGCCGAAACCGGTGATATCATCGAGTCCTTACGTCAAGGGCAGCGGATTTCCATCGTGGAACAGGCCGTCACCCCGACAGAGCCGCAAAGCCCCAACCGGCCGGTGGTTGCCGCAGGCGGCATTGCAGGCGGCATGATGTTGGGCCTTGGCCTGGTCTTTTTGCTAACGGTGCTTGAGCGTGGGGTCAGACGCCCGGCGGACATCACCGCCAAGCTCGGGATTACCCCTTTTGTTACATTGCCCTATTTCCGCACCAAAGAAGAGATCGCGCGCCGCCGTGCAATCATCATTGCCATTCTGGTTGCCGGCTTGGTGGTCATTCCAATCGGTCTGTGGGCCGTAAACAGTTTTATTATGCCGCTCGATCAGATGATCGCACGGTTGACCGGTCGGGGCTGAGGAGCGCGTTATGGAAAAGATTCAATCAGCCCTTGCCAAAGCCCGTGCCGAGCGTGAAACCACGGCACGCGGGGCGACCCCAGCGCCGATGCCCAGCGAAGTTCCGGTCTCCAATTGTGACGCAGACAGTGTCGACGCCGCCTGGAAGGCCCTCCCGGAGATGTCCATCAGTGCCGATCTGATGACGCGGAACCGGATTGTGGCCTTCGAAGGCGGCCGCGATGCAATGGTGATCGACATGCTGCGCACCCGCACCCTGCAGCAGATGCGCGACAACGGCTGGCGGAGGTTGGCGATTACCTCGCCCACTGCTGCTTGCGGTAAAAGTACGATCGCATTGAACCTCGCGCTAAGCCTGCAACGGCAATCCCAGATGCGCACCGTATTGATGGAGCTGGACCTGCGCCGCCCGTCGATGGCCCGTTTGACCGGCATCAAGGAAAACATCAGCTTTGGCCATGTTCTGGAAGGGACTCGCGATTTCCGTGATAATGCCCTGCGCTATGGCAACAATCTGGCGATTTCCAGCAATCCGAAGCCATGGCGCGATTCCGCAGAGCTTTTGAGCGGGTCAAACGTACAAGCGGCCCTGACCGCCATCGAGACAGAATTTGCCCCGGATGTGATGTTGTTCGACATGCCCCCGATGCTTGAGATCGACGACATGATGGCTTTTGCCCGGAATGTGGATTGCGTGTTGCTGGTGGCTGGGGCCGAAGCCTCGACCATCAAGGAAATCGACATGTGCGAGACCGAGCTGGCAACCCAAACCAATGTAATGGGCGTGATCCTGAACAAGTGTCGCTATATGGGTGCCGAATACGGATATGGCTATTACGGGTGACCTTGAGCCTACCTTTAAAGTGGCCCGGCAACCTCGATTATTACCATAATCTTTCTTATCCGTTACCTATGTGTCACCGCGGCACATACTGAGTTAGATCTGCGTGAACGGCGCACGATTGAAGATATGTTGAATGCAAAGATGTCCGTGCCCGAGATCGCGGCGGAGATTGGCAGGCATGTTTCGACAGTTTACCGAGACATTAAACGCACCGGCTAAACAAGCTGATGAGCGTAATGGAACCCCTTCCCCAACCGGCCCGCAAATCCATCACCTTTGATCGTGGAATTGAGTTCCGGAGTTGGCACAAACTCAAACTTGGGATAGGAACTGAGGCTTGGTTTTGCGATCCACAAGCACCGTGGCTGAAAGGTTCAGTGGAGAACCTGAACAAACGGGCGCGGCGATACCTGCCACGAGATGCACCCGTGGCCGCACTTTCAAATCGAGATATGAGGTCGATCTTTGACCGATTGAACAACACACCCAGAAAGTGTTTGGGATTGCGGACGCCAACCGAGGCATTCAGAGAAAAACTCATGAAACTGAGATAGCGGAAACCGTCGCAACGACCCTTGAGAATCCAAATTCTGACCCGCAATCAGCCGTTTCGGGCTTCCCGGTCTTGTCGGTCAGCCCCTTACGTTTTCATATGGTGTGCAGAACGGCTCGCCCACATCCGGTGTGGATGACCTACAGATCGGCGGGGTCTCTGTCTTGGTCGATCCGCTGCTCAACGCGGGATCGTTTTTATTCTATCCGCCTATCGCATCCAGTGACTCTGTCGGGCCGGGTTTTCTGGAGACATTTTACTATGATGCGCCCTTTGCTGATTTTGGCCCACGAACGGCTGAATTTCCGGAATTCGAAATGTCTTTTGTGATCAACCAGTTGATGCCAACACGTATCGGATATGAGCAATGCAATATGGCTGGTGAATGCGCATTCTCAAACAGTCCGCTTGCAAGCATTGGCGGTTCAGCCGTGACCGTTTCGCATTCTTATGGGTATTTAGAAGGCCGGATCGAGGGCGGGACGCTCACCTTTTACACCCCCGCCTGCGCCCGTTCCCCTGCCCGCCGGAGGGTTTCTGTTGATAGGGGCGCTTAGGGGCCTTGGCCGCTGCTCGGCGGCGCAAACAGGTGTAGTCATCGGATGACATAGGCACAGGATGATCTCCTGTGCCTATGTTCTATCAGATGAAATAGTCGTCTTGCCCTGTTGTCAGCATGGTTTCGAAAGGGTTTGCGATATCCGTTGATGGTTCGATGACGGGCGATGTCCACGGGTCATCATTCTGTTCGAAGGGCAGGTCGAGCGTGGCCATTTGTACATCCGGCACCAGACTCTGGCTGTCAATCGGCTCATCGCTCAGAGAGATCGCGAGCTGGGACAAGACCCCGTCGAAATTTGTCCCGTTCCACGGGTTGCCAAATGTCAGATTGTGCTGTCCGACATCGGCCAGCGGCTCGATCCCTTCGGCACTGGCCAGTACATTGCCGTTGACCGTGATTTTCAACGACCCGTTGGAGTAAGAGATGTTGATGTCATGGGGTTCCATATCGGACAGATTGGCGCCCTGTGTCGTAATGGACCGCCTGCCGCCATCTTCACCGCAAAGATAGAGATTCAGTTCTCCTTTTGAGGTGACCGAGGCCGTGAAGCTACTGTGTAGCCGCATGATCTCTCCGGCATTTTGCTGGCCGCTGGAGGTCAGGGTCATGGAGATGGAAAAGGAATCCTGCTCCAGAATGTCGGTGACATACGCACGGTCGATGTTGGCCACGCTCCCCTGGTCGCCCAGATAGATACCCTCCGATGTGGTCGTCCCTGTTATACCAGTGATGGCGACATCACCATTCTCGAAGGTCATCAGGCCGTTTCCGGCGGTATAGGACAAGACCGCAGACAGCTCCGGATTCGTGTCGGCAGAGGGGCTTTCCGGTACGGGTGTCGGATTATAATCCAGCTGTGGGATGTCGGCGCTGTCAATCGGCTCATCGCTCAGAGAGATCGCGAGCTGGGACAAGACCCCGTCGAAATTTGTCCCGTTCCACGGGTTGCCAAATGTCAGATCGTGTTGTCCCACATCGGCCAGTGGTTCGATCCCTTCGGCGCTGGCCAGCACATTGCCGTTGACGGTGATTTTCAACGACCCGTTGGAGTAAGAGATGTTGATGTCATGGGGTTCCATATCGGACAGATTGGCGCCCTGTGTCGTAATGGACCGCCTGCCGCCATCTTCACCGCAAAGATAGAGATTCAGTTCTCCTTTTGAGGTGACCGAGGCCGTGAGGCTACTGTGTAGCCGCATGACCTCCCCCTCACTTTGCTGACCGCTGGAGGTCAGGGTCATGGAGATGGAAAAGGAATCCTGCCGCAAGATATCGGTTACATGAGTGCGGGAGATGCTGGCGACACGGCCCTGACCGCCCAGATAGATACCCTCGGATGTGGTCGTCCCGATTATGTCGGTGGCGGCGACATCACCATTCTCGAAGGTCATCAGGCCGTTTCCGGCGGTATAGGACAAGACCGCAGACAGCTCCGGATTCGTGTCGGCAGAGGGGCTTTCCGGTACGGGTGTCGGATTATAATCCAGCTGTGGGATGTCGGCGCTGTCAATCGGCTCATCGCTCAGAGAGATCGCGAGCTGGGACAAGACCCCGTCGAAATTTGTCCCGTTCCACGGGTTGCCAAATGTCAGATCGTGTTGTCCCACATCGGCCAGTGGTTCGATCCCTTCGGCGCTGGCCAGCACATTGCCGTTGACCGCAACTTCCAATGATCCATTGGCATAGGAAACGCTGATGTCATGGGGTTCCATATCGGACAGATTGGCGCCCTGTGTCGTGATGGACCATCTGCCGCCATCCTCGCCGCAAAGGTAGAGATTAAGCTCTCCCCCCGCGGTGACCGAGGCCGTGAAGCTACTGTGTAGCCGCATGATCTCTCCGGCACTTTGCTGACCGCTGGAGGTCAGGGTCATGGAGATGGAAAAGGAATCCTGCCGCAAGATATCGGTTACATGAGTGCGGGAGATGCTGGCGACACGGCCCTGACCGCCCAGATAGATACCCTCGGATGTGGTCGTCCCGATTATGTCGGTGGCGGCGACATCACCATTCTCGAAGGTCATCAGGCCGTTTCCGGCGGTATAGGACAACACAGCCGGATTGGTTGTTGTTTCCTCTTCCGGCATAACCTCGGTTACGGGATCCTCTGGATTTGGGGCCGTGGCTGTATCTCCGGCCTCTTCAGGCTCTGCGAGGTCCTCCGAGTCCGGATTGTAATCCACCATCCCGACACCGTCGCGGAAGGCTTCATAGCTTTCCAGCACTTCCTCTGGTGTCAGGGCCGCGCGCAGGAAGGTTGCTTCATCCAACAACCCCGTGAAGTTACTTCCGTAAGGGTTTCCGAGGTGCATGTCATGGCTCAGGGTGGTGTATTGCCCCCCTGTCAGCCCGTCCATGCGAGCAACCTCGACACCGTCGATATAGAGCACAGCGCTGCCGTCGGATTTGGAGGCGGTATAAGTAAATTGGTGCCAATCGCTATTGTCCAGATCAAGATTGCCTGCGCTGAGCTGGATCGATTCACTGGCATCCGTCACCCCACGCAGGGTAATGCTCGTGGCGCCCAGATCCACCACGGCCGTCCCCGAGAAATACAAGATCCGCCCGCCAGAGGTTTCCTGGCCCGGCTCTTTGCGGAAGGCCAGCGAGATGGTGTATTCAGGATTGTTCAAAAGCTCATCGGTTGCCTCGAATGTCACGGTCGAACGCGGGCTGGTCAGGCGTACCGCATTACCGTTCTGACCTTCTTCGAATTCGACATCCCCTTTGATGGTTACATTCTTTTGAAGACCATCGTCGAAATCGGTTTGATAGCCAACGGGGTTGAGGGCATGGACTGTCTTGGTGAAGCTTTGTTCTGTTCCGTCTTCATATTGGATCGTTGCGGTTGCGACATAGGTCCCGGAGCTTGCAAAAGTGTGCTGTACGCTTTGGCCACGGGCAATTGTGCCGTCACCGAAATCCCATGTCACTTCGCCCGCTCCTTCTAGAACAAGGTCAAAGTCATGGGTGGACAGTGCGAGCCCCTCGCCACGATCATAGGTGATGCGGCCTTCGGGTGCTGTGGCGATATTGGCACCATACCCATCTAGCATACTTCCCGGAACCACAGAAAGATCTTCAAGGCTCGGGCTGGTTGCAAGTGCATCGACAAATAGATTTCCGGCATAATCGTCAGCAAGAGGATCATGAACCTGCACGGTCTTATTGTCGCTAATTGTGATGTTGTCGGCGATCGGGTCCTTCCCTCTCGAACCGGAGACACCGGCATAGATATTATTGCTGATGATCACATCGCGGGTGCCAGTGGCAAGATAGATCCCCGGGGCGTCTTGGGCATCCCCGCCACTGCCTTGCACCATCGTATTGTTGATTACGGTCAGGCCGACTACATCTTCCATGCGCAACCCCTGAGCGTTGCTGTTATGCAAAACATTGTTCTCGACCAGAACATTGGTAAAGCCGATATCATTCGTATTGTCGTCAAGATAAATGCCCAGAACGGGAACACCTTCCCCTTGGGCAAAGAAGTTACCGCTGAATACGAAGTTTTCGCTGGGGCCATCCTGATCTGGGGTAGTCCAGAAGTGAACGAAATCACCATGATCGCCTGCACTGCCGAATTTCCATGGTGTCAAATCATGGAAATAGTTACCTTCCATGTGGACGTTATTGACATTCCCGCCGCCTACAGGAACTTTTCGAACGTTGTGGACCTCATTATAATTCATGTTGATGCCATCAGTGCCATTGAACCTGACACCGGCAGAGAATTGGGAAATTGTGTTGTTCTCGACCGTGATGTCTGCGCTATTGTAAAATGACATGCCAACCCCGATCGGATAGCCGTTGATGCCCGCGCTGCCCTGCGTTCCGGCTGGTGCATCGATATCGATCCCGGCCACGGCATTCCCGCCCGTGATTGTGGAATTGATGATCTTAATATCGGAAGAGTCGTCCGCCCTGATGGCCGCAGACCATTCCACAGTATCGGCATCCGGCGTAAAATCGACGTTGATCCCGTCAAATGTCAGGTTATCGCAATTCCACAGCGCAATCGAGTTGAAGCGCGGTGGCTCGGCGTTATAGGCGCTGATGGTGACTTCGGAGGTGAACTTGATGTGTAATAGCGTGACATCTCCGTAATCTCCGGCCTGCAATTCGATGTTGTCCCCATCATTTGCAGATGACAATGCGGATTTCAGTTCCGCTGCGTTAGATACAACGTAGGTTGTCATGGCTGTTTGGTCCTCGGTATGATAGAGTGTGATGCCTGCCCAGTCACCGGAATGTAGCAAGAATGTGGAAATGGGGGGGCCAAACCAAGCCAGCTTTGCGGATGACCTCTAAGAATTTTTGGTAATTTTCGTTTAATCAATTGCATAATTGCCTGTTTCGAGGGTATTTAGTGCCTCAATTTCATAGTCATCAAATCTGTTTCGACATTCCTGTTGGGCAGCACGGAATTACTATATAGTCCCGCCTGAGTTGACATTAGGAGTGAGTGTCGTCCTATGCAGAAAACCGCCCTACCCGACCTGTGGCAATACAGGATTTCGGACAATCCGGCACAGGAGGCTATTGCAATTGGCGACATGTTCTTGGAGGTTGGCGATGGCTTGCAGGTTACGCATCTGACCGATCTGAATGGCACAGCGGTTGGTGTTTTACTGGGCTTTCCCATAGACTTGAAAGCCCGGCGCCTGATCAACCGTGACTGGCAAAGCCCCTTTCAGCTTGGCAGCGATCCGGATGCTTTCGTGTCAGAAACCATGCGGATCCTTGGGGGACGGTTCTTATGGATTTTCCGGACACAGTCTGTGGCACGTATCTATCCCGATTGCTCGGCGCAGGTGCCATGCGTCTTTGATCCGGCGGCAAAACAGGTCGGCTCCACCGCTTACGCGCTGCTGGAAACTGACGAATATGATGCCCGCTTTGACGCGGCGCTGTTTGACGAACTCGGCGTTGATGGCGAGGGCTGGTTTCCGGCGGGGCTGACGGCGCATCATGGGCTTCATCGTCTGTTGCCGAACCACTATCTGGATCTGGACACCTGGGCTGTACAGCGTTTCTGGTCCGGTCCCGAGACCACAGCAGAAGATCCGGCCCGCGTGGTCGAAGAAATCATTGAAATTGTCCAGGCCCAGATCGAGGCCTTGGTCAATGGGCCCAAGCGGGTCGCTATGGCGCTAACGGCGGGGACCAACACAAGAACATTGATTGCATGTGCGCGTGATTACATAGCAAAGATTGATTGTATGACTATCATCGGCGGAGATCGCCATGAGATGGATTCAATAGTAGCATCACGAATTGCCAAAGATATGGGACTAAATCATATCAAGTTAGACCGTACGAATGCGACCGATAAACAAAAAGAGCTTTTTATCAAACGTGGTGGGCATTGTAATGGGGATTCAAACGCGCTTTATCATCCAAGCGTATGGCCTCTGGCCGAAACACATGTTTTTGTGGGGGGCGCTGGTGGCGAGATTGCGTATCCATCTACATTGAAAGCAACAGATACTATTGAATCGAAAGTATCAACAGCCCAAATTATCGCCCGACTGGGCTTGCCTCGAAACACTACTGTTGCTTTGGCGTTAGAGCGAAGGCTTGCAGATATGGGTGATATTGATGTGTTGACTAAGCTAGGTTTGGTATATCTAGAGGACCGTTATGCGGCATGGTACGCTCCTCAGTTTTGCTGTGATCCCACATTGCTACGTTTGGCCCCCTTGTTGACCACCCGTAGCGTTGAACTGATGATGCAGCTTCCTGCAGAATGGAGACAGGAAAACCGGCTTGGCCATGAGATTATCGCCCGTTTATGGCCTGAGTTGGCGCAATATCCCTATAACTCACTTGGGAAATGGCGTGATATGGTGCTCAAGCTACGGCGCGCTATTGCCAACCCCCAGCTGGTTTTGAAGGTGTTACGCAAGATGCGGGGCTAAAGGGCGCGCGGATTGCAATGGAGGCTTTTATGTTTGCGCGACGGTCTTTTCTGGCAGGGCTAACGGGGATTTTGACCAGCAGTGCCCTGCGGCCTCTATGGGCACAACCGGTCCCCGCCTCGGTGCTTAATATCCGCTACGGCTGGGATGCAAACGTTGCAGGCCCCACACAGGCGACTTTCTATGTCGCGACCGATGGTGACGATACGGCTGACGGCAGCGCGGAACGGCCGGTTCGTACAATCCAGCGCGGGGTCGATCTGCTGGCGGCCAAAGGCAGTGGCAGCCTTGCAATCCGGGGCGGGCTTTACCGCGAAGAGGTCAGCCTTGACGCCCTGCGCGGCACATCACAGCACTCCTACCACATCCACAGATATGGTCAGGAAAGGGTCACAATCACCGCCGCGGATCCGCTGACCGGCTGGATGCCCTGCCCTGCCGAGGAAGCCAAGGCACTTGGGCTGACCGCCCCGGATATCTTTGTCGCCAGATTGCCTGTCAGCCGTATGCGCCACGGCGCGCCCAAGGCGTTGAACCTGCATGAGGCAGGTCAATGGCGCAGCATCGCCGTCGACCGGGCAGATATGAGCAACCTCGAGGCAATCGGAGACAGGGACACCTATCACGCGGCCACATTCGAGGTGGATGCTGACGACCGCATCTATGCAATTCGCGATCCGCGCTTGATCGGCATGCCCTCAACATCGATGCACGATGTTGAGGCCTTGGTTTATCACCGCCCCAATCTCGTCAGCACAGCGCAGATATCGGCGTTTGATCCGCAAAAGGGTGAAATCACACTGACCAAGCCTAGCGGCAAGATGCAGCGCCAGGGTAAAAAGCCGGTCATGCTCTATGCCTTGCGGGGCGCGCCTTGGGCCTTGAGAAAAGGCAGCTGGATCGCACGCAAAACCGACCCGGAGGAAGTATCGATCTATTTCCGGCCGGTTGACCCTGCATCCTTGGAAAAGGATATCGAGGTGTCCTTGCGCCCTCTGTGCATTGATTTCGGCAACGCCGGCCATGTCACCCTGTTCGGGATAGAAGCGCTGCGGGCCGCGGGCGATAATCGTTCGTCAGGCATTTGTGTCCGCCGTAATGGCCTTAACAGGGACCCGAACGCAGGCAGCGGCTTGCAGTTGGTGCATTGCAGGATGGGCGAAACCATGTCGATCGGTCCCCGCGGATATGGGGCGTTGTTTCTGCGTGGTACCTCCGATCTGAAATTGCAAAACATCAGTATCGAAGATGTCAGGGGCGGCTTCGGCCTTTTTCTGGCGGATGGAGAACATGTAGATGCGCGCTTTTTGCATATCGTGAACGCATCGAATTCTCCGGCCCGTTTCTATACGTTGCGGCGGGCCGTCTTTGCATTTTCCTTGTTGGAAAACAGCGCCCGCGATGCCCATTCCAATAAGTTCAACTTTTATGAAGGTTCTGATGCGGTGCTGGTCTATGGGGTGCGCTGTCGGAACGTAGAGGGCTATGCCACCTATCAAAAGGCCAGCCGGATCTACTTTGCCTTTTGCGATCTCCCGAGCGACCCCGGATCATATAGCCGTGCCTTGGTATCGCAAAATCATAGTACGGGGCCCGGAAAGGGCGGCGCGAACGGAAACGGGGCACCCGTTGCGGATTCGACATTCTATTATTGGAACAACACCTTGATCCATGAGGGCGGGTCGCCGAAACGCTCCAACGCCCTGAATGTCGGGCAGAAATCCGGTGGTGAGACACATGCCTTTTTCAACAATATCCTGAATGGTGGCGGGTTCGGGCGGATCTATACAAGTGACGCGAATCCGGCACTGGAGCACCGATCGCACAACCGCTACACCGGCTTGTCCTTCTGGCAGACCCCTAGATATGGCTGGCGTCTTGGCCTTGCCGAGGAGATGATGCGCGCAGGCCACCGGCCAAGCGGAAACGGACGCGATATGCGTGATATCATCCAGTCCGAAATTGCCCCGCTGTTCCCACGCTTTACCCATTGGGATCTGGACATAGACGGACGGAAAGTTGATTGGGCCGCCGCTCCTATCGGGGCACGGGTGTGGGAATAGGCTATTCGCGCAAGGCCCGCCGCAGATGGGAGGTGATGGGATGCAGCAGATAGGACAGGACACTGCGATGCCCGGTTTCAAGATAGGCCTCCACCGGCATGCCGGGCATCACAACAGCCTCTCCCAGCTTTTCCAACTCTTCCGGTTCCACCGCCAAGCCGACGCGGTAAAACCCCTGCCCCGTACGCGGGTCCTCGATCACATCGGGTGAGACAGAGGTCACATGTGCCGCCAGCTTCGGTATAAGTTGCGGGTCGAGTGAGGAAATTATCAATTGAGCGGTTTGCCCGACATAGACCTGATCGATAGATCGCGGATCGACGCGCAGCTCGAAATCCATCCCCTCATCCAAGGGGATAATCTCGGCGATGGTGCCCCCGGGGGCCACGACGCCGCCACGGGTGGTCACTTGCATCTCATGCACGATGCCTGCGACCGGAGCGGGGATGTCAATGCGCGAGAGTTGCGCCTTATGGGTGATAACCTCAAGGGTCAGTTCTTCGATCTGGGTGGTGACCTCGCGCAGATCGGTGACGACACTTTCCTTGAAGCTACGTTCGGCCTGGAGGGTTTCCAGCTCGGCATCGCGGCGGGCATTCGCCAGCCGGGCCAGCTCGGCCTCCAGTCCGGCCAATTGCCCGGCAATCTGTGATTTGCGGTGCTTGAGATCGGATATCTGGCTTTGACGGGCCAAGCCCTTTTTGATCAGGCTGGCCATATTATTCAGATCCCCTTCCAGCAGGGCGGCCTGATCGTGCAGCGCCACGATCTGGCCGCGTACGCCTTCGCTTTGATTGTCAAATTGCTGCAAGACCTCTTCAAGCTGCGCCCGTTGGCCATAGAGCAAGGCCGCGCGGGCGGCGAAAATCTCGCGCTGGCCCTGTTCGTTCGCGGCCCGATCTTGTGCGGGAAGGACATGGTCGCGGTAGTCGAATGTAATTTGTGTGGCCCCAGCCTGTTCGGCCTTCAGCCGGGCCTGCAAGGCCATGGCCGCCGCCAGACGCCTTTGGGCAATGCCCAGATTGACCTCCAGCAAGGTCGGGTCCAGCCGCAGCAATGTGTCATTCTCGGCCACGATATCGCCGTCGCGGACAAAGATTTCTGCCACCAGCCCGCCATCAAGGGATTGGACCACCTTGGGCTTGCCATGGACCATGGCCTGCCCTGATGCGACAACGGCCCCGCTGATGACGCTGAAACCGGCCCAGACCCCGAAAACGCCGATTAGGACAAACAGGCTGATCGCCGCGATCCGCTTGGCCCGGTCCAGATCCAGATCGGGCAAGGTGGCGGGGGTGGTGTCCAGTGTGCTCATGCGTGATACCTCCGGGGGGTAGAGGGCGTGCTTGGCGCGCGCGGCACGGCCCGCAGTTTGCGCAGCATATTGCCCGCGGCCGCCTGTTTATGCGGGCTGAGGTTGGTTGCCTGCACGGGGGCCGGTGTGTTGGCCTCCTTGCCCTTGTATTGCCCTTTATATTCGGTGGCCAAAAGCGTTTCGCGGTCATCAAAGGCCTCGACGCGTCCGGCATTCAGGATCATCAGCTTATTGACCGCAACAAGGACACTTGGCCGATGTGCCATGACGATCACGGTTGATCCGGCGGCGCGCAATGTCCGGATGGTATGGGTCAGGGCGGCATCACCGTTCCGGTCCAGATTGGCATTGGGTTCATCCAGCACAACCAGACGTGGCATGCCGAAAACAGCCCGCGCCAGCCCCAGTCGTTGCAACTGCCCACCCGAGAGCATCGGCGGGCTCTGCGGATCGCTCAAACGCGTGGCATAGCCATCCGGGAGTTTAAGGATCATACTGTGAATGCCCGTCAGCGTCGCGGCCGCGATCACATCGGCATCCTGTGCCTTGGGGTCAAAACGAGCGATATTGTCGCGGATCGTGCCGGGCAACATCTCTAGCATCTGTGGCAAATAGCCGATCTGGCGGCCAAGTTGTTCGGGGTCCCATTGGTCTAGGGTGGCCCCGTCAAGGCGCACCTCACCGCTGTCGCTGTGCCCTGCCCCGACCAAAATCCGCGCCAGCGTGGATTTACCGCTGGCCGAATTTCCGATCACACCCATGGCGTCGCCGGGCGCCAGGGCAAAGGCGATGTCAGAGAGGATTTTGACCGGATCGGTTCCGGGCTGACTGGGGGCCAGTTTGGTCAAGCCGCTGACCGATATCTTGCCGGTGGGATCGGGCAAGGCAATGCGGGCAGGCTCCGGCCGCGCGGCATCAAAGGTGGACAGTAGCCGCTTATGCGCCGCACCGGCCCGCCCGATGACCCGCCATTGCCCGATCAGCTGATCCACCGGAGCTAGTGCGCGCCCCGACAGCACAGAGCTGGCAATGATCATGCCGCCCGACATTTCCCCCCGGATTACCAAAAGCGCGCCAAGGGTCAGGATGGCCGATTGCAGCAACATCCGGAAGGCGCGGCTGGTGGCGGCAAGCACCTCAGAGGGGTCACTACCCGCCTGGGCACTGGCCAGCGCCGCGCGGTGCAGCCGTTGCCAATGCGCTGAAATACTGGCCTGCATACCCATCGCCTCAATCGCTTCGGCATTGCGGGCGCTGCGATCGATAAAGTTACGTTCGGCACTATCCAGTTCGACGCTTTGGGAAATATTCGGACGCATCACGGCACGGTTGACCAGAGCGATCGCCACCCCGACGCCCGCCCCTGCGATGGTCAGCAAGCCCAACCAAGGGTGGATCAAGAACAGCACTCCCAGAAAGAGCGGTACAAAAAGAACATCCGCCATGGAGGCCACAACCGGCCCCGACAAGAACCCGCGCAACGTATCCAGATCATGCATCACCTGTGCATCCGAACCCTTGCCCCCGCCGGGCAGGCCTGCACGTAGCCACATGCGAAAGGCAGGGCCACTGAGGTGATTATCAAGCTGCAAAGCGATGCGCGACAAAACCCGTGTGCGCAGGAAATCATAAAGCCCGAGAAAGGCGAAAAGCACGATCACAATGGCAAAAAGCACAACCAGCGTTGGCACAGACCCACCCGGCAAGACACGATCATAGACCTGCAACATGTAGATCGAGCCGGTCAGCATCAAAACATTCAGGACCGCACTCAACAGGATCACCCCGCCAAGGGATGTCCGGGCCGCCGCGATCGCACGCCGGTACGGGTTGTCTGCTATGTGTTGGCTGTCGGGGGCGTTTGCATTGGGCATTGGATTTCCGTCTCCTATTCCGGTCACAGGCTAAAAAAGCGCTATGACTGGGAGGGGGCAGAAATCGGGCCGAAGTCGGACAGATGTTTAAGATTGTACCACAATGATCCGCACATAGATTAAAGGACGGACCCCTATTCTGGTTCTTGCGACGGCTTTACCGGCGGGCGAAAGGCAATCTCGGCGGCATCCTTGGACAGGATGCGACGCACATGGGGCGGAGGAGCGGCATTCAGGCTGCCGAGCACAATGGTCCAGGCCTCGCGCCCGTATCCCTTAAGCGCGATCTGGATGGCCTTGGCCGCAGAATAGATCAGCGCAACTGGTAGGCTGGATGTGAAATGCCTGCGCACAAAGCGCAGCCGCGCGCGATGTTTGAAGTAAAGTGAGAACGGCGATGCGGGTCGCCCTAGTGTCGGTGATCCGATTGCGGTGCCTGCGCGGTGATAGACCAATGCCTGCGGGCAATAGGCCAGGGGCAAATCCCCGCGGCGCAAGGCCCAATCTACCTCTTCATAGTAAAGGAAATAATCCTCGGGCATGGGGCCTGCGGTTTCATAGAATGTCCGACTGGCGACGACACTTGCCCCGGTGATGAAATCTATATCAGCGGGGTTGGGATGGGCCGTTTTGGTGGCCTCACATCCTAGGCCGATATTGCCGGTAACCCCGGTGCGCTTGTTTATTGTGCCCCCATCAATCTGGATGATGTCGGGGGCATCATAATAAAGCACCCGCCCGCCCATCAACGAAAACGCCCCCTCATGGCGGGCAAAGGCAAGGGCGGTATCTGCCGGCACGGCGCTGTCAGGGTTGAGTACCCAGAACCGGTCGATGCCTGAATCTAACGCCAGCTCCGCAAGACCGCAATTCACCCCGGCGGCAAAGCCTGCGTTTATGCCGGTCTCGATCAGGGTAATGCTGTGGCTGTCCCCTGCGGCCTGGTGACCCGCAGGATGTAACGTCACCGGCTTGGAGGATGCGGTCAGCCCAAAGGGCATGTCAACGGGCGGGCTATAGGGTTGCGTGCCGGACGCCCAGGCACGGATAAGATCCAGGGTATCATCCGTCGAGGCATTATCGACCACAGCGATCCGCAATGCGACACCCTGTGATGCCAACAGGCTTTCGAGGCAGTCAAGAATGACATCAGCGGCATTGAAGGTGACGACGACAACGCCAAGTTTTGGCAGGGGCATGAAAACTCTCGTATTGGGATTATGCTTGGGAAGCGGCAGGCCGTTGCGGAAAACGGCTATAGCGAATTCTGCCCACAGGTTCCTTTGGCGGTTCGGCGCGCGCTGCCTTGTCGTCATCCCCGCCAGGGACGGCTGATATCAGCCAGATACCTGCCCCGAACATGAAAAAGACGAAGGAATAGATATTTGTCCAGACATGCACGGTACTGAGCGTGAATGTAAGCCCTATAAAGGTAAAGACCCAAGCCCGCCGGATAAGGGTTAGCCGTTCATTCCCCTCGAAATTGCGGCGCATAATGCGCGCGATACCAATAATATAGCCAAAGGCAAGTAGCAAGAATCCGGGCACCCCGTAGCGCAGGGTTATGACGAGCCAGAAATTATCCACGCTCCCGGACGTCATGTAGGCGGGGCGAACCCATGTACTCATTCCGATCCCGAAGATAGGGCTGCCAAGAATTCCCTTCTCGACGCTGCCCAGCACGTTTGCCAGCCCCCATTCAAATTGGATCGCCCGTATATAAGCGTTATGTGGAGAGAAGGTCGCATAGCTCATGAACACTTGCAGTGGCGAGCGGTTGGAAAGCAGATCAACCGTGACATAGGCGAGGGCGAAAAGTCCGACAAGAAGCCACCAGCGCTGTTTGTAGGATTTGAATATCAAAGCCCAAACCAGAAGTCCGAATTGCAAGGCAAAAGCCGTTAGCGCCCCGCTTGAAAGCGCTAGAAATCCTGTTGCTGTGATCAAGAAACTGTA
Source organism: Pseudorhodobacter turbinis (assembly GCF_005234135.1). Taxonomy (NCBI): domain Bacteria; kingdom Pseudomonadati; phylum Pseudomonadota; class Alphaproteobacteria; order Rhodobacterales; family Paracoccaceae; genus Pseudorhodobacter; species Pseudorhodobacter turbinis. Next base: position 48,125 of record NZ_CP039966.1, read on the forward strand.
CATAAAACGCTTAGAGTCTCTGACTCTTCCCTTCATAGCAACTAGGCTGAGTGAAAAAACCACCGAACAAAACAGCCCGTAATGGATCGGATGGACGAATGATGCTTGCACCCGATGCAGCCCCATCCGAGTCGGATAGTCAACGTTGGTTACGTATCCTAGCCCCGGAACTTTGTTCAGGAACTCAATAATAACGGGACGTGAAGTCAGGGTTTCGAACACAGCAAAGGGGATCGTACATAGCACAATAATGATTAGGGCGCGGCACATGCCGATGAACGTAGCCTGGTCACGGATATAGGCTCGCCCGATCATATAACCGCCCAGAAATTCAACCCCAACGGATCCTATCTGCTGAATAAACTGACCGGGAGGATTGGCCAAGAGCGCGATACCGATCCACAAAACGTGCAGGATGAACAGAATATCTGTAATGATAATTTTGCCATATTTCCCCGACAGCAGATTGATCATCAAGGGGATGATTATGACAATCAAAAGCAGCCGCAAAGTCGACATGTAGATCGGGCCCAGGTGGAACCCGATCGGAAGGGCAACACCCAGAAGATACAGCAAGGCCGGCATCGGCAGCCGTTCATGGGCCGTCGATATTTGCGCGCGGCCATTCGCGGGCAATCTGGCGGTATTGTCGTATGTAACCAAGGTCTGGTCATCCTCTTAACGGCACAAGGTCCATGGATGCACCTCCTAGAGCACTTGGACCATAAACGCGACTTTTTTTGGGGCTATACTGCAAAAAAACCGCCAGGGCACGCCCCCGCCCGTAACGGTCAACCTTTCACACCGGGTCAAAAAACCGGTAGCCGCGCCCCCAGATCCGCCCCATCCAGAGGGCCGCCTTTTTGGGGGCGGAACGCCTCGGGGCGGGTCGGGTCGTTTAGTACCGAATGATCGAAAACTTGACCATAGAATCCTGACTTGCCGCGTGCGAGATCCTGAACGGGGTAATTCTTCGTGACCCGCCAGTCGGCCTGGCCCACCTCCCCCGTTATCTTATTGGTGATATTGCGAGTGATCAGGACATTGCGGGATGATTTATTGACCCGGATCTGAGGGGTCCAAAGGGCGGGGTTTTTCTTTTTGCCCTCGGATCGGCCATTGCGCACAACGGTATTGCGGCGAATGATCAACCCATCCGTTTCCCCCACGGTTATCCCGTGCAAATGGGCATTGATGATCATGTTATTTTCAATCGTCACATTGCGGTAAAACATTTCCGTGTCCGAACGGCCCGTGTCGACCTCTTCATTGCGCATGAAGATAGACTGGGAATAGGCCCCTTTGCCCGAATTCAGAAGGTTGTCACGAATGACGATATCCCGCGATGGCTTGTCCGTTTTATTGGTCCTGAACTGGATCATATCCGCATGATCTTTGGACTCCAGTGACCGGGAGAAATCATGGATGTGGTTATTTTCGATCAGCACGTTTTCGACCTGAGGGAAATTCATGCCGTCCATGCGGATAGAGTGAATATTCGTGCCGCGCAGGACCAAGTTCTGGCTCCGGTCGATAACTATACCGCGAAAAATCCGCGGATTTCATTGTCTTCGAAGGTCAGATCTGATGAAAAGCGTACCGCCATTCCGAAAGCCGTTGGATAGCCGTTACTTGCCTCACCCTCTCCGCGCCATAGATCCCCATCAAAGAAGCTGTTGCGGATCGTGACGCCCACGCTCAATAATGCCTGAAACGGTCGATAATATATTTTGTCGCCCGTCTGATAGCTGTAATCAAAGATAACGCTATCAATTGTTACATTCTGCACATCGTGCAGGATCACTTTCGAAAAGCGCGCGGGATTGGCAGGATCGATAGACCGCAGCACAAGGGGCATTCCCGCAGGTTTTTTAAGGCCGTGGATCGACAAAACACCGTAATCACCGGACTGAAGAGTGATTTCTGTGGTATCAGAGGTATTTGAAAGGGCTTGTTGAAGCTCTGCCCTAGTGGACACATTACGCGTGTCCCCCGCATGTACACCGCCCACGGCGCAGGCAATTGCTATGACCAAGCCCAACACCCATGCCTTGCTGTTATGCATAAACCACTTACCTTACGACCGATGTACCCCTAACCTGAATACAGCAAAAGTCTGGCGACGATTAGAAGGATGCAGTCATATGATGGTAACCAGTGCTCTGGTGGTTTTACTCAATCACCGATCGACCGTTCGCTGGGTTGTTGCCGCTTAGCTGTCCATTGCCTTTCTCTGCAAGAATTCCATCGGGGTCATGTTCGCCAAAGCTGAATGCGGCCTTCGCCAGTTGTAATCCTCTTGCCATTCGTCAAGCGTTTTACGGGCATTCCGCAGTGTGCCGAATAGCGTTTCATTCAAACATTCGTCTGTTACCCAGCAGGTGATTTCATCGCCGAGAGGACCGCAGCTTACCGTTAAAGCTTTCGATGAAACCGTTCTGTTGGGACTTTCCGGGCGCGATATAATGCCAATCGATACCCGTCTTCTGAACCCATTTTAGGATCGCCATGCTGGTGAACTCAGTTCTATTGTCTGAAACTACTCAGACCGTGTGGAAACTCTTCCAAGGCAGTAACGGAGGTGATCTGAGCTACTCTCCATTTGTCGGACAGGCTCTGACGTAAGTTAAGCTACTCTTTTGCACCTGCTGATCTGGGTTGGTTGTTTCAATTCTCTGCCAATAAACCACAGCAGGTGGTTTGCCGCCAAGAGCAGAATGGGGGCGCTTGTGATCGTAGAACTCGATCCACTTTCGGACAGCCGAACGGTGTGAATGCCCTTCTTCTACGAACCCAACTACCAGCAACCGAAGCGCCATAGGATGTGGTCTACCCATCTCGATCCCCCATATCTGTCATTAAGACAGGGAATCAGAAATTATGCCTCGTGGGAATCCTGAATCGGAAAAACCGAAACATGCTCTAGAGACGTCTTCCTCCGCGCAGTTTAGATCATCCACGCTATCACCATGAAACTCCAAACCGTCGCGGATGCCTGCAATCTGACCCGTCAGGATGCCGTCATCATCATCGTATTCGATGCGGGCAGAGTAACCTTTGTAAGTCATGGCGTAACCCCTACCGGATATCATTGGCCGAATTTTAGGACTTCCAATGCGCCATATATGACGATTGCTGTAAATCCGATGGTGAGGACCTGCGCCACGGCAGGACCTAGAGGGCCGACAAAAAACATCATCGACACAAGCGTGACGAGCAACCCTAACCCGTAGGCGGTTAGGTATTTGGCAATATCTTCCATGTGCGTTCCGCTGCTGGAAAAAGTCCAGCGCCTATTCAAAAGATAGCTTCCCATTACGCCTATTGCGTAACACAGTGCAGAGGCAACGATGGGTGCCATCCTTAGCCAGATCAGAAACAAGAACATCAGATAAAGTGCGCCGTTCATTCCCAGCCCGACTGTCAGATACCGGCTGAATCTTTTTGCGACGGGGGGCATGGTCATACGATCCGCGTCATGTCCTGCCGGTTTTCTGCAACCCCTGTGGAAGTAGCAGCTCCGCTCCCGTAGAGGGTATGATTTCCACCAAGGGCCTCATACGTGGTTTTATCCAACTGAATGCGCGGGCGTTTTTTCACTTCTGTGAAGATCCGACCCATGTAGAACCCATGGACTCCTAGAACGGCGAGGATAACGCCGGCAAGAAACCACACCGACAGGATAAGGCTGGTCCAGCCGGGCACGGTAAAAGCACCGGTCAGCCAAACCGCAAAGAGCAACACAGAAAGCACCGCGGAAACAGTGCTGATGGTCAGGCCCAGAAGGATGCTCAGCTTCAGCGGGCGGTCGGAGAAGCGGATAATGATGGCGCCGGCCAACCGGACCAGCTGCTTGATGCTGTAGGAGCTTTCTCCGGCATGGCGGCCGCAGCGATCCAGCAAGAGTGTGCTGCGGGGAAGGCCGGTCAGCGTGACCATTACGGGCAGGAATACTTCTTGCTCCTGATAGGACAGCAGGACCCTGACCATGCGGCGGCTATAGAGCCCGAAATTTCCGACGTTGTTGTCTAGCCGGATGCCACCCAGCAGATCGGTTATTTTGTAAAAGGCCCGCGAGGCAAAGCGCCGAAACCGTGAATCTTTCCAGTTTCCGCGATTAACGACGACTGCGTCGGTCTGTTCAGACATGGCCTGCTCATACAATCTAGGGATAGCGGATGGCTCATCCTGAAGGTCGCAATCGATGACGGCAATCCAGTCGCCTCTGGTTTCCGCTAGGCCTGCCCATATAGCCAGATGCTGTCCGTGGTTGCGCGCCAGGCGCACCCCCCGGATGCGCGGGTCTGCGGCAGCTAGGCCCTCAATCGTGCTCCAAGGCTGATCGGGGCCGCAATCGTCTACTAGAACCAGCTCCCATGACAGACCCGCTGCATCAAGTGCCCGTCCCACTTCTGCTGCTAGACTTGTCAGGCAGTCCCGACAGCCATAGACGGGCGATACAATGCTGATCGTAGGAAATTGACTCATTTCAAGTCCTTGGTAAAGATGTGGCTGGTCAAAACCATATGCACTAAAGTAGTTCGTAAAAACAGTAAATTCAGGGCGGTCATGCGACTTCAGGCTTTTTCATGGAAAAATCTTAGGTTTAAGTTGCAGATGTTACGATGGTTAATCGAATTAACCATCTTAGAAGAGAGGGACGTGATGTGATCTTGGCAGAAGATCTGAGCGGCAGCAGTCAGTGGGCGATCGACGCCCTTCTGATTGGTTGGCGTGAGCACAAACGGCTTGCTGCGCCAGTTCATGCCCAAAGGCATAAACCTCAGCGAGACCAACCAAACCTGACTCAACGAGGCCGTTGAACATGCAAATTAAATTTGCCCGACCAAAGAGCGAAATAGATTTTAAAAAGGTAAAACAGTGCTCAATACCTCCCGTCTTTTTGACAATATGCCGCCCCAGTCGGTTGTGCAACATCTGTGCGGAGCAATAACGACGCTTCTGTTGATTTCAGGACCCGTCTTGATGCTTTGCGCGTTGATGTTTTTTATCTTCGTGCCGATCGCTTATGATACGCTCTTCCTTCAGGACACCATGTTTTTCAGCGACTTGGGCTGGCGAGTTCTGAACGGGGCCAAGCCAACAGAGGATTTTGGTCATTTCTACGGGGGCGTGATCGCACAGTATATCGCTTGGGCATTCCAGATATTTGGAACTGGGGTCAAGTCGATCGATTATGCGTTCGTGATGATGCTGGCGACGGCCTGTGCGCTTGCGGCGCTTGTTGCGTGGCGCAGGCTGTCGTTGTTTACGATGGTAGCACTTTGCATGATTTTATTTGCAGCCCTGTTAGCGCGGGTGCCCTTGGAGGAGCTGACAGCCGTTCAACGTCCGGCGGCTACCCATGCGTTCATCTACAACAGGTTTGCGGCCGGGCTGGCCGCTATCCTGACCTTGTTTGCGCTGATCCCTGCCCGGGACAGCCGGTCCGAATTGCTAGCCGCATTCATCTGCGGCGCCTTCGCCTATCTAATCGTGCTGATCAAGCCAACCTTCGTGCCTTTTGTGCCTGCCTTTCTGGCCTCGCTTGCCCTACGCGCACGCTGGCAAAGCTGCTTTATCGCCTCCCTTGGGCTGGTCGCAGGGTTGCTGATCCTCGATCCCGGTGCAGACCGGGCGCTAGCGGCCTTTGCATATGGGGTGGCTTCGGCGGGCGGCAATACGACTATTCCCAATATGATAATGAAAACAGCGGCAGTGTTTTTCGTGCAGCCGCTGACGATGCTGAGCATTTTTGCGGTGGGCGCCGTGCTGGTGTTCGATCGTCGGGCGGGGACGGTCCAGTTCCTGCTCGCAGGTCTGGCTCTGACCATTGGCTATGCCGGAATGACGACGACCATGGGCTGGCATGGGGATGTTGGTCAGCAAGCCTTGCCTTTCATGGCAGCCTTGTGCCTTGCCGGTTATGAATGGGGCCGCCACGGCGCAGATCGGCTGAACGACCAGTTATGTTATCTGCGGATTACGGCGGCATGTGTCGTCATGGCTTTCAGTCTGCCGCAGCTAGTGCAGACCTGCCTGAGCGGCGCCTTGGCCGTCAGGCGCGCGCCCTTGATACAGATGACCGGCACGCCCCTCGACAGCTATCTGGCTTGGAGTGATGAGTTTGTAGGCGCGGATCGCAGGCCGTTTAAACAGCTGGAGTCTCTGGACATACAGATACAGGCAGCCAAAGCGCATATTGCGGCGGAGAAATCAGGCAATGCAGGTTTGCATTATGTCATGCTGATCGACGCAGTCATGCTGCTCCGCAGCGTTCCGGGCATCGTAAATCGCGGAATCGCGGGGGATATGAGTTTTTTTCCCTTCATAATGCAGGCGCCGCCGATCAATGGTTTTCCGGCTTGGCTTAGCCTCGCCGCGCCCGAATTGGCAGAAGGCAAACCCCTGCCCGAAGGCATTGATCTGATGATGATCCGCAAGGTCGAAAGATCGGCAATGTCGCTGCGCCTTCTGACAAAAATGGAAGGTAGGTTTACCCGCTGTTTGGGGTCTAATTTTTGGGATCTTTATGTGCGTGATGGCACGGACGCCGCATTTTGCGGTACAATTAATGGATAGATATATGACTCGTGTTCCTTTTAATAAGCCCTCCATTGTCAGCAATGAGATCGCGTATCTGACCCAAGCCATTGAGCTGGGCCAACTGTCTGGTGACGGGCATTTCACTAAGCTGGCAAACAAGGAGATCTGCCGCCAGACCGGCGCGCATGCGACCCTGTTGACACATTCTTGCACCGCCGCGCTGGAGATGTGCGCAATCCTGAGCGATCTGGGGCCGGGTGATGAGGTCATCATGCCTTCCTTCACCTTTGTATCGACGGCAAATGCGGTGGTGCTGCGCGGGGCGACGCCGGTCTTTGTGGATATCGATCCACTTACGCTTAACATTGATGTATCGGATATGGCGGCAGCCATCACGGACAGGACACGGGCGGTGTTTGTGGTGCATTATGCAGGATACCCTGCAGATATGGACCCCATTCTTGATATTTGCCGCGCTCATGGCTTGATCGTGATCGAGGATGCGGCGCAGGCACTTGGGTCCTTTTACAAGGGCCGCCCAGCGGGCAGTCTGGCTGACATGGGAGCGTTCAGTTTTCATGAGACCAAGAACATTATCAGCGGCGAAGGTGGCGCGTTGACCCTGACTGGCCCGCGCTATGTGGAGCGCGCCGAGATCATCCGCGAGAAGGGCACCAACCGCTCGAACTTCCTGCGCGGCCAGACCGACAAATACACTTGGGTCGATCTGGGCTCGTCCTTCCTGCCCGGCGAGTTGACCGCTTCATTCCTCTTTGCGCAGTTGGAATTGGCCGAAACCATCCGCGCCACCCGTCTGGCCCTATTCGAGCGGTATATGGACGCCTTTGCCCCGCTTGAGGCGGCAGGGCGCCTGCGTCGCCCCATTTGCCCCGAGGGCTGCACGGGCAACGGGCATATATTCTATCTGATGCTGAACAATATCGAGGACAGGGACGCGTTTATTCGGCATATGAGGGCGCACGAGATCACCACGCCTTTCCATTACGTGCCCCTGCACAGCTCGCCCGCCGGCATAAAATTCGGTCGCAGCAACCACGATCTGCCCGTCACCAATGACGTCTCGGCCCGGCTGGTGCGCCTGCCGCTCTATTATGAACTGGGGCCGCATATCGACCGGGTGATTGAGGTGGCATATAAGTATTTGTCGCAAGATCCCGGATGACTACCCGTTTGTATAGCCAGTTTACACCGCCGATCCGGGGCCAGCATTTTAGGGAGATCCCACATGACATTGAAAATCAACGCTCTTGAAACCAGAAGGTTTGGCATGGTCTGCGCCGGGATCGACGGGATGGCATCGCAACTGCCCGATCTGGCGGAGGTAAACAGGCAGGCGCAGATGCAAGGTGTGGCCATGATATCCGTACGAGTTGATGTATCCGCACTGGACAGGGTTCACACGCTTGAGGCGGACGGGTACCGTCTGATGGATACGCTGGTTTACTACAACGGCAACCTGGCTCAGGACCGTCCCGCGCTATCATTGCCAACCGGCATTTCCTTTAGGGTTGCCACGCCGCAGGATGCCGAGGCCGTGGGGTCTCTGGCCCGCTTATGCTTTAAAAACTATATCGGCCATTATCACAGTGATCCTCGACTGGACAGCAAGGCCGCCGACGCAGCCTATGCCGAGTGGGCCGAAAGAAGCGTCAGACAGGTCAGCGCTCGGGACCCGGTATTTCTGGTTTTGCAGGGCGATGACATCGCCGGCTTTCTGACGACAAGGACACGCGCAGATGATGCACACGAGTTCGTTTTGAACGGTGTCGCTCCGGAGTATCAAGGCCGCGGGCTGTATGCCGCGCTGCTGAATGCGGCAGCCCGCATGATCGACGCAGAGGCACAGGGCCAAGAGCCACAGGCCCTGCTCAGCATTTCCACCCAGATTAACAACTATGGCGTGCAGCGGGTATGGGCGCGCATGGGGCTTGTCCACAGTCAGAGTTTTTACACATTTCACAAGTGGTTCACTCTTTGATGCCGCAAAACCCAATTTTGGGTCGTGTCGCGAAGGTGGTGGAAATATGAAGGTGGCGTAATCTCCGGGTGACTTGAACCCACCCAACCGACGGCAGAAACCGCCAAGGAGATCACACCATGAAAAACAATACCGACACTTCTGCGCTTTCGCTACTTGCCAATGAAGCGGGCTGTGATCCGATCGAGGATCGTCTACGCGAGAGCATCTGAAGTGGTCCGGCAAATTCGGACAGCGTGCTAAGGTGTATCCAACACTGATGAATGGATACGAGAATGACGAAGCGACGGAACTTTTCAGACAAGTTTAAGGCTGCTGTGGCGCTTGAGGCGCTGCATGGCGACAAGACAGTTCAGGAGATCGCAGCCAAACGCCAACTTCACCCTACGCAGGTAAGCACGTGGAAACGGCAGGCAATTGAAGGCATGGCAGGGGTGTCCTCAGACAAGGTCAAGAAGGCTGAGAATAAGGACTGCGCAATATGACCCGCATGATGAGGTCGCCGATCTGGACGGCATGATCGCGGCAATCATCACAGACCTTGCTCCAGATCTGATCGCATGCCGCGGGGTCGGGTTTAACAGCGCGGCTCAATTGTTGCTGACCGCAGGCGACAATCCTGAACGGCTCAAATCCGAAGCCAGCTTCGCTGCTTTGTGCGGCGTCAGCCCGGTTCCGGCATCATCAGGGAAAACGACACGGCACCGATTGAACCGAGGTGGTGACCGCGCAGCAAACAGCGCGCTTCACATCATCGCAATCGGGCGACTACGTCTGGATCCGAAGACAAAAGAATACGTCGCGCGACGCACAACTCAAAGCCATTCAAAACTGGAAGCTATTCGATGCCTGAAAAGATACATCGCGCGTGAAGTCTTCAACATCATCGCGCGACGGCACAAACAGATCAATCAGGCTCAAATCGCGGCTTGACACTTAGAAGGGCGTCCAGGTCAGCCAATACACAGGCGCTGGTTGGGTTACGACTTTGACCAAGGCCGACATCAAAACATCAATGGATGGCCGAGGCCGCGATCTGGACAACATCTTCATAGAACGTCTTTGGCGATCACTGAAACAGGAGGCCATCTATCTGCATGAAATCACCGATGGCTTCCAAGCAAAACGGATCATCGATGACTGGATTGGATTCTACAATTCTGAGCGCCCTCACACCGCCCTTGATAAGCGCACGCCAGACACAGCATACTTCGGCCAAACGGAAGCACTAAAGGCGGCATGAAAACCAACCTGATGCATCTTAGCTAAGCCGCGAACCTGTCCTAAAAAGCAGGACCACTTCATCCGCTCACGCCCGAGATTGGTCGCCCCGGCCAAGATCGTGGCCAACATAGCGGCGGGCTCATCGTGATGTTTGGCTCTCTACCGAGACGTGCCTCGAGCGATTCAATCCGGACGCGAAGAGCGCTTGCACTATCCGGGGACTCATAGGGTCGCGAAGGGTCCATTTCTGTGTCGCGTGAAACGGTATCACCTTTTTGTATGGGAAAAACACGATTCAGCTCTGGGGGATCGATAATACCCGATTCCTCGCTTTTCAGTCGAAATCTTACCCTTTGCTATAGCGCGCTGGACTGTAGTCTTCCTGCCCTCAGGATCGGCGTCTGGCTATATAGCGGCGCGTTTCTTTCATTGATGCCAAAGTGGCCACAAAAAGAGCACCGAGCATTGCGACCCTCATCCATACCGGAATATTTTCTAGACGGGATGCCAACATGGCAGCCCCGAGAAAGGCTGTGCTGGTCAGCACCGGCAACACCATCGGACCCAAGGCTATGCCCGGCTTACGGGCGACCAGAACACAAGATAGCACATAGCCCCCAGCCTCGCCGATAATCGCGATCATAATAACAACAAATACGCCTGCCCCTTGGGTCACCGCATACCATGCCAACGGCAATACCGCGATACGTATCAGATTGGCTTGCATTGCATTGCCCGTATGCCCGCTTGATAGTGCAATGGTCGCCGCGCCCGCTCTAGCAACCCGGGCGGCTTGCATGATCGCCAACGGTAGCAATATCGGGATCAACGTAAGGTACTTCGGGCCCAAAAGAACCTGCACCAACAAATCTCTGAACAGAAAGACACCAAAAACCAGGAACAACCCCATGACGATGCTGATCTGCATAACAACTATCGACAGGTACTGAAACCGGTCACGCCCGGCCTCTGTACTGCGGTCCAGTCCGGACAGAGGCGGAAGAAAAAAGTTCTGCGACGATTGGGTCATCACAAGCATTGGCGTCAGCGTTAGGGTGAACCCCATGGCAAAGATCGCCAGTGTATCCATACCTAGTTCACGCCCGACAACCACTTTATCGCCTTGAAAGATGCCAAACAGCAAGATGCCATTTACCAGCAACGGCCAGCCAAAACGCAGGGATTGCGCCATGACGTGACGGTCCAGAATCAGCCGGTAGGGCCGCTCGGCGACAAGATGCGAAACCACGGCCGTCATTCCCACCTGAATAAGAATGGCATAGAGCATCACCTTGTAATCGCCATAGATGATGGCCAAAGGCCAGACTGCCAGAACCGACAGCAATGCAGGCACCACCCCCGTCAGGATCAATGGCCAGAACACCATCGAGCGGTTCATCCGGTGGATATCGAAATGCTTCAGCGCGTTCAGCACCGGCACCAGCGCCATGAGTTGATATGCCCAGGTCGCTTCGGGCACATTCAGGAAATCCGTCAATGTCCCGGCCAAGAAAAACAGCACCGCGCCCGCGAACACTCCGCGCAGCACCTGAAACCCCTGAAGCGCTGCTTGGAACCGTGGATCCTCGCCGTTTTTGGCTTGTACGATCTGCTGCTGCAAACCAAGGTTTGACATCATTTCAACCAAGGCCATGGCAATGGCGAAAGTCGATGCGATGCCATAATCCGCCACCGGGATCAGCCGTGCGATAATCAGGTTGCGCGCCAACAACAACAATGAAGCCGTCGCATTGCCAGATAGGATCAAAAGGGCAGATTTCAACATAACGATACGGATCTGGGATAACCGCCCCCAAGTGGCACAAGGGATACCCCTAACCCCGCAAACACTGATTGTCGAAGGAAAAAACATCACATTCGCACTTTACCGAACAGCGTTGGACAATCCGGCGGAAATTGCGCTAAAATGGCCCTATTGACCCCACGATCCAGAACGGGAAGACATTGGCAATACCGAACTCCAACACCACCACAACTTTCCGTCCTGGACGAAAACGCTTTCTTTCAAAGAAAAGCCTTGAGCGTTACCTGCCTCGCCCCGTATTCACCCTGATCTACAAAGGCGTTTTGGCAAGCCAAACAGTCAAAACGGGGTTCACCCTGGGACACAACTACGTCAACGATCTGACCCGCTTTTTGCGCTGGTCACATAAAGGGCGTCAGGACAGGCACGCTGCACAAACAGAATATGCCATCCTCAAGCAATACCACGGGATCGAGAAAGGGCTTTCCCTGAAAGAGCCGCGCCCCGGTTTCGGTCAGGAAAAGATAAAGGATCTCCTGGTCAGGATCGACACCTATGAGAAAGATCCGGCCCATAAGCCCGCCGTGGTAAAAGCGGCTATCGGCAGCCTGCTGGATTACCGTACCTTCAATCGCACGCATGATGTCTCCCAGCTTTGGCTAGACCGCTGGCTTGAGGCCAGATCTTCGCAACAGATCGAACATGCCGAGCGCGACGGTGGTGTCGAACACGTCACCCGCGCTGCAATCTTGGAAAAGACCGCAGGCGTGACTGAAAACTTCTTCATGAGCCGCCACTCCATCCGGAATTTCTCGGGCGGAGAAGTGCCTTTTGACGATATCGAGAGGGCAGCAAATATTGCGCGCAAAACGCCATCGGTCTGCAACCGGCAGGGGCCAAGGTCGCATTGCTTTATGAATGCATCGAAGGCGTTGAAATTGCAGTCAGGCAATGCCGGTTTCGGGCATCAGGCCTCGCGGGCTTTGGTCATCACGTCGGATATTCAGGCCTATAGTTCGGTTGGTGAGCGGCATCAGGCCTATATCGACGGCGGATTATACGCCATGTCGATCGTCTATGCGCTGCACGCCCTTGGCTATGGCAGTTGCATGCTGGCCTGGAACCAGACGATGCAGAAAAATGCAAAAGCCAGAACGAAATTAGGCATTCCCGACAACGAGGTGATCATCATGATGATTGCTGTGGGTACCCTGCCCGATGAACTCGTTGTGGCCAATGCCTATCGGCGGCCCGTATCCAGCTCGCTCTTTGTCCATCCGGACGAATGATCCGATAATATGGCGATACGGCCTATTTTGACCGTATTTCAACCATAATACAAAATTTCCCAATTCCGCTGTATACATACCCACTCCAAGCCACCCAACACGAAAGCCTCACATGACACAACGCCCCCTGCGCATCTGCCTGATCCTGCATTCCTCGCGCTCTGACAATCTGGGGGTCGGGGCGCTGACCGCCTCCGAAGTCGAAATTTTGCGGGACGTTGGGCGCGACATCGGGCGAGAGCTGGAAATCACCATTCTGGATTGGAAAGACGCCCGCGCACCCTATGTGACCGGGCCGGATATCAAGGTAATTGATATCGACGGCACCATGATGCGCAGCCCAAAGGGATATTTTGCCACGGCGCGCCGCTCGGATCTGGTGATCGATATTGGGGCGGGCGACAGCTTTGCCGATATCTATGGGGCGGGTCGCCTCAAGCGGATGTTCTGGCTGAAGTATCTGACCCATCTGTCTGGCACGCCGCTAGTGATGGCCCCGCAAACCGTTGGCCCCTTTACCAAGGGCTGGTCCAAGACGCTGGCGCAGCTGTCGATGCGGCTGTGCAAAGTGGTTGCCAGCCGTGACAAGATGTCAACCGAGGCGGCCCGCGCATTGGGGCGTGCCGATGTCATCGAGGCCTCTGACGTGGCGCTGCGCCTGCCTTATGGTCCGCCTGCCCCGCGCACGCAAGGCGGGCCGGTCAAGGTCGGGATCAACGTCTCTGGGCTACTTATGGGTGGCGGATACAGCGGCAAGAATGAATTCGGCCTGACGATGGATTATCCCGACCTGGTTCGCGACCTCATCACCTATTTCCAATCCCATCCCGATGGCTGCGAAGTGCATCTGGTGCCGCATGTGATCGTGCGTGAAGGCCGGATGACCGGCGAAGATGATTATAGTGCCTGCACCGACTTGGCCGAAGCCTTTCCCGGCACGGTGCTGGCCCCCTCATTCGCGTCACCATCCGAGGCCAAGACCTATATCGCCGGGCTCGACTTCTTTATGGGCGCGCGGATGCATGCCTGCATCGCGGCGTTTTCATCGGGCGTGCCGGTGATGCCAATGGCCTATAGCCGCAAGTTCGAAGGGCTGTTCGGCTCGCTCGGCTATACCCGCACCGTCGATTGCACCACCGAAAGCGCCGAAGCGATCCGGACCAAGATCATCGAGGGCTTCGAGAACCGGGCCGCGATCAAGGATGAAACAACACAGGCCTTGGCCAAGGGGCTCCAGAAGCTGGGTGCCTATCAGGCCGCTTTGCAAAAGATCCTGACCAGCGTCTGACCGTAGTATATCAGCTTGCGTCCGGCCGGTTCCAACGGCCGGACAACCGCCCGGAATCGCCACCGGCCAGAAGCTGCAGCATGCGACGGAAACGGTGAAACCGGATCCGGGTCAGCACGATGGCGGCTTTGGCCTTGTTGCGCAGGCCCGAGATACGGTCAGATGCAAGAATGCGCGCGACCTCAAACAGAGGGGATGCGATCATCGCCGCCGTTTTCACCGCCCATTTAAGCCGTTTTTTCATGCTTTGGCGCACGCCCGCAAAATCATGGGCAATGTGACGATCCCATTTCTGGACTAACTGCCCGAAATCCTGACGCGCGGGGTGATAGACCTTCATGCCCGGAATATAGCGGATCACATGCCCGCCCCGCGTTGCGCGCTGACCCCAATCGCGATCCTCGGCCACCGACAGCCCTGAAAACGGGCCGACCTTATCCAGAACGCTGCGGCGCACCACCAGATTTCCGGTGCCGGTAAAGCCCTCACGGGCGATGTAGCGATCCATGCGGTAGGCATAGATGCTTTCATAAGCCTCGATCATCGTCAGATTGTCCGGATCGACATAGGCAATGCGCACATCCCCCCCCAGAATTTCTGCGGTAGGGTCGGCCATTGCCGTTGCGGCCTCTGCCAACCAATCGGGATCGGCAAGACAGTCGGCATCGATGAAGGCCAGAACCCCGGCGCTGGCATGGGTCACACCAAGGTTGCGCGCAGGGCCCGGTCCCGGTGTCTCTTCGCGCAACAACGTGATGTTACCGGCCTCGGCGCAAATCTCGTGCGGCATCTCGGAGGAGCCATTGTCCACCACGATAATTTCGTGCGGCTGATATGTACCCTGCCGGATCGATGCAAGACAGCGACGCAACAGATCCGGTTGGTTCAGGTGCGGTATGACCACTGAAATAGCTGGCCGATCATCTAAAACGGTCATATGATCTCCTGAGGTTCGCACCCTCACGGCACGCTGGGACAGTTTTGCACAGAAATATGTCCATAAGGGTAATTGCGGGGCAAGAACATGCCGTTTTACGAAAAATTTACCTCTCGCCGAAAGGTCACTCTCTCCAGTTGAGTTGCGGCAAAACTTGATATTTAAGCACACAACATCCATCCGACGCAGGAGAGATTGAGACATGGCGTTCAAATACACCGGTAAAACGCCGGACACATTCTTCGAGGCTGTCCGGAATTATGGCTTGCTGGCCACATGCAGGACCCGGCTGCGGGATGTCTTTTTGCTGGTCAGGCGCTTCTACCTTGTGAAGGTCTGGAAAATGGATATTCACCCTTTCACCATTATCTCGCTCAAGGCCACGCTGGACCGCACCTATCCGCAAGGCATCCATATCGGTGAGGGCAGCGCCGTGAACTTTGGCGCCGTCATCCTGACCCATGACATGGCCCGCAGCCAATATAAACATACACGCATCGGCAAATACTCGGCGATCGGAGCGCGCAGCATCGTGATGCCCGGCGTCACAGTCGGCGATCATTCCATCGTGGCCGCAGGGGCCATCGTCACCAGAGATGTGCCCGATAATGTGATCGTTGCAGGCAATCCGGCACGGGTAATCCGCACCGGCATCATGACGACAAACTTTGGCCGTATGACGGAACGGGGAACCTCCGTTGGCAAAACCTCCCCCCAGACGTCCGATAGCGACGCCCAAGACTGACATCAGGCATGCGTTTGTCCGTTTTTGAATTCGCGGGCCTTGCCCTCGTTTATGGCACCTCGGCGGCTAGTGTTGTGGCGGTTGGGCTTTGGCTGTTTCGCTATCCGCGGCCTTGGTTTGCCCTGCCCTTCTTGTGCTGCGCACTGTCATTCATCTTTCTGACCCAACACCCCTTCCCCGACCCTGACAACCTGGTCTGTCCGGTGCCCTCCGCCACGCCGCAACTACAGCCCTTGAGGTTTCTCGATACCTTCTGGCGACTAGTCGCACATGACGCCACACTGCTGGAATATCTGACCAACCGGACATTGGCCGCCACGGCAATGAACTTTCTGGTCTGTGCCGCCATCGGTTTAACGCTGGTACGGCATGTAAAAACATGGGCAAGGGTCGCGTTATTCGGGGCAGCTTTGACCCTCACGATCGAATTGACGCAATTAACCGGTATCTGGGGATACTATGCCTGCGCATACCGGCAATTTAACGTCGATGATCTATTGCTGAATATGCTGGGCGTTCTGGCGGGTGCCGCACTTGGACGGATAAAGGCATAACTGCGATTCGCTGCCAAATATTTTCCATTTTAGGAAACAGTCTTTACCGGATCGCCATAATATTGTCACAATATGCTATCGGCAGCGGGCCATGCGGCACAAAGCACACGATAAGCGTGATGCTTTGTGGCTTTATGATGGCTGCACAAGTTTTACAGTTGCTATAATTCCACCAAATTGCTAAAAATTAAACACTGTTCGCACATGTGCGATCTGCGGGCATGTTTAAGTATTTTATTTTTAGTGGGGGTTCGACGTATGTTGACCAAAATTAAGACAACTCTGGCCGCTGTCGCGCTCTTCGCGATGCCTATGATGGCATCCGCTGCAACCGTTAATCTAGTTGATGGCGGCACGAATACAATCCAATTGGGCGACAACTACGAATACCTGACAACGGTGACAACACCAGGCGCCGGTTTCCGTGAGTTCACGCTGACCTCCTCCAGCGAGATTGCACTGGCATCCAGCTTTGTTGCGCTCGAGTTCACCGGCGTGTTCAATAACCTGAAATATTTCATTGTCACAGCAGCGGGCCAAATTGATGCGACTGCAGAAGTTGCTTCCGGTCCTGTCCGCTCCTACTCGCTCGACACCATCTTTGACAGCGTCAACGGCTACACCCAGACGATGAAAGTCACTTGGGACAGCGTTAACGTGAAATTGGGCAGCACCACAGCCCAGTTCAACATTCAGGCCGTTCCTTCCGAAGTGCCTGTTCCTGCTGCCGGTCTGTTGCTGATTAGCGCCCTTGGTGGTGTTGCGGCACTGCGTCGTCGTCGCAAAGCCTGATCACCTGAATTACAGGTATCATTCAAATTCGAAAGGGGCTGCTTTTGCAGCCCTTTTTTTTAGGTCGGGCCGGATAGGGGCGTTAAACACGACTTCGTAAATAGCCTGTTTTTGCGCAGTGGGGAATCGATCTTTGGTTGTATTCTTGCTATGGGATGGATGGCGCATGCAGTATGCGTTGATATGTAGTCAGTGAGCGAACCCGCAGATGTCAGATACCACTACACCCAGTAAATGGACCGCCTTTGCGGCGCATGGTTTTAACCCGGCAGGCTTGTTCTGGATTGTTGCCCTGATCGTGACGGCCCTGCCAATTTACTGGCTGGGGCTGAAATCGCTGGGTGCCGCGTGGATGACACCGGAATACAGCCACGGCCCGCTGATCCCTTTGATCTCTCTCTATCTGTTCTTGCGCGAGCTACGGCACGCGCAGGGCCATAAGGCCACCACCGCACCAAACCGGATCCCTGGCCTTATCGTGATCGTCTTTGCGATGGTCTTTGGCATCTTTGGCAATCTGGTACAGATCCCCGATATCGTTACCTATGCATTGATCATCTGGGTTGGCGGCGTGGTGCTGACCGGCTTTGGCTGGGATCGTGGACGGCGGCACCAATTGCCCGTGCTGCACCTGATCTTCATGCTACCTTTGCCGCAATTCGTCTATTGGAAGCTGACGATCGTATTGCAGTTGATTTCCTCCGAGCTTGGCGTCTGGTTTATCCAGCTGGCCGGTGTACCGGTGTTCCTTGAAGGCAATGTGATCGATCTGGGCGTCTACAAGCTTCAGGTGGCCGAGGCTTGTTCGGGGCTGCGCTATCTCTTTCCGATCCTGTCGTTCAGCTATCTGTTTGCGATCCTGTATCGCGGGCCGTTCTGGCACAAAGTGGTGATCTTCTTGCTGGCCGCCCCGCTGACCGTCTTTATGAACTCCTTCCGCATCGGGGTTATCGGCGTCTTGGTCAACAGCTACGGCATCGAGCAGGCCGAGGGCTTTTTGCACTTCTTTGAAGGCTGGATCATTTTCGGCAGCTGTATCGCACTTTTGTTTCTGGCGGCGGTTTTGCTGCAGCGGTTGACGCCAAGCCCGATGACCCTGCGCGACACGATCGACATGGATTTTGACGGACTGGGCACGCAAGCCGCGCGCATTCTGGCCATTCCCGCCGCAAAGGGTATTATCATCACCGCCCTTGTCAGTACCGCCATCACCGCCGCTTTCGTCTTCACTCCGCCACCGGAACGGGTGAACCCTGATCGTGATCGCTTTGCGCTGTTTTCGCGCAGCATCGGTGAGTGGAGCTCTTTCAACATCCCGTTGGAGCCGAATATCGAAAAGGTTCTGGGCGCCACGGATTATATCAATTCCATCTATAGCTTGCCGGGCCAGAACGACACTTATATCAGCTTCTTTGCGGCCTATTATGACAAGCAAACCGAAGGGTCGGGCATCCACTCCCCCGAGGTTTGCCTGCCCGTCGGCGGCTGGGAGGTCTATTCCATCGACCCCACCGAGGTTTCCTTTCCCGATACGGTCTATGACACCTTCAACGTGAACCGCGCCGTGATCGAAAAGGGGCTGTCACGCCAGCTTGTCTATTACTGGTTTGAACAGCGCGGCAGCCGGATGACCAACGACTATCTGGCCAAACTTGGCGTAGTCTATGATAGCCTGACCATCGGACGCACAGACGGAGCTATGGTGCGCTTTGTAACGCCGATCGTGGCCGGAGAGGATGAATCCGAGGCCGATGCGCGGATGCAAGGGTTTATGGCCCAACTGCTGCCGCAACTGCCGCGCTACATCCCCGAATAACGGCGGGCTACGGCTGGAATGACTGGAAATCCTCCCCCTTTGCCGCGCCGCTTGCCCGTGAAGGGGGCTGCCATCCTGCCATGGCCCGTTGCCATGTTGCTTGTGATTAACATACTGCCGGAACTGGTCTTGCAGTTGGCGGATCGCGGCATCATCGCCACCCCGTGGCTGCGCACCGCAGTCTATGCGCTCGGGGCGTTCCAGCCTGATCTGATGATCAAGCATGGCGCTTTTTTCTTTGGACAATCGCTGACGATGTTTTTTACCTACGGCGTGCTGCACACAGGCATGACCCATCTGGTGATCAACATGATCGGGCTGGCATGGCTGGGCCGGTGGGTCTTGCAATATCGCAGCTCCGAGACATTTCTGACCTTTTATCTGCTCGCCACCGTCGGGGCCGCCGAGGCCTTCGCGCTGATCGGTCCCGGCGCGGGGATGATGGTGGGCGCATCAGGGGCCTTGTTCGGCCTGATGGGGCTGTATCTGGCCGATAGTGGCCTTCTTACCCCGCGTACCGATGCTTGGCACAGCCTAATGGGGCGCATCATCGGGGCAACGGCCGCGTTGATCCTTTCGGATATCGCTAGCTCTGCGCTACTGGGAAACCCTGTTGCCTGGCAGGCCCACGCCGGTGGTTTTTTGACCGGTGCCGCCCTTGGGCTGATCTATCCGCCAAGGCAACCGCGCCGCGCATGACCCCTTAACCCCGTCTTCACCCTTTTGCGGAATGCTTTGGTAGAAGGTGAAGTAAACATCACAATTTTACCCCATTTGCGGGCTGCCCCAAAGCACCCGCAGCTGACAAAGTAGCCGTTCTTGCCGACACCATCTAAAGGGCACCGCTTATGGTTCTGGGATTTCTTGCATGCGGGGTTGCCTTGGGGGCAGTATCAGCCATCACAGTGTTCACACTGGGGTATGGCATCCTTTTGGGGCTGCTTGCCTATATGCTGGGGGGCACCCTCGGGACAATTGTGGCCGTGATGATGGCACTGCGAAAACAACAAAAACACGATAGACTGGTTGTAGCCGAAAGCTGATCGGCCCTAGGATACCCTGCCTTCGGAGAATCCGGAGTTTTCGGGGAGACACCATGTTTGGCCTACGCAATCTATTCTCCAACCGGCAGATCAAAACAGGCCCCTATGCCCCCCTGCCCTGCCCTGTCCCGCCAGTCTGCATTATCGGTGACCTGCATGGACGCCTCGACCTGCTGGAACAGATGCTCGACAAAACCAGCACACGTATGGACGCGGGCCCACATCGTCTAATCTTCGTCGGCGACATGATCGACCGCGGTCCGCAAAGCGCCGCCATCCTGCGAATACTGTACGATATGAATTGCGCCGCCCCCGACCGGGTCATCTGCCTGATGGGCAACCATGAACGCATGATGCTGGATTTCCTGGATGATCCAGTGCAGCACGGCCCACGTTGGCTGGCCAATGGCGGCAATGAAACATTGGCCAGCTTTGGTGTCTCACCCTGGGCGCGCAGTACGGCCAATAGCTCTGAAAACCGGCTGAAGGGCCTTGCAGCGGCCCTAGCCACCGCCCTGCCCGAGGAGATCACGCATTGGCTGGCGTCACGGCCCCTTTTGTGGTCCGAGGGAGCGCTTGTCGTGACACATGCAGGGGCTGACCCCGCTTGCCCGATTACAAACCAGATGGATGAAACATTCCTCTGGGGGCATTCGGCTTTTGCGCGCACGCCGCGCAGTGATGGTCTGTGGGTCGCACATGGACATACGATCCAGCCAACGGCAAAGGCCGAATCAGGGCGGGTTTCCGTCGACACCGGCGCGTGGCGCACGGGCCGTTTGTCCGCTGCATGGCTTAACGGTGACGGAGTTAACTTTATTGAGGTCACGGACAGACCGGCCTGAAGCCTCGAAAGACAGTCCCCTGCTAGTGGAAAATCCCCCCTCCCCATAAGGGATAGTTTCCGCCAACAAAACAATCTAGCGTTGTGTTTCTAAAATTTTCTGCTTAGTCTCGTGGTTAACTGATGGCTTACCGGTGTGGTTGTTTAGAGGCTGTCCCAGGTCCAGACCACCGCTGAGCGGAGATTTAGAATTATGCTTCTTGTAGGTTTTTTTATGACATTTTATATAGTTATCGCCTTAATTGCTGCAACAATGACATATTGTGAGCAACGCCGAACACAAGGCCACAGCACGCTTTATACCCTGCTTGGATTTATCGCCTGCGCCTTTTGGCCCCTGACCTTGGCAAGTCTTGCTGTCTCCGCAAAACTGCACGAAACTTGAGGTTTCAACCCCTCAGATGACAGCCGAGGGGCCGCTCAAAAAGATTGCCTCATTTAATTAAACCAATTAAGATCTAATTGTATGTTTCGTCCGTTTGGAAAACCGTTGGCACCGTTGCCGTCGGTTATGAAGCAAGCAACTGGTCTTTTGTTTAATTAGTGAGGATACATTATGAAACTTTCCACATCCCTTAAATCATTTGCTGGCGCAATCGCCCTGACGGCCGTCGCGAGCATTGCAAGCGCGGCGACAACAACCTACGCAGATTTTACTGCAGTAGGTAACGTCACCTACACAGATAACTCCCTTCTCTTTGGCTTTCCGACTGGCATTGCCGGAGGCGAAGTCGGTGGCACCGTATCGGCCAACCTTTATGGGGACACTGCAACAGCCCGCGATTACACCCTCGAATATTCATTCGATGCAATGTCGGGAAGTTCCACGGATAACCTGTCAGGCGCCTTCTCATTGCCCTTCGCCTTCTCGATTGACAGCGTTATTGCCAGCCTGCCAACCATGCCATCAACCGGCGGCGGCATATTGCCCCTGCCCGCGCTTGGCGCAATTCTTAACTATAGCGGATTGGCAGTCACATCGAGCACCGTCGATAGCACCTTCACCTTCCAATTTGTTGGCGACGCGTGGGAAGACCTGCTCGTCAGCTTGGGATCTCCTGCCTTTCCTGATGATTTCACCGGCACCTATGTCGCCAACCTCAAGCTAGTAGCAGAAGATGTGGCCCCTGTTCCACTTCCCGCCGCAGCACCATTGCTGTTCTTCGGCGTTGGTGGTCTGGTCGCATT
>NZ_CP039967.1 GCF_005234135.1 Pseudorhodobacter turbinis
GCTTGCGGATATCGCAAGGCGCCATCCAATGCGCGCACCACGCCCAGAAAGGACCGGATTTTGGACCTCTTGGCCCGTGACGCACTGCGAAACAGGTGAAGTAGAGCCTGTTTTTCAGTCTCGAACACACCCTGTTCGACCGATTTCACGGCAATGCGGGCACGTTCGAAATAACTGAGACCAACGCGGATCTCGTTTTCCTCGACCATGGCCAGATAGGCGTCCGAGGCATCATCCGGCCGCCGTTCAATCGCAAGGACGGTGCCATCGCCCACACCTTCACTGTGCAGCTTGGCCAAGGCCGTGCAGCGCCGCCAGCCGGAAATCAGCCCGTACTCACCCTGCCCCAGCGCGACCACCTCAATCGGGGCCTGTTGCCCACGATCACGCAATGAAGCCATGAGCGTGGCCATATCGTCATCATCCGATGCCACGCGATCCCGCACCAGATGATCCAGCCGGATCTGTGACAAGGGCAGGGCGGTAATCATCCTGCCGGCCTGACGTGCCGCCTGCATCTCGCGGCTCAGCTCCTCTAGGGCTGCGGTGGCAGAGGCTTGGGAGGCAACATCGGCAATGGGCGCGCGCATCCCGCCCAAAGGCCCCATGGATTTGGTTTCAGGGGCCGCACCCAGAAAATCGGGGTTGGCGGGGGTCAGACGTTTGCGTTTGGCCACAGGCGGCTCCTTTCGGGCTGGGTCATGGTGTTGCCTTCGCGGCCAGCTCATCCCGGCGCCATGCACCGATCAGCAATTGTTTGAACGCCGCATAAGTTGCATCAAATGTTTCGCGGCCCCGCACATAGGTTTCGCGGTTGAAGTCACGGTAATCGGCCTCATAGATGCCCTGCACCTGTTCCCCAGCCTGCCCGATCAAGGCGGTGAAATCCTGCCGGTGCGGCGAAAGCGTGGTGCCAAGATAGCTTTGCATCAAGGCGGCCAGCTCTGCCTGCTGCGCACCGTCGTAACGCGTGACCACGGCGCGCACAGCGTCCCATTCAAAGTTCAGCCCCTCACGGCCTAAGGCCCGCGCAGCCATGTTCTCGGCATCCTCGATAGAGCCGAACGTCGCATGAAGCATGTCGAAAAACCGGCCCGTGCTGTCGAACTCCAAAAAGGACGCGCCCAGGGGCACCAGCAAGATATCAGCCGCCGCCAGCCCGTTGATGGTAAGGTAGCCAAGGGCAGGGGGCGTATCGAGAAAGATCACATCGTAATCGTCCAACACGCCATCGGCCTGAAACATATCCGTCAGCGCATCCCAAAGCTTCCAGCCGCGTGCTTGCATCCGCCAGACAGGCACCTGAAACTCTGCCCAATACAGATTTAGCTGCGCGCCGATCAGATCGATATTGGGCCAATGGGTTTTCTGGATCAGGGCCTTGCTATGAACATCCAGCGCGCCGGTCAGCGTTTCATCCAGCGGGACGGGGGCCTCTCCTCTGTCCATTCTGCGCTGGTTTTCCATCCGCAGTTGCAAGGCGTAGTGACGCGCCATCAGCGGAAAGACGGTTTGCCATTCATCGCGGACCGTCCCGCCAAAGATCGAGGTCATGGAGCCTTGGCTATCAAGATCAACGACCAGCACCTTATAGCCATCCAGCGCCGCAGACATGGCCAGATGCGCGGCGGTAGAGGTCTTGCCAACACCGCCCTTGAAATTAGCCACAGCGACCATTTTGGCAGGCAACCCTTTGGGTCGGTAGGGCAGGTATTCTTTGGCCTTTGACCCTTCATGGCCGAAATGCGCGCGCAGGCGCTGCACCTCATCCAGCGTGAACCATTTCGCGGCGCCTGCGGTTTCACTTGTCCCTTGCGGCAGATCAGGGTTCTGTTTGAGCACACGGCGGAAGTGGCCGGTAGCGACTGGGATCAGATAGCGGGTAATTTCCCATGTGGAGAATCTGCGCAATTTACGACCTTGCCGGTCTTGCAGCCCACGGCTTTGCAGATCCTGACGGCCAGTGTCACAGGCCCGCGCGATTGCCTCAAAGGCGGCGGTGGTGGTTGGCGCGCCCAAGGCGGCACTGGCCTGATCCGGGTCTATATTGAAATAAGGGGGCAAGTGCCCTTGGGTCTCGGATGCCATGACTGCTCCTGATGTGCCGTATTTTGCCAGATATACCACAAAAGCGCGCACATGGAAGAAAAGAGATCACATCGCAGGGATTTCTAAGCAAACTATAGGGTATTGCGGGGTGAGAGGCTCGTATTTTTTCGTGTCGCCAAATCTTTTTTGGTTATTTATATGTTATTAGAAGGTTACAGGTTTTTTTAAGGTCGAATAAGTTGTTGGTAAAAAAAGGAAATCCGGCACCTTCAAAGCCTGCTGTGAATCTGAACCCCCGATAAGGCGACTCTGAACCCCCGCTGAAGCGACTCTGTTCCCCCGATAGGGCTTCTGGACGCAAGCTGTGGATAACTCTAGGGTGAGTGTCACTGAAACCCCGAAAGAATCGGGAGCCGTCGAAACTTGATCCGGGCATTGCAGCGCGGGGCAAGCAAAGGCAGGGAAAAGGGCGGCACTGCCGATGCGATTGTCATGACAGCTATTACCGCACCGACCCTGTTGCCCGACCGGCACCCCACGCCGGATTTCTTTATCTGCGATGTGTTTGATGCCTCGCCCAAGGATGATCTGGGCACGATGGAGCATCCGGTGTTTTCGCTCTCGACCCGCCCTGACAAACGCATCCTGTCCTATGCCCATAATGGCACCACCATCGAGGTGGTCCCCTCAGTCAAGGGCCGAGCGACCATTCACGACAAGGACATCCTGATCTTTTGTATCAGCCAGCTGATGTCGGCGTTGAATGCCGGGCGGGTGATCTCACGCAAGCTGACGCTTAAGGCGCATGATCTGTTGGTGGCCACCAATCGCGATACATCGGGCGATGCTTATACCCGCCTGAAGGACGCGTTTGAGCGGCTTGCCGGCACGCGCATCACCACCAATATGACCACCGGTGGCATCGAGACCACGCAGGGGTTCGGCCTGATCGACAGTTGGGAAATCCGCCGCCGGTCCCGTGGCGGGCGGATGATCTCGGTGCAGGTCACCTTAAGCGAATGGCTGTTCCGTGCGGTTCAGACGAAATCGGTGCTGACGCTGAGCCGGGATTATTTCCGCCTGCGCAAACCGCTTGAGCGGCGCATCTATGAATTGGCCCGCAAGCATTGCGGTCGTCAGCCGGAATGGGGCGTCAGCGTGGCCACCCTGCATAAGAAATCTGGATCGGCGGCACCGCTGAGGGTGTTTCGCGCCGCCCTGCGCAAGATGACAGGGCCGGACCATCTGCCGGAATATGACATAACCGAGGCCCCCGGTGATCTGATGTTGTTCACGCGCCGGTCGCGTGTGGTTGAGCCGGGGCAGGCGCCCTTGCTAAGCGTGGAGGCGCTGGAGGCGGCCCGCGCGATCCTGCCGGGGACAGATATCTATGCGCTGCATGCACAGTGGCAGGCCTATTGGGATCGCTCGGGGCAGGCGGTGTTGCGCAACCCTGATCAGGCATTCCTGGGATGGTTGCGTAAACAGGCAGAAGGCCCCGCCCGATCTTGAACCGGGCCGCGGCCCGTTGCCCGGTTTCGCGGGCGTAATGCGCAATCGGGGAACAGGTCCGACAAATCAACCTGTAGTGGTTTACCTAAGCGTGAGGATACCTTAGGCCGGAACAATATGGGCTAGATTTCGACTATTGTGCTAGCACAAGGCGTGAGGGGGACTTACGATTATAGCTTAACCCATTAAGACATGTTTCGGCGCTAACCGGTTTATCTTAGGACTAAGTTCATGACCTCCAGCATTCATCCTGTCATTCTATGTGGCGGATCGGGGACGCGGCTTTGGCCGTTGTCGCGCAAGTCCTTTCCCAAACAGTTTTCGTCCCTAACCGGTGATGAGAGCCTGTTTCAAGCCTCGGCGCGCCGCTTGTCCGGGGGCGGCTTTGCGGCGCCGGTGATTGTGACCGGTTCTGATTTTCGCTTCATCGTGACAGAGCAGCTGGCGCAGGTGGAGATATCCCCGGCGGCAATCCTGATCGAACCTGCAGCGCGCAATACCGCGCCGGCCATTCTGGCAGCAGCCCTGAACGTGCATGCCCGCGATCCGGGCGCATTGATGCTGGTGGCACCTTCGGACCATGTGATCCCCGATGTGGCGCAATTTGTTGCGGCCGTTGAGGCGGCAACCGCGACCGCCCGTGCGGGCAATCTGGTGACCTTCGGGGTGCGGCCCGACCGCGCCGAGACGGGCTATGGCTGGCTTGAATTGAGCACGCGCCCGAATGAGGCTTTTACCCCTGTTGCCCAACCGCTTGTCCGTTTTGTTGAAAAACCGGATATGGCGATGGCGCAGGCCATGCTGGCCGGCGGGCAACACCTGTGGAATACGGGGATCTTTCTATTCTCGGTGGATGCGCTGATCACAGCCTTTGAGGCGCATCAGCCCGAGATGCTGGCACAGACCCGCATCGCCGTGGCCGAGGCCAAGCAAGACCTTGGCTTTTCAAGGCTGGACCCGACCGCCTGGGGCGCATTGGAAGATATCTCTATCGACTATGCCGTGATGGAGAAGGCCCGCAACATCAGTGTGGTACCCTATAGCGGTGCGTGGTCCGATCTTGGGGGCTGGCAAGCCGTTTGGCGCGAGGCGGGGCAGGATGCGACGGGGGTTGTCACCAGCGGGGCGTCCACGGCGATCGAGTGCTCCAACACGCTGCTCCGCTCTGAAAGTGAGGGGCTGGAACTGGTCGGCATCGGGCTGGACGGGATCGTTGTTGTTGCCATGTCCGATGCGGTGTTGGTGGCCCATAAGGACCGCGCGCAGGATGTGAAAAAGGCCGTAGCCGCGCTGCAGGCCAAAGGGGCCGTGCAGGCCGAAACCTTTCCACGCGATCACCGCCCTTGGGGCTGGTTTGAAAGCCTTGCGATTGGCTCGCGGTTTCAGGTCAAGCGGATCGTGGTGCGTCCGGGGGCTGCCCTTAGCCTGCAATCACACCATCACCGCGCCGAGCATTGGGTTGTGGTTGAAGGCACGGCAAAGGTGACAATCGACAATGAGGTCAAGCTGGTGACGGAAAACCAGTCTGTCTATATCCCGCTGGGCGCGGTGCACCGGATGGAAAACCCCGGCAAGGTGCCAATGGTGCTGATCGAGGTGCAAACCGGCAGCTACCTCGGTGAGGATGACATCATCCGCTACGAAGACATCTATTCCCGCGGGCAGGGCGCCAAAGGGTAGGGGCCACGCAAACCACCCTTGCCGACCGCCCGATCGCCCGAGAGTATCGGGTTTAGGGCGAAATGGCATTGGCGGTATCCTGCAGCCAAGGCAGGATTTCGGACCGGATGCGCGCGTCGTCCCAATGATGCGCCGAGACCGAGCAATGTACCGCCGCGCCGGCCCGCCCGTCCGGCCCGCGAATGGCGCAGGCAATTCCGACCTCGCTCAGGATCATCTGATCTTGCGTCAGCGCATACCCCCGGCTGGCAGTCTCGTCGATCTGGTCTGCGATGATGGCGCGGTCCATCGTGGTGCGCGGTGTGTGGGCGTGCAGGGGCCAGCCCTCAATTGCTGCCGCGCGTTCGTCGTTGGGGAAGGTGGCCAGAATGGCCTGTCCGGCAGAGGTGCAAAGTGCCGGAACCATGCGCCCCGGAACCATTGCACCGAACACCGTGCGCGTGCAGGGCAGGCGCGCGGCATAGATGACGTACTGGCCCGAAAGTTCCGCCAGATTCACCGTTTCCCCCAAGCGTTGCGACAGCTCGATCAGCTTTGGCATCGCGCGCGCAACCAGCGGGTCTGACCAGTAATAGGCATAGGTCATGCGCAGCCAGGCATGCGACGGGCGATAGCGGCGCGTCACCGGATCCTTGTCCAGCATCCCTTCGATATGCAGCGTATTGGCCAAACGCTGTACCGCGCTTTTGTCCAGACCCGTGATTTGTACCAGCGCGCCCAACGACAGCTCGGTGTTGGTTTCATCAAAGGCGTGCAGCACACGCAGCCCTTTTGCCAAAGCGCCGACAAAAAGTGTGTTTTGCTTGGTTTGGGTCATTTTCATTCGCTGGATTGAAATGAATTGAAAAAATCGGCGGTTCGGGCTTGATTTTGCGAAGGTCTAAGGGTTCAATTAATCATATGGCGATGTGTCATATCATAATGTGATATTTACGCTGCCGTAAACGGTAAACATAAAAATTGTTGCAGAACGTCTGCCGCAGGGGGAATCATAAATGAAAGCCGCATTTCTGAAGACAAGCTCATTGGCGCTGGCCATGTCGATTGCCGCCACCGGCGTCGTGCTGGCCGATAAGGCCAACGACACGCTAAGCGTTGCCTTCACCAAAGAGCTTGAGAACGTCGACAGCTTCTTCAACTCGTCGCGTGAGGGTGTTGTGATGCAACGCGCGGTCTGGGATGGCCTGATCTATCGGGACCCGGTCACCAATGAATATAAGGGTAACCTTGCCACCAGCTGGACCTGGATCGACGATAAGACGCTTGAGCTGAAACTGCGCGAAGGCGTCAAGTTCCACAACGGGGCCGACTTTACCGCCGATGACGTGGTCGCAACCGTTAACTTTGTTGCCAAGGAAGAAAACGGCGTCAAGACCCAGCGCAACGTGAACTGGATGGAATCGGCCGAGAAGGTCGACGATTTCACCGTGCGCATCACAACCAAGGAAGTGTTCCCCGCCGCGATCGAATTTCTGTCCGGTCCGGTATCGATCTATCCGGCTGATTACTATGCCGAGGTCGGCCCGTCGGGCATGGGCCTGAAGCCTGTGGGCACCGGCCCCTACAAGGTTGTCGAGGTTGTTCCCGGCCAGCATTTCGTTCTGGAAAAGAACGAGAATTATCATGACAGCCCCAAAGGTCAGGCAACGATCAACAAGATCGATATCCGCACCATTCCGGACGTAAACACCCAGCTGGCCGAGCTGTTCTCGGGGTCGCTCGATCTGATCTGGCAAGTGCCGGCGGATCAGGCGGAAAAGATGTCTGCTATGGATGACCGGTTCACCGTGCTGAACGAATCCACCATGCGTGTCGGCTATCTGGCGATGGATGCGGCAGGTCGTTCGGGGATGGACCCCAACCCGTTCACCGATCTGAAGGTGCGCCAGGCTGTTAACCACGCCATCGACCGTGATGCGCTGGTCGACAACCTGCTGAAAGGAAAGTCCAAGGTCATATCGACCGCCTGTTTCCCCAGCCAGTTCGGGTGTGTGCAGGACGTGACCAGCTATGAGTATGACCCGGAAAAGGCCAAGGCCCTGCTGGCCGAAGCCGGCTATCCTGATGGTTTCAGCACCCCGTTTTACGCGTATCGCGACCGTGAATATGGCGAAGCGATCAGCAGCTATCTGAACGCGGTCGGTATCCAGACCGATTTCAAACTGTTGCAGTATTCGGCCCTGCGGGAGCTGAATATGAAGGGCGAAGTGCCGATGTCATTCCAGACTTGGGGCAGCTATTCGGTCAACGATGCCTCGGCAATGGTCAGCCAGTTCTTCAAGCACGGTAGCCTGGACGACGCACAGGATGACCAGACCAAGGAATGGCTGGATATTGCTGACAGCTCAACCGACGATGCGACGCGGGTCGAGTATTATACCAAGGCGCTGCAGCGGATCGCGGATCAGGCCTATTGGGCGCCTATGTTCAGCTACAACACCAATTATGTCATGACCAAAGAGGTGGAATACACCCCGACGGCGGACGAGGTGCTGCGCTTTACCAACATGACCTGGAACTAAACACCAGATCACGGGCCCGGCGTATCCTTTTGCGATCCGCCGGGCCTTTCGCGTCTTGATGTTCCAGACACTCGCCAAACCCGGAAGAGGGACAGCCTTTCATGCTGCCATATATACTCAAGCGGCTGGGTCTTGCCCTGCTGGTGGCCTTTACGGTCAGTTTTATCAGTTTTTCCCTATTGTTCCTGTCCGGTGATCCGGCCGCCGCACTGGCGGGCGAGACGGCCAGCGGCGAGGACATCGAGGCGCTGCGCCATCTGTACGGTTTTGACCGGCCCATGTTGGTGCAATATGGCGATTGGCTGTGGCAGGCGCTTCAGGGCAATTTCGGCGAAAGCTATTATTTCAAGCTGCCGGTTTCCACGCTGATCGGGGACCGCCTGTCGGTCACGATGATACTGGGCGTGTGCGGCATTACCTTTGCGCTGCTGACTGCGGTGCCGCTGGGGGTTGTGGCTGCCATCCGGCCCAATTCGATCATCGACCGTCTTGCGCTGTTCTTGTCGGTCGCCGGACAGGCGATGCCCAGTTTCTGGTTCGGCCTGATCCTGATTGTGGTCTTTGGTATCCAGTTGGGATGGCTGCCGCCGTCCGGGGCCTCGACGTGGAGGCATTTCATCATGCCCACCATTGTGCTGGGCTATTACGCCATGCCTGCCATCATGCGCCTGACGCGTGCGGGCATGCTGGAGGTACTGAATTCTGATTACATCCGCACCGCCCGCGCCAAGGGCGCCGGCGAAGGGCGCGTTTTGTTCAAGCACGCGCTGCGCAACGCGATCATCCCGGTGGTCAGCCTGGCTGCCGTTCAGATGGGGTTCATGCTGGGCGGGTCGATCGTGGTTGAATCCGTCTTTGCGCTGCACGGCGCGGGCTATTTGGCGTGGGAAAGCATTGCGCGCAACGATTTGCCGACAGTGCAGGCGCTGATCCTGATCTTCTCGATGTTCTACATCATCTTTACCTTTCTGGCGGACGTGCTGAACGCATGGCTCGACCCCCGCATGAGGAGTTCGTAAGATGTCTGTTCACCCCACAATCGATCCGCTGCTAGAGGAAATTCAGGGCCCGACGCCCCGCCAGATCCTGCGCAAGCGCGTCACGGGGCATACCGGCCTGCTGTTTGGCCTTGGTGTGGTCCTGTTGCTGGTGATTGTCGCCATCCTCGCGCCGCTGCTGTCGCCGCATGATCCCTATATTCAGGACTTGACCAACCGCATGGTCAAGCCGGTCTTTATGGGTGGCACATGGGAGCATCCGCTGGGCACCGACCATCTGGGCCGCGATTACCTGTCACGCCTGATCTATGGCGCGCGGGTGTCACTGTTGATCGGGGCGGTTGCCGCGTTGATTTCCGGCGTGATCGGTACAGCGATGGGCGTGGCCGCCGGATATTTCGGCGGCAAGGTCGATGCTGTGGTGACCTTTCTGATCAACGTGCGTCTTGCCATGCCTGTCGTACTTGTCGCGCTGGCGGTGGTCGCCATCCTTGGCGGGTCGCTTCAGGTGGTGATCGGGGTGCTGGGCCTGCTGTTGTGGGACCGGTTTGCCGTGGTCATGCGCGCCTCGACCCTGCAGGTGCGCCGACGCGAATATGTCGCTGCCGCACAGGCCATTGGCGCCTCCACCCCGCGGGTGATCCTGTCGGAAATCATGCCGAACATCGTCAACAACCTGATCGTGATCGTCACACTGGAAATGGCCCACGCGATCTTGCTAGAGGCCGCGCTGTCCTTTCTGGGGCTGGGTGTGCAACCGCCAACGCCCAGTTGGGGCCTGATGGTCTCCGAGGGCAAGAACATGATGCTGTTCGAGCCGTGGCTGGTGCTGATCCCGGGTATTGTCCTTTTCATTCTAGTGCTGGCGATCAACCTGATGGGCGACGGCCTGCGCGACGTCACCGCCCCCGAAAACCGGAGCTGATGCCATGACAGACGCAATTACCAAACCGCTGCTGTCGGTGCGCGGCCTGACGCTGGACATTCCACTGGCCAACGGGATGTTGCACGCCGTGCGCGGCATTGATTTCGATCTGCACAGGGGCGAAACGCTGTGCATCGTGGGTGAATCCGGATCGGGGAAATCCCTGACCTCACTGGCGATCATGGGTCTGCTGGACCGCAATATCCGCCGCAGCGCCACGCGTATGGATTTCGACGGGACCGAGCTGACCACCGCCTCCAAGCGGCAGATGCGCGCGCTGCGCGGTGACCGGATCGCGATGATCTTTCAAGAGCCAATGACCTCGCTGAATCCGGCCTATACGATCGGGGATCAGCTGATCGAGGCCCTGCAGCTGCACCGCTCGGTCAGTCACGACACCGCCCGCAAGCGTGCCATCGAATTACTGGAAAAGGTCGGTATCACGGCCGCAGCCAGCCGGCTAAGCCAGTATCCGCATCAGTTGTCAGGCGGGTTGCGCCAGCGCGTTGTCATCGCAATGGCCCTGATGTGCGAACCGGAGCTGATCATCGCGGATGAGCCCACGACGGCGCTGGATGTGACCATTCAGGCGCAGATCCTGCGTTTGCTGGTGGATCTGACCAAGGAAATGAACGTGGCGATGATCCTGATCACCCATGATCTGGGCGTGGTCGCGCGCGTCGCGGACAATGTCGGTGTGATGTATGCGGGCGCGTTGGTGGAAACCGGCCCCGCGTCGGATGTATTCGGCATGCCGATGCATCCCTATACACGCGGATTGTTGCACTGCATTCCGCAACCCGGCAAGACCCAACGCGGCACGCCCTTGGGCACCATTCCGGGGATTGTGCCGTCACTGGTGGGCGAGGTGCAGGGCTGCGCATTTCGCACACGGTGCCCGCATACGGTGGCGGACTGTCGCGCGGCGATCCCTGAGCGCGGCACGCCGCCCCATCAATTCCTGTGCGTGCATCCTGATGGCGCCCGTGCTGCCGAAGGAGAGCCCGCATGACCGCCCCCGTTCTCGAACTGAAAAACGTCACCAAGACCTATCACGTCAAGCAGGGCCTGTTCGGCAAGCCCAAGCCCCTGACGGCGGTCAACGACGTGTCGCTTACGCTGGGCCGGGGCGAGGTTCTGGGCCTTGTCGGTGAATCCGGCTGTGGCAAGTCCACGTTGGCCAAGATCCTGTTGGGGCTGGAGATGCCCACATCCGGGCAGGTTCTGGTTGATGGCGAGGAAATCAATGGTCAGGACCGTCTTGCGCTGGCGCGGCGCATCCAGCCGATCTTTCAAGACCCCTATTCATCCCTGAATCCGCGCAAGACGATTGCTGATATCGTCTCGCTTCCCCTGCGGGTGCATGGCGTCGGGGATGCGGCCAGTCGCGCCAAATCGGTGCGCGAAACGCTGGATCTGGTCGGCTTGCCTGCGCGCGTGCTGAACACCTATCCCAGCCAGATGTCCGGCGGGCAGCGTCAGCGCGTGGCCATTGCCCGCGCCCTGATCATGCACCCCGAAATTGTCATTTGTGATGAGCCGACATCCGCGCTGGATGTCTCTGTCCAAAGTCAGATCCTGAACCTACTGAATGATTTGCGCACCGAATTCGGGCTGACCTATCTGTTCATCAGCCATGATCTGGCGGTGGTCGAACATCTGGCAACCCGCGTTGCGGTTATGTATCTGGGCCGCATCGTCGAAGAGGCACCCGTGGCCACGCTGTTCGAGGCGCCGCGCCACCCCTACGGGCGTGCGCTGCTTAATTCGGTGCTGACACCTGACCCGTCGCTGGGCGTGCCTGACACGCAGCTGGGCGCGGCCTATCCCAACCCGATCGCGCCGCCCTCGGGCTGTCATTTCCATCCGCGCTGCCCCTTCGTGCAGGATCATTGCCGTGCTGTCGCCCCGCGTCCGGTGCCGATTGGCGAGGGTCACGTGGAATGTCACCTGCACGACCCGGACAGCCCGATGTACCGCGCCGATTTCACCGTCTAATCTTCAAGGAGCGATCACATGGCCTCGTCCCTGTCACGCACAATGCAGACACGAAAAACCGTCGTCGAGACGAAGGGCGGGGTTGTCGCCTCACAGCACCGCTTGGCGGCCGAGGCGGGGGCCGAGGTCCTGCGCGTCGGCGGCAATGCGGTGGATGCAGCCGTTGCCACATCCTTTGTCGTTGGCGTGCTAGAGCCGTGGATGAGCGGCCCGGCCGGCGGTGGTGCAATGATGCTATGGCGCGCGGATGAGGGAAAAGCCGTAGCGGTGAACCACGGCATGCGGTCGCCCAAAGAGTTGCGGGTTGGGGATTACCCCTTGTCCGGGCGCGGCATGGCCAGCGATCTGTTCCCGTGGGAGCATGTGACAGGCGATGTAAACGTTCAGGGCGCCAAGGCGATTGCCGTGCCGGGGGTTGTCGATGGTCTGGGGCAGGCGCACGCACAATATGGGCGTATGCCTTGGGCCGATTTGCTGGCCCCCGCGATTGCGCATGCGCGTGAGGGGATGCTGGTTGATTGGTATGCCGCGCTGATCATCGCCTCAGCCACCCGCGCGCTGGCGCTGGACACGGATGCGGCGGCGCTTTTCCTTGAGGAGGGGCAATGGCCAACCATCTCGGGGTGGACGGCTCTGGCAGAAAAGCGGCTGGACCAGACCCGCATGGCCGACAGTCTGGCCATCATCGCGCAGGACGGCCCGCGCGCGCTGTATGATGGCGATCTGGGTGCCGCGATGGCGCGCGATGTGCAGGACAAGGGCGGATATCTAAGCGTGGATGACCTGCGCGCCTACCGCGCACAAATGCAGGCACCGCTTAGCATGACCTACCGCGATGCGCGGTTCCACCTTGTTGACGGGCTGACCGCCGGCCCGACCTTTGCGCATGCGATGGGCGATCTGGAAACCCGCGACATGGGCACCAAACCCGATGCGTTCGCCGCCTATGCGGGCGCGCTGAACGGGGCCTATGCCGCGCGGCTGGGACAGATGGGCGACACCGGCGAATCCCCCGAGGCGCCCGGATGCACCACGCATTTTTCGGTCGTTGACCGCGACGGCAACATGATCAGCCAGACACAAACGCTGTTGTCGATCTTTGGTAGCCGGGTGGTATCGCCCTCAACCGGTTTTTTGATGAACAACGGCATCATGTGGTTCGATCCGGTGCAGGGGCGGCCGAACTCGCTGGGTCCGGACAAGCGCTGTTTGATGAATGTCTGCCCCGTGATCGGGGAACAGGGCGACCGTCGCTTTGCCTTTGGCGCGTCGGGCGGGCGCAAGATCGTATCAACGATGACCCAGATGGCATCCTTCGTCACCGACTTCGGCATGGACATAGAGGCGGCATTCCACCATCCGCGCATCGACGTTTCCGGCGGCCCTCGCGTGGTCGCCGATGAGGCGCATACCCCTGAGGTTCTGGCGCATCTGCGCGCGGATCATCAGGTGGTCACCACGCCGCGCACCGTCTTTCCCTATGCGTTCGGCTGCCCTGCCGGCGTTATGCGCAAGGGTGACACCAACACCGGATGCACCGAAATCATGTCGCCTTGGGGCGATGCCGCGCTGGAAGATGAAGGAACCACTGCATGAGCCGCGATACAGCCATTGACACCGTGACCGCTTATTTCGATCAGGGCGCGTTCAAATCCGAACTGGCCGATCTGGTCACCTACCGCACCGAAAGCCAGAAAGAGGGCACCGGCCCCGAACTGACCCGCTATCTGGCCGAGGCAATGCAGCCCCGGCTGGCGCGTATGGGCTTTGCCTGCGAAATCATCGCCAACCCCGATCCGCGTGGCGGCCCCCTGTTGATAGGTGAGCGACACGAAGGCGACGACCTGCCGACCATCCTGACCTATGGGCACGGTGACGTGATCCGCGCCCAAGAGGGCATGTGGCGCGAGGGGTTGGCCCCGTTCGAGCTGATCGAAGAGGGCGACCGTCTTTATGGGCGCGGCAGTGCCGATAACAAGGGTCAGCACCTGATCAACATCGCCGCGCTGGAAACGGTTCTGAAGGTGCGTGGCAATCTGGGGTTCAACACCCGGATCGTTCTGGAGATGAGCGAAGAAGTCGGATCAAGCGGGCTGGCCGAAGTGTTCCACACCTACAAGGACCGGTTGGTTGCCGATGTTCTGATCGCCTCGGACGGGCCGCGTTTGCAGCCTGAGGTCCCGACCGTCTTTATGGGATCGCGCGGCGGCGTGACCTTTGATCTGGCGCTAACCCTGCGTGAGGGCGCGCATCATTCGGGCAACTGGGGTGGTCTTTTGGCCGATCCGGCAATGATCATGGCACATGCGTTGGCGTCGATCACGGATGTGCGCGGCCAGATCCAGATCCCTGAATGGCGGCCCGACAGCCTGACCGACGCGGTGCGCGCAGCACTGGACGGCTTGCCTGTCACCGGCGGCAACGGCCCGTCCGTGGATGAGGATTGGGGCGAGGAAAGCCTGACCCCTGCCGAACGTGTCTATGGCTGGAACAGCTTTGCAGTGCTGGCGATGACCAGCGGCGTGCCCGAGGCGCCCGTCAACGCCATTTCCGCCAGCGCGCGGGCCACTTGCCAGCTGCGCTATGTCGTCGGCACCGACCCTGCCGATATCCTGCCCGCGCTGCGCCGCCATCTGGATCAGCATGGGTTCGACGCGGTTGAGATCGTGCCGCATGATCGCGGATTCTTTGCTGCGACACGGTTGGACCCGTCGCACCCCTGGGTCAAATTTGTGACCGGTTCGATAGAGCGCACAGCAGGCCAGCCCCCGCATGTGCTGCCCAATCTGGCAGGCTCGCTCCCGAATGACAGCTTTGCCGACATTCTGGGCCTGCCGACTGTCTGGGTGCCGCATTCCTATCGCGGTTGCTCGCAGCATGCGCCGGATGAACATGTGCTGAAATCCCTTAGCCGCGATGCGTTGCGGGTGATGGCCGGCCTGTTTTGGGACGTAGGCGCAGGCGGCACACCGGGCTAAGGCCCGCCCCCTGCGTAACCCGGTCAGATGATATCTGCTGACCCGCCAGAAAGGATTTAACACTATGGATAATAGTGTTAAATAATTCGGTGCCCTTTTATACCGGCAGAGGCGGCAAAGCATGGTTTTCGCTTCATTGCTTAACAGTATTCCTGTAAACTGTTAAATATGTCCGAAATGACCCTCTTTGATCCCAACGGGAACCGCCTTTACCTGAACGCCGAGGAGCGGGCGGCATTCTTGAAACTGGCCCGCCAGCGCCCGGCCCGGGACCGCACAGTTTGCGAGACATTGCACTATACCGGTTGCAGGCCCTCAGAGCTGATCGAGATCACGCCGGCGCGCATAGACCTATCGGGAACAGCCGTTACCATCAGATCGCTGAAGAAACGCAAGGACAGCTCCGGTGAGCAGAAAGCCGTCTACCGCTCGGTTCCGGTGCCGCCAGAGTATCTTGATACCCTCAACACCGCCCATGGCATCAGAGAGGCGCAAAAATCTCGCAGGCTGGCGCATGTGCCTATCTGGGCGCTGTCCCGTGTCCGGATCTGGCAGATCGTCAAGGGCGTGATGATTGAGGCGGGCATTGCCGACGCGCCACACCGCAGCCCCAAAGGCCTGCGGCACGGGTTCGGGGTCAATGCCGTCGTAAAAGGCATTCCACTGCATATGCTGCAAAAATGGATGGGCCATGCCCAGCTTTCCACCACGACGATCTATGCCAATGCCATCGGCAAAGAAGAGCAGGACATCGCAGCCAGAATGTGGAGCTGAACCACGCTTACAGTGACTGGAAAACGGGGTTTTTGTCTATTGAGAGGCAACAATGCGCATGTTAGGAATGCCATAGCGTGCGCTAAAGTCGCCTTAAAAGGGTTATAGAAAATGCCTGAAACCATCCAACCTGTTAAAGTTATTGCTGAAATTGGATGCAATCATAAGGGTGATCTTGACCTTG
Organism: Pseudorhodobacter turbinis; assembly: GCF_005234135.1. NCBI lineage: Bacteria > Pseudomonadati > Pseudomonadota > Alphaproteobacteria > Rhodobacterales > Paracoccaceae > Pseudorhodobacter > Pseudorhodobacter turbinis. The sequence continues at coordinate 15,621 of NZ_CP039967.1, forward strand.
CCAAAGAGCTGATCCGCGTTGCGGCGGCTATTTGCGGTGCTGATATTGCCAAGTTTCAAAAACGTCATAACCGCGAATTGATGTCCAAAGAGCAATATGAAACGCCGCATCCGGTGTCGGCAAACTCATATGGTGATACTTACGGCGCACACCGCGAATTTCTTGAATTTGACAGCGACCAGCATAAAGAGCTGATCGAATGCTGCCGGGAGAATGGCATCGCCTATTCCACCAGCGTTTGGGATCTGACCTCGGCCAAAGAAATGGCTGCGTTGAATCCGCCCTTGCTGAAAATCCCTTCGGCCACAAACCAGCATTACGAATTGCAGGGCTATCTCTGTGAACATTATGCGGGTGAAATCCATGTATCGACCGGCATGTCCACGGGCGACGAGATTGCCAAGCTGATTGCCTTTTATGCCGAACGGGGGCGCGCCAAGGATCTGGTGGTCTATAGCTGCACCTCCGGATATCCGGTGGCGTTCGAGGATATCTGCCTATTCGAGATCCGCAACCTGATGGAAAAATTCGGCGCCACCGTTAAGGGGATCGGCTTTTCCGGTCACCACCTTGGCATTGCCGCAGATGTTGCCGCCCTGGCAATCGGCCGCACCATGCAGGCCGACGGAAAAGGCCGCTTCACCCATATCGAGCGGCACTTCACATTGGACCGGACCTGGAAAGGTACCGATCACGCCGCCAGCCTGGAACCCGACGGGCTGCGCCGTCTTTGCCGCGACCTGAAGAACGTCGATCGCGCGCTGACCTATAAGGGCCAAGAGGTTCTGCCTGTTGAACAAGTTCAGCGCGACAAGCTGAAATGGGTCAAATCCGCCTAACCGGGGTTGCGGCCTTGCGCCGCGACCAGCGTATCACAAAGATGCCGCAGCGCCCCGCGTCCGCCGGGCTGCGGCAAGATCCATTGCGCGAGCCGCAAGATATCACCGTGCGCATCACTGGGGCAGGCTGACAGCCCCGCTTTGCGCATCGCCGCCGCATCATTGATGTCATTGCCGATATAGAGCATCTGCGACCACTCAAGCCCCTGTTCCATGAGCCAAAGATCAAGCGCCGCAACCTTGTCGTCAATGGCTGATTGCACCTCGATCCCCAGCTTGGCCGCCCGCGCCAGCACAACCGGATTACGCTCTTTGGAGACGATCAGCCGCTTGATATCCGTATGCCAGGCCAGCTCTGCCAGTCCCATGCCATCCCCGCGCGAGGTGCGCACCGTTTCGCGCCCGTCCTGATCGGTCAGCACCATATTATCGGTATGCACCCCGTCAAAATCCATCACCAAGGCGCGAATGTTTTTCAAAGCTGCCGGATCAACGCCGTTTTGGTCAATGGATTGCGCCATGACGCTTGCCAGATCCAGATCGGCAAGGCTGTCGATCTCCAAGGCGGGTTGATCCACCGGGCAAAGCGCAACGGTGCCGCAAAAGCGCTGGCCCGTGGCCTCAAAGGCGGCGGCATCCACGCAATAGATCGCGCCATTTTCGCGGTACTGTGGCGGCAGGTCTTGCCGCCGTTTGCGTTGTTTGGTGTGGTCGTGGTTCTGGCCGATGCCGCGCCCCTGCGCGTCCAGCCCCCATAAAAAGCTGTGATCCTCTACCACCGACAGCGCACAGGCGGCCCCCGCCTCCAGCATCGCCTGCACACAGGCATCAATGTCGGACCCTTTGATAAAGGGCGATGTGCATTGCAAGAACACAAGCTGCCCAAGCTCTGGGAAATCGGCGCGGATCAGGGGCAGGGCATGCAACCACCCCGCCTCGGAGCTGGCCCCGTCACCGGACAGATCCGCAGGGCGGTCAATGATGCGCGCACCGTGCAGCCTGGCCTCATCCGCGATGGCGCGATCATCGGTCGAGACATAGACCGCCGCCTGACTTTGGGCCTGTAGCCCCGCGCGCACCGCCCGCCCGATCAAGGAGACACCGCCCACGACCCGCAAGTTCTTGTGGGGCACCCCTTTGGAACCGCCACGGGCCAGGATCACTGTCGCAGATTGCGCGGATGACATATTCGACCTCGATATCATTTGCGTGTTGTCAAAGATGTTTCACAGCTTGCCATGTCCTGCAATCCAAATCCCTGCTTAGCCCTTGGCGGTCAGGAACCGCCACGCATCCCGCCACCCACCCAAGTGTTTACGGTGGCGCAAGGCATAGGCCAGCAACACAGGCACCGCAGCCGAACCAAAGCAGCGCGACAACACCGCACGCCGCGCCACCAGCAGGCCCGCGTCATGCCAGTTATCCCCCGTAGACAGGTGCGGATGCGCCCCGGTGACAATTGGAAACGCCGCCCCGCACAGCCCCGCATCCAGCATGTCACAGGTAAAGATATAATCCTCTCCCACTGGGTATTCGGCCCCTACGCCAAAGCGCGTATCAAACGTTATGCCGTGGCGGCGCAGGGGGGCTACGCACACCATCAATTCAGGCGCGCAGATGCGCCCCGCATTCAGCTTGCGCAACCTATATGCCCCCGCACGCGGCCCCGTCACGGGCAGGCGCCCCGCCCTCCAACCGGCAGCAAAGGCCAGATCGGGCGCCCGTGCCAGTTCCGCCGCCAAAGCCTTTAGGCCTACGACATCCAATTCCATGTCGTCATCGGCAAACACCAGAAAGGGCGTCTCACATTGCGTCAAAGCGCTATTGCGGCTGTGTGACAGGCCACGCGTGTTTATCGCAGTATAGCGTAGATCCGGTCTGTCATTGATGGGCAACACGTCTGGCGGCATTTGCACCAGCACCTCATAGCGCAACCCATCCGTCGGCGCGGGCAGTATGATACCATTAATCCGCGCCCCAATCGTAGCGATCGCAACGGTGATACCCGATGGCAAAGAGGGGGTGATATCTGCGGTCATATGCGCCAGTATCCAAGAAGCGCCCGAGCGGTCAAGGGCGATTGCCCTTGCAGCCCGGTCTGTGCCAGAAACACCGGAAAGAGACAGGAGGCAGGATGACCGAAACCGCGAATTTTCCTGTAACAGTCTCTGTTATCACGCCTGCCCGCAATGCGGCCGATGTTCTGGCCCGTGCGGTTGCCAGCGTACAAGCCCAGACATTTGCGGATTGGGAGATGATCATCGTCGATGACGGCTCCTCGGATATGACCGCCGCGCTGGCCCAAACCCTTGCCCAAAGTGATCCGCGCTTGCAGGTTCTGTGCCATGCCACAGGCACGGGGGCGGCAAAGGCCCGCAACACCGCGATCAAAGCCGCGCGGGGCCGTTATATTGCTTTTCTGGATGCCGATGATGCTTGGGTACCGGAAAAACTGGCGCAACAACTGCGCGTGATGCGCGACCGGCAGGCGGGGCTAAGCTATACCGGTTTTATGCGTCTGTCGGCATCAGGGCAGCGGCAAGTGCAGGTACCAAAGCGCGTTACACGGGCTGAATTACTGCTGGGAAATTGCATCGGCTGTTCAACCGTGATCTATGATCGGGCCATGTTAGGCACTGTTTTGATGCCCGATCTGCCCATGCGACAGGATTATGCGCTGTGGCTAACGCTGCTGGCGCGGCTTCCTTATGCGGTGGGGGTCGATGCCCCTTTGGTCAGCCTTTACACCACCCCCGGATCGCTATCGTCAAACAAATGGCGGGCGATGCGGGCGACTTGGGCAATGCACCACCGGCATTTCGAAACTGGGCCGTTTCTATCGGCGTTATATGTGGCATCCCACACCCTGCGCAGGCTGCGGCGCGGGTGAAGGGTGGCCCTTCATATGTCCCCGATTGATACTTGAGCGGTATTTGGCCGCATGCTAGGTTCGACAGACGCCTTCAGTCTGGCAATTTTTTTAAAAAGGTTCTCAAATACCTATAGTTTCCAACCTGTTCGGGCCATTGATGAAACTGGCCACAACCATAAAGGCGCCTGAACACAGGTGATCGTTCAGATATGTTTGACAAAATACTCAAGCGATTGAAGCGCAAGGCGAGATCATTCTTTAAAGCAGAGCCTCCCCGCCCTGAAGTCAAACCAGCCGAGCCCGCCCCCCCAAAAACCAGACCCAAGCCGCCTGCCCCCAAGACCGAACCATCCAGCTTTGCGCCTTGGGTGGGCGCAGATACACCATGTCCCGCCTGTGGGGCACGCGCCACACATCAAAGCGATTACCCTTCGCGGGTGCAGCCATTTGCGTCCTGCACCATGCTTTATTGTAGCGCCTGCGGCTTGGGCTTTGTGCCCGATATAAGCCGCGAAACACTGACCCAATACTACCAACAGGATTATGGCAGTTCCAACCGTGGTGACAGGCAAGTTGAGCCTGAACGGTATTTCCGAGAACAACTGGCAAGTAATAGCCCCGCCTTTAAACGATATACCACCCGGGCACAGCGCCAGATTGATCTGTTGAAAAAACATGGCGCCGCCTTGGAAAAGGTGCTCGATTACGGCAGTGGGCCAGGGTATTTCTTGCATGCCTGCAAGGCACCGCAAGCCAGCGCGGTCGAACCCGATGAACTAAGCCATAAATACCTGACCTATCTGGGTGCCACCATCCACAGTGATTTCCGCAGCCTGCCAAAGGCTGAATTCGACACTATTGTTGCCTCTCATTCCATCGAACACGTCCCCGCCGCAGATCTGCACGAAACCTTGACCGCCCTGATTTCGGCACTGAAGCCACAGGGGCGGTTGCTGATTGAAGTGCCACAAGGCGGGCACAGCTATTTGCATCTGGCAGGCCACCGCCAAGACCCGCACACGCTGTTTTTCACCGGCCAAGCGCTTGTAGAGGCCTTGAAGGCCGCGGGGGCAGAGATTTTGTTTCAGCAAGCCATGAGTCGTGTGGACAGCCCCCGGCGCATAGATCCGATCTATACCGGCACGGGTGATCCCTTCTTTGAAACCGCGCGCGGGTCGCTGACGGTGATTTGCCGCCCCTAACCTTTCGGCCCCCCCCAAACGCGGCGCAACCGTCGCAAAAGCTTTAGCGCCGCGATCGGATAAAGCCCCGCCCAAGAAGCCCAATCTGTCGGCGGGGTGGTCGGCACAATATCAGGGCCCGCCCCCTGCCGGTTTTCGGCCAAATCCATCACCGCATCCAGCCTTGACCCAGAGGTCGTGCGCCGCAATGCACCGCCCGTATGCTCTTGCACCAATGTCAGGATCTCCAGATCCAGATCGATGTTATGCTGCCGTATATCCAGCCCGCGATAGTTCAGATCCTGCCCCAAAAGCGCGCTTTGGTTCTTGCCGGCATCATAGCTGTAACGTTTCTGGCTGTCGTAGAAATCGATCCCCGTCAGAATGATCCTGCCCGCCCCCTGACCATAGGCGGCCAGCACCGCATAGGTGCCAGTCATAGGCTTACAGCCATAGCACGCGATCAAACCCTGCACCTGCGCCGCCAGCCCGTCATCGCCATAGCAAAGCGGCTGGAACAATGCCCCGAAACGGCGGCGACCAGCACGGATCACGGCCGGGTTATGGCTGGTCCACGCCCGCAAATCATAGGTGCCGCGACACTGCCACAGGGTCTCGAACATGAAAGGCGCGACCCTTGGATCACCGCCCATCACGGCCAGATCCACACGGCGGCCTAAAAAGCTTTGGGGTTCAAAAAAGAAGTTATTGCTGCGCACCATGAAATCACTGGCAAGGATGCTGCCTGCGGTCGGATGTGCGATTGAGGTGCCGTTGCCTGCAACAACATAGGTGGGGCCCGTCATCTGTTGCCTGATCTCTTGCCTGTCTGTGGATCACCGCTATGTGTGCTGCCCGAAATTCGCACATTCTGCCCCCTGCCACAAGTGAGCGAGCGCCGCGCCCGTTTACAAGCCAAGGTGGTGCGGGGTAAGCAACCTATAAAGGGGGCCCTATGTTTGACCGTATAAAGAAAATGTATGTTGGCAAAGTTATATACCGGATAGCCCGCCTTCCGGTTATCGGCGTTCCGGTCCTTATTCTGTCACGCTTCGTGCAGTATGAAATCTTTCAGATCGTGCATCTTTTGCCGTCCAACATTGCCCATAACAAACGTGCCCGCACGGCATTGGAAGAGTTCGAGGCAAAGCTGAAATGAACATCCCCCAAGACCAATATCCAGCAGCCGACCCCAACGCCAGAAAACCAGTAATTGTGCTGTTTAGTGACGATTCAACGCTGATTTTTGCGCAACGTATGCGGGCCGCACTTTTGGCCGCCGATCCCGATTGCCCTGTCCAGATGACATGGTTCGCGGATGAAAGCGTGCTCTCTTACCGCCAGATATCACAGCTGTTGCCCGAAGGTCCCAGCAGGATCGTTACGCGCCAAGACCTGATCGCCTTGATGCAGGATCCCGATGTCTCGGCCATTCTGACCAGCCGGATTTACCGTGCCATGCTTGCCCGGCTCAAAAACCCTGTGGCGCGCTGGTCGGGCAACCGGCCCTGTGTTGTCAGCTTTCTGGGCGGGCTGGACTTCTTTCCTGAGCAAGGCTTCATGCGCCGCCTGCATTGTGACGGGGTCTATTTGTTTCCACGTGGGGCGATCAAGGACTACAACGCCTTGGCCGCCGATCTGGATGCAGGCTGGCAGGATGTCGGTTTTGGGCACCCCTCGGCCCTGCTGCCGCAAGGGGCACCTGCGGATCTGGATCAACGCCGTGATATCTTCTTTTTTACCCAAGCGCTTAGCCCCTCCACGAAGCGCGGGCGGATACATATGCTGCGGATGATGGCCGCCATTGCGCGCGCCAATCCTGACCGCAAAGTGTTTATCAAACTGCGCCATCTGCCCAATGAGAACCGCAAACACCTGCATCTGGAACGCTATGACTACCCCTCACTGATGAAGGCTTTGGGGACGGTTCCCGAAAACCTGCACCTGACCGATATCACCATGGAAAAGGCGCTGGAAACGGCCGCCCTTGGCATCACCTGCACCTCCACGGCTGCCATAGACCTGCTGCGCGCGGGGCTGCCCTCTATGGTCCATCTTGATTATGTCGATGCCTACCGCGACCCATTGGTCGAACCGATGCGCCGCCTGTTTGCAAACAGCAACCTGATCACCCCGACAGAGCGCGTTCTGACGCTGGACCCCCCTTCCCCCGATCCGCGCTGGATGGAGGATATGTTCTGTCCCCGCGATCTGGGCACCCGCGTGCTGGATACTGTGGCGCGGTTCCATGACCGGGAATTCCAGATCCGCCAGACCCTTTAAAGGTACAAAATGCTGCGCCCGTATTTGCGCAGCAGCAACACACCGAAAAAGGCCGGGATCAACCCGCAAGCAAGCACGAAAGGGATGCTGATATAAGACGGGCTATAGGTTGAATAAAACCCCATGCGCGACAGCCCGATGATATGCACCAACGGGTTGAACCAAAGGTACTCTTGCGCAAAAAGTGGCGTATCCTCATAAAGATAAAGCACCGCCGAGATCAGGATGATCGGGCCCGTTGCGATCCCCCAGATCAGCCGCCAAACTGGCATAAGCGTGAACAAGAAACAGTTGAACGTGCCGATACCTATCCCCAGAACGATTGCCAGAGCATAGCTTTCAATGATGATCTCATAGGTATTGATGGCGCTGCTATGTGTCCACAGATTGACGGCAGTAAAGATAATCAGCGACACGGTGAACTGCGTCAAGGCCGTCAAAATCGCCCGCCCCAGGATCGCATCGACAAAGGTCACGCGTGGATAGCCCAACAAGGGTTTGCTGAATTGCAACGCCCCGCCCACATTGATCGACAGGGTTTGAAACATGCGCAGCGGCATCAAGCCCGTGGCATAAAACAGGATAAAATCGGTGCCCAAAGGCGGGCTGCGCAGCAGCATGGAAAATGCCAATGACAGCACCACAATCAGCGCGACCGGCTGTGCCACCGCCCAAAAATACCCCCCCGGAGAGCGCCCGTAGGTGGTCGCCATCTCCCGGATGATCAACGCCGTAACCGCCCGCCCTGTACGGTAGTGCAGCTTGGGCACTGCCGCCGGCCGGATTGCAGATATCCCTGCATTTTCTAAGGGCGGTTTGGTCATTGCTGCACCATGGCTCATGTTATACAAATACGAAACCAGTATATCTGAATTTAGGCCGGAAACTGCAATGACATCTTCTTCTGCGTCGCCGCAACCATCTGGCAAGCCAGCCCCCCCCCAAAAACCGAAAACACCCGTTCCCCCGGTTGCAGGCCCTGCCCGCATGAAGAAACGCCATTACGGGCTGATCCTAAGCTTTATCATCCTCGTTCTGCTGCCGATGGGCGGCGTTGGCGGCTATCTTTATCAGGTCGCCAAGGACCAATATGTCTCCAAAATCGGCTTTACCGTGCGCCGCGAAGAGGCGCCTTTGGTATCGACCCTGATCAGCTCTTTGGGGCAGGTCTCATCCGCCTCCTCCAGCGATAGTGACATATTGTTCGAATTTGTCCGCTCGCAAGAGCTGGTGCAACGTATTGATGCGCAGCTGGATTTGCGCCGCCTCTATGCCGTAAATCACGACGCGGATCCAGTCTTCAGCCTGCGCCCCGGCGCCACGATTGAGGAACTGGTAGATTACTGGCAGAAAATGGTCCGGGTGTCCTATGCGCCCGGCACCGGCCTGTTGGAGCTGGAAGTGCGGGCCTTTGACCCCGCCACCGTCAACCGGATCGCCACGCTGATATTTTCCGAAAGCTCGGAGATGATCAACCAGCTGTCCAGCATCGCGCGTGAGGATGCCACACGCTATGCCCGCGAGGATCTGAGCAAGGCCGAGATTGCCCTCAAGAACATTCGCGCCACATTGACCCGGTTCCGCCTGCGCACCCAGATTGTGGACCCGCAAGCCGCCATTCAGGGCCAGATGGGTTTGCTCAATTCCTTGCAGCAACAATTGGGCGAGGCGCTGATTGAATTTGACCTGATGGGGCAAAACACCCGCGAAAACGACCCGCGGCTGACCCAGATTTCCAGCCGGATCAGCGCCATCGAGGCCCGCATCAAGCAAGAGCGCCAACAGTTCGGACAGGGCGGGAATATCGCCGACGGACAAAACTATGCCACCGTGGTTGCCGAGTTTGAACGGCTGATCGTGGACCGTGAATTTGCCGAACAGCAATATGCAACCGCACTTGCCAGTTTCGACCGCGCCCAGACCGAGGCGCAACGCCAGAGCCGCTATCTGGCGGCCTATGTCGGCCCGACCATGGCCGAAAGCGCCGAACATCCACGCCGGATGCTTTTGTTTTTGCTCTGCGCGTTCTTTGCGACAATCAGCTGGGCCATTCTTGCCTTGGTCTTTTATTCCTTGCGGGACCGCCGGTAGGGGCCACCCATGATAGAGCTGCGCAACCTGACCAAAAGCTTTCCCACCCGCTGGGGGCGCAAATATGTGCTCAAAGACGTCAACCTGACCTTTCCAGCAGGCATGTCTGTGGCCTTGATGGGGCGCAACGGGGCCGGCAAATCGACGTTGCTGCAAATCATCGCCGGCAATATGAACCCGGATTCCGGCCAGATGATCACCCGTGGATCGCTGTCTTTTCCGGTCGGCTTTGCCGGCAGTTTCCACCGCGATCTAAGCGGTGCGCAAAACACCCGTTTCATTGCCCGCATCTATGGGATCGACACTAAGGAACTTACTGATTTCGTGCAGGAATTCACCGCCTTGGGCCGGAATTTCTATTTGCCGGTGCGGGGCTATTCCTCGGGCATGAAGGCGCGTCTGGCCTTTGGTGTGTCGATGGGCATCCAGTTTGATACCTATCTGGTGGATGAGGTTACTTCCGTCGGCGACCGCGCCTTTCGCACCCGCAGTGCCGAGGTGTTCAAGGACCGGATGGCCCATTCCGGCGCCGTGGTGGTGACCCATTCCATCCCCGAAATGCGCAATCTGTGTCAGGCTGGCGTTGTGCTGGAAAACGGTCATGCGCGGTTTTACGACGACATCGAAGAGGCCTTGGATGTCCATATCCGGACCATGGATAACTCCAAGTAAAGATCTATTTTAAAGCTTCTGTAAAAACGGCAGCATTGTCCACCATCCCAACACAATACAGCCACCCTAACTGCATGACAGTGGTGCAAATTATCCTCGGGATATCTTGGGGGATATTGTGGGTAAGATCATTAGCGCATCGCGCATATCATGGGATAACGACGGTGCAGATGCGGAAGGGCCGGTACAGGGCGCAACGCAACCGTGGTTTGAAATAGACGGTAGTGCCAAGGATGGCATTGAGTTCCTGCTGCATGCCGGGCGGGGTCTGTGGGCGGGGGCCTTCAGCCTGTCAAACGGCACAATACAGCATAACAGCACGACCTATACCGCGGACAGCTTTGTCCAGCTCGGCTCGGCACGAGTCGTGCGCGATCTGTTTGATGTACTGGAACGCGACAGCACAGGGCAAACCGCCACATCGCGCGGCTATTTCTCGGGGCAGTCGGGGCAGGCCGGTGATGCAGGGCAACTGTTGCTGACACAGGTGGGTGGCCTTACACTGGCGGTCGCTGCATTGCCCGGACAAGCGGGGCTTTCAACCTTTGAATACAGCCCCGGCACGCAGCCCGTTCTGCGCGATACCCTTGGCGACAGTGATACGCTTTATCTGGCTGACCCCGTGGGGCTGGCCAGTGTTACGCTTGACGGGGATACCTATGTCTACGCTGCATCCTCAAGCGAACCGGGGATCAGCGCATTCCAGCTGAGCGCCACAGGAAAGCTGACCGAGGTCGGGACCTTGACGATCGAGGACGGGCTATGGGTGTCTAACACCACCAATATCGTCTCTGTTACGGCGGCAGGGCAGCCATTTTTGCTGGTCTCGGCCGCAGGCAGCAATTCCCTATCGGTCGTAAAGCCCGGCCCTGACGGCCAGATGGTGGTCGTGGATCATATGCTTGATGATCTAAGCATGCGCTTTGACGATGCCACCTTGATGGAAACGCTGGTGGTCGGTGACCGCACCTATATCGCGGTCAGCGGCAGTGATAACGGGATTAGCCTGTTTTCGCTTTTGCCGAACGGGCAACTGCTGCACCTTGAAACACTGGAAGATACACAAACGCTGGGGCTGGACAGCCTCAGCGCATTGTCTTTAAGCGCACAAAGCGGCCTGATACATCTGGTTGCAAGCTCCGAAACCGAAGCGGGCCTGACCCATATCGTTTACGATCCGGGTGAAGGGTTGCAGCTTGCGGGCAAGAACGGAGGCGCCGCCCTGACCGGCGGTGCGGCCGATGATATCTTGCTGGACGGCGACGGCGAGGACCAGCTGACCGGCGGCGCGGGTGCCGATTTGTTTGTGCTGCAAGCCGACGGCAAAAAAGACACCATCACCGACTTTCAGATCGCGACCGACCGCATTGATGTCAGCGCATGGAAGGGCCTGTATTCGACATTGCAGCTTAACGTCGTCAGCCAGTCTTATGGTGTCGACATCCGCTATGGCGACGAGCTGCTGATCCTGCGGTCCGCCAATGGCAGCCGTCTTAGCCTTGACGACCTGCTGGATATTGATGTGCTGGGCATTGCCAGACTGTCCCCGCCTTCCCCACCCGCCGGAATAGAGCTGGATTTCCAAGGCACCGATGATGACGATTCCATGGAGAGCGACGCAAACGACAACACTTTGTGGGGCCTCGCCGGCGACGACAGCCTTTTCGGCTGGGACGGCAACGATACATTATTCGGCGGCGACGACAGCGATATGCTGTTTGGCGGTTATGGCAACGATATCCTCGATGGCGGTGCAGGGCATGACGTGCTTCGGGGCGGCGAGGGCCATGATGCGCTTTACGGTGGGACGGGCGCAGATAGCCTTTATGGAGAGGGTGGCGATGATGCGCTTTGGGGCGATAGCTCCACCGATGTCCTATATGGCGGCAACGGCAATGATACGCTGACAGGCGGCACGGGCGCAGACACGCTTTATGGTGGCGACGGCGACGACCGGCTCTTGTCCAACACCGGCGTTGATCTGCTTTATGGTGGGGCCGGAGACGATTGGATCAGCCCCGGCAATGGGGCCGATCTTGCCTATGGCGGTAGCGGCAATGACACGATCATCGGGCGCACCGGCTGGGATACGCTTTATGGCGGCGAAGGCGATGACGAGCTTTACGGCAGCGAAGGCGTGGATCTTCTATATGGTGATGCTGGGGATGATTTCCTGTCGGGCGGCTTTGGCTATGATGAGATTTATGGCGGCGACGGCAATGACGAAATCTATGGCAACATCGGCAATGATGACCTTTATGGCGGGGCCGGTAATGACGCGCTTTATGGCGCCACAGGGGATGATCTTTTGGAGGGCGGCGATGGCGACGACGTGCTTTACGGCGCACAAGGGGTGGACACGCTGATCGGCGGCGCGGGCAATGACTTTTTGCGCGGCGGCACGCTGGCCGATACCTTCATCTTTGATCGCGGCCATGATCAGGACACGATCTCGGGGCTGGAAACCCAGGACGAGATATACCTGTCCACGGAGTTGACCGGCGGGCTAACGGATGCGGCCGATATCGTGGCCCGTTTCCGGACAGAGGTCGACGGGCAGTTAGCGCTATCTTTTGATCAAGGTGACATGATCATCTTTGATGAAGACCTCAGCAGCGCCGAGCTGATCGAAACGATCTTTACGTTCTGACCCCTTCCCCCTGACGGGCGCATTTTTACTCTAAATTCTCATGGCAATTGAATTGCCATGGCTGAAATTGTAGGAGGACGCATCGCGATAGCAGCACCCACGGGAAGGAATGACATGTCCAAAGATTTGTTCGGCACTGACGGGGTGCGCGGTCAGGCAAACAGTTGGCCCATGACCGCAGAGGTGGCTTTGCGCCTCGGGGCGGCAGCGGGGCGGCATTTCCGGCGCGACAAGCAAGAGCATCGCGTCGTAATCGGCAAGGATACACGCCTGTCCGGCTATATGATCGAAACCGCGCTGACGGCGGGTTTTACCTCTACAGGGATGAATGTTTTTGTGCTGGGGCCCGTGCCCACGCCGGCCATCGGTTATCTGACGCACTCATTGCGGGCTGATGTCGGGGTGATGATTTCGGCCAGCCACAACCCTGCCATCGACAATGGTATCAAGTTTTTCGGGCCGGACGGCTTCAAGCTTAGTGACGATGACGAAGCCAGCATCCAGAACCTTCTGGGACAGGACATCGCCCTTGCCGCGCCTGAAAACATCGGGCGCGCCCGGCGGCTGGATGATGCCCGCGGGCGCTATATCGAATATGCCAAGACCACCTTTCCGGGCCGTAAACGGCTGGACGGGCTGCGCATTGTGATCGATTGCGCCAATGGTGCCGCATATCGCACTGCGCCCGCCGTTTTGTGGGAATTGGGCGCCGAAGTGATCCCGATCGGGGTGGAGCCGGACGGCTTCAACATCAATGCCGAATGCGGATCCACCTATCCCCAAACCGCAGCGCGCAAGGTGCGCGAAAGCCGCGCCGATATTGGCATCTGCCTTGACGGGGATGCCGACCGCGTCATCCTGATCGACGAGACCGGCCATATCATCGACGGTGACCAGATCATGGGGCTGATTGCCTCGCATTGGGCGCGTGAAGGGCGACTTCAGGGCAATGCCTTGGTGGCAACTGTCATGTCCAACCTCGGGCTGGAACGCTTCTTGGAAAGTAAGGGCATCGGGCTGGAACGTACCGCCGTGGGCGACCGCCATGTGGTGGAGATGATGCGCGCCAAAGGCCACAATCTGGGCGGCGAACAATCGGGCCATATCGTGATGACCGATTACGCGACCACCGGCGACGGGGTTATCGGGGCGCTGCAGTTTTTGGCCGCCATGGTCGAAACCGGCAAAAAGGCCAGCCAATTGGGCCGGGTGTTTGACCTGGTCCCGCAAAAGCTGGTCAATATTCGCTATGCCCGCGACAAGGCCCCCTTGGACAGCGACGAGGTACAACAGGCCATCGCAGACGGTGAGGCCACCCTTGGCACAAGCGGCAGGCTCTTGATCCGCAAATCCGGCACCGAACCTTTGATCCGTGTTATGGGCGAGGCTGAAGATCAGGCCCTGCTTAACGAAGTTGTCGATAAAATCGTGGATTGTGTGAACCGCGCCTCTTGATTTAAAGGGGCTTGCGTCCCTTTCCCACTCCAAACCTTTGGCCCCGCCCTGCGCCCAAAACAGTAACAGGAAGAACGACCCATGAAAATTGCAATGATCGGAACTGGATATGTCGGGCTTGTATCAGGTGTGTGTTTCTCCGATTTCGGGCATGAGGTGGTCTGCGTCGACAAGGACCCGCGCAAGATTGATATGCTCAACCGTGGCGAAGTGCCTATCTATGAGCCCGGCCTAGAAGACTTGCTGGCCAAAAACGTCGCTGCAGGGCGGCTGACATTCACACTGGATCTGGCGCAAGCGGTGGCCGATGCCGACGCCGTGTTCATCGCCGTAGGCACCCCCACACGCCGCGGCGATGGCCATGCGGACCTGACCTATGTGATGGCCGCCGCCGAAGAGATCGCACAAGCCGCAAAAGATTACGTGGTGATCGTCACCAAATCCACGGTTCCGGTCGGCACCAACCGCCAAGTGCAACAGGTCGTCGCCAAGGCCAATCCGGGCTTGGATTTCGACGTGGCCTCAAACCCTGAGTTCCTGCGCGAAGGGGCCGCCATTGATGATTTCATGAAACCGGACCGCGTGGTCGTGGGCGTGCAATCGGACCGTGCCGCCGAGGTAATGTCCGATATCTACCGCCCGCTCTATCTGCGTGATTTCCCGATTGTCATCACCGATCTGGAAAGCGCCGAGATGATCAAATATGCCGCCAATGCGTTCTTGGCGACCAAGATCACCTTCATCAACGAGATTGCCGCCCTTTGCGAAAAAGTCGGTGCCGATATCAAGCAGGTGTCCAAGGGCATGGGCATGGACAACCGCATCGGCAACAAGTTCTTGCACGCGGGTCCCGGCTATGGCGGATCTTGTTTTCCCAAAGATACGCGCGCGCTTGCCCGTATGGGCCAAGATCATGCCGTACCGATGCAGATCACCGAAACCGTGATCAAGGTGAATGATGAAACCAAACGCCGGATGGTCGACAAGCTTTTGGATATGTGTGACGGCAGCTTTAACGGCAAAACCATCACTATTTTGGGCGTAACCTTCAAACCCAACACCGATGACATGCGCGACGCCCCCAGCCTGACAATCATCCCGTCACTGGTCGGTGGCGGGGCCCGCGTGCATGTGGTGGACCCGCAAGGCCGCCATGAGGGTGAGGCGCTCTTGCCCGGTGTGACGTGGAATGATGACCCTTATGATGCCGCCCGCAACGCAGACCTGCTGGTGATCCTGACCGAATGGAACGAGTTCCGCGCCTTGGATCTGACACGTCTGGCAGGCTCTATGGCCAAGGCGCGGCTTGCCGATCTGCGCAACATCTATACCGCCCAGGATGCACGCCGTGCCGGGTTTGAAGCCTATGACAGCATTGGCCGCAAACAACTTGGTGCCGATGGCGCCTAAAGCGATTTTATAAAACCGGCAGGGCGCATCATGCGTGGGCCCTGCCCCTACCCTCAAATGTTTCGCGCGCGAAACATTTTGACCGGATCACGATGTCGGGGTTTCCAGCCAAAGCAACAGACGCGCGCGCAAATCAGGTGTCAGGGCTGCGCCGCTTATCTCTACCCGGCCATCCCCTTTATGCACACGCACCGTCAGACCCGAACGCGGGATATGCGTGGAAAACGGCTCTTCAGTCACTGTTTTCGCTTTAACAGAGCCTGTTTTCACATTTGGCGCGACGGCATCTGCCAAGATCTTCAGCTCTGCCTCAGTGCCTTGCGGGGCGGAATTTGTAAGGTTCTGGCACAAACGCGGCCCTAAATCTGCATCTTGGTCCAAAGCGGCCGAGAGCTGCAGCCCCAACCGTTCCCCGATC